>NZ_SOEJ01000008.1:0-180416 GCF_004366495.1 Methylosinus sp. sav-2
GGTCGTCGAGAGATCGCCGACGCTTGTCGCGCTGAAGGCCGCGATCTGGCTTGTCGAGAAGTCGGCCGCGTCGATAGCGTCGAGATAGGAGGCGGCGAGGCCGCCGATCTGCGTGGCGGTGAGGCCGCGGACCTGCGTCGAGGTCAGATCAGTGACCTGCGTCGTGGAGAGGTTCGAGATCGCCGTCGTGCTGAGCTTGCCGATCTGCGTGGCGGTGAGGCCGGCGAGCTGCGTGGAGGTGAAGGCCTGCACCTCGGTCGAGGTCAGCGCGCCGAAGGCGGTGGCCGAGAGCGAGCCGATCTGGGTTGAGGTGAGGTTGGCGACCTGGGTCGTCGAGAGATCGCCGACGCTTGTCGCGCTGAAGGCCGCGATCTGGCTTGTCGAGAAGTCGGCCGCATCGATAGCGTCGAGATAGGAGGCGGCGAGGCCGCCGATCTGCGTGGCGGTGAGGCCGCGCACCTGCGTCGAGGTGAGGTCGGTGACCTGCGTGGTGGAGAGGTTGGACAGCGCCGTGGTGGTGAGCTTGCCGAGCTGCGTTGCGGTGAGGCCGGCGAGCTGCGTGGTGCTCCAGGCCTGGACTTCCGTCGATGAGAGGCCGGCGAAAGCCGTCGCCGACAGGGCGCCGATCTGCGAGGCGCTGAGGCCTTCCGCCTGAGTGGTGGAGAGATTGCCGGCCGCGGCGCCGTCGAGTCCGGCGATCTGGGAGGTGGTCAGATTGGCGAGATTGACCGCGATGAGATCGTCGGTGCTCAGCGCATTGAGCTGCGAGGTGGTGAGGCCGCGCACCTGCGTCTGGCTCAACGAGGAAATCTGCGTCGTCGAGAGATTGCTGATCGCCGTTGTGGTGAGCTTGCCGATCTGCGTGGAGGTGAGCGCGCCGATCTGTGTGGCGTCCCATCCCTCCAGCTCGGTCGAGGTGAGCGCGCCGATCTGCGAGGAGGTGAGCGCCGCGACCTGAGTGGCGGTGAATTCGTCGGCTTGCGTCGTCGTCAAATTGCCGATCTGCGCGAGCGAGAGGCCGGCGATGGCGTTGGCCGAGAGCGCTGCGATCTGCGTCTGCGCGAAAGATTGGAGATCGGTCGAGTTGAGCGCGTTGAGCTGCGTCGATTTGAGCGCCGCCGCCTGCGTGGTGCTGAGCGCCGCTATGTCCGTTGTCGTCAGATTGGATATGATCGTCGTGGTGAGCCCGGCAACCTGAGTGGCGGTGAGAGAGGTGAAGATCGAGGTCATCGGGCGCTCCGCTTCCAATGAAGCTGTTTACGAAGAAACGAAAGTTTGACGGCGTGACGGTTCTCGGCCCGAGCGCGCTCGGTCCGCATCGGGCGTGAGCGTAGGACGCAGCGAGGACGCGCGAGCGATCGCTCCGGCGCGAGGGGCCGGCGGCTGTGCCTTGGTCACGAAGGTTTTTGGAGAACACCGTCGCGCTTGGCCGTGCCTCCAGCGGAGTCCTGCGAGCCGGAATGGGCTCGCGAGTTCCTGGCCGGGCCGGCGGCGGACAGATCATCTGTCCTGTTCGGCGCGAATACGAAGCGATCCCTTATCGGAGGCTTCGCGGTTTTGAAGATCGCATGGAGGTCTTAATAAACATCTAAATGAAAGAGCTAACGAATTCCTATGATTTCGGTTCGAGGATTCGTGTCCGAGGGAGCCGTCCGCGAAGCGGCGTCGCCATGCTCGCGCAGCGGCGGGCTCACGCGTTTGCGCGGAGTTCTCTCTCGTCCAGCGCCACCGATTTCACCAGCGCATAGACTTGCGCGCCGACGCTCAGATTCATCTCGGCGACCGATAGCCGCGTCGTCGCCGAGATGAGCCGATCGCCGCCTTCGAGCTCGAGCCGCACGAAGGCGAGCGGACTCGCGTCCTCGTCGATCGCGACGATGCGGCCGAGAAGCACGGTGCGTATGCTGGTGTTCTCCGGCTTGCGGTAGGCGAGCGCCACATCGGTGGCGTTGATGAGCGCGCGCACCTTCCGGTCGCCGTTGACGATATGCGCCGCGACGACGATCTCGCCCGAGGGATGCGCGAGCCGCGTCACGCCATAACGCGCATCAAAGGCGCCGACATGCGCCACCAGCGCGCTGACCACCGAGAAGCGGCCGCCTTCCGTATATCGGCTCGCGGCGGCGAGCGTCTCCGAGGGCAGGCCCTGCGCGACAATGCCGCCGCGCTCGAGCGAGATCACCTCGTCGGCGAGGCGCAATATCTCGTCGGCCGCGTGAGAGACGAGCAGGATCGGAATCGAGAATTCGTCGCGCAGCCGCTCGATCAGCGTCATGATCTCCTGGCGCCGGTCATAGTCGAGCGAGGCCATGGGCTCGTCCATCACCAATAGGCGCGGCGAGCAGAGCAGGGCGCGGGCGAGGCCGACGCGCTGCCGCTCGCCGCCCGAGAGCGCGCCGGCGCGGCGGCGCAGCAGATGCGCGACGCCGAGCGTCTCGACCACGGCCTCGAATGGCACGCGGCGCTCCGCCTTGGGCGTGAAGAAGCGGCCGAACAGAATATTCGTCTTTACGTCGAAATGCGGAAACAGCAGCGCATCCTGAAACACGAGGCCGATTCGGCGCTTCTCCGGCGGCACGAAGAGACGCTGCGCCGTATCGACGAGAAGCGCGCCATTGACGACGATATGGCCCTCGTCCGGCGCCGCGAGGCCGGCGACGAGATGGGCGAGCGTCGTCTTGCCGGAGCCGGACGGCCCATGCAGCGCGAGGATGCGGGCCTTGGAGGTGAAGGCGGCGGCGAGAGTGAAATCGCCCCGGCGCAATTTTATATCGACGCCGATCATTTGCCGGCTCGCGTCGCATCGGCGCGCTTTTGCAAAATCTCCGAGACGACGAGGGCGGCCACGGCGATCGTCGCCGATACGGCGGCGAGCCGCAGCGCGTCGGCGTCGCCGTCCGGCGTCTGGGTGAAGCTGTAGATGGCGGAGGGAATCGTCTGCGTCTCGCCGGGAATATTGGAGACGAAGGTGATCGTTGCGCCGAACTCGCCGAGCGCCTTGGCGAAGCCGAGAATCGAGCCGACGATGACGCCCGGCGCCGCTAGAGGCAGCGTCACCAGGAAGAAGGTCCACAGTGGATCGGCGCCCAGCGAGCGCGAGGCGAGCGCCAGCCGCTCGTCGATGCTCTCGAAGGAGAGGCGAATCGGGCGGATCATCAGCGGAAAGCTCATCACGGCGGCGGCCAGCGCCGCGCCGGTCCAGCGAAAGGCGAAGACAATGCCGAAATATTCCGCGAGGAAGGCGCCGAGCGGCGTCTTGCGGCCGAGCAGCAGCAGCAGGGCGAAGCCGGTGACGACCGGCGGCATGACCAGCGGCAGATGAATGAAGGCGTTCAGCGCCGCATGGCCGGGAAAGCGCCAGCGCGCCAGAGCATAGGCGACGAAGACGGCGAGCGGCAGGGAGAACGCCGTGGCCGTCCCCGCGACCTTCAGGCTGAGGACGATCGCCGTCAGCTCCTGCGGGGAGAACTGGAGGGAAGGCGCAAAATCCGAGAGGTTCATGCTCTGAGGATTTACGCCTTCACTCCCGCTACGTCGAGCGCTTATATAGCGCCGTTGATCCAGCGCAGCAATTCGCCCTTGGGCGCGGCGCCCACCTTCTGCGAGGCGGCCTTGCCGTCCTTGAAGATGATGAGAGTCGGGATGGAGCGAATGCCCAGCATGCCGGCGACATTGGGATTCTCGTCGACGTTGAGCTTGACGATCTTGAGCTTGTCCTTGAGCTCGGTGGCGATCTCCTCGAGCGCCGGCGCAATGGTGCGGCAGGGGCCGCACCATTCGGCCCAGAAATCCACGACGACCGGCTGGTCGGATTTCAGAACCTCGGCTTCGAAGCTCGCATCGGAGACTTTGACGGTCACGGCAGACATGGCTTTCCTTTCGAATTGAAACTTTTCCGAAAGAGTAGGAACCGCGCGGCGCCGCGTCAAGCCGAGGTCGACCCTGGCCGGGCGGCGCCCGGCCGATCCGGCCCGCGCGGCGCCGGACCGTTGACAGAGGCGGCGCCGAGCTGGTCTATGCGGCTGCGCCGCCGCATTCGATCCCAGGAGGTTCGGCCTGTCGCTCGCTCAGATACCGCCCATCGCCTATGTCGCTCCCTTTGAGCGGGCCTGGCACCATAGGGAGCTCATCCGCGCCGTGGTGCGGCGGGAGCTCACCTCCAGATTCCGCGGCTCCGTGCTCGGGCCGCTCTGGGCCGTGCTCGCCCCGCTGATCATGCTGCTCACCTATACCGTTTTGTTTTCTATAACGGTTCCGCAATTGTCCGCGGGCATGAGCACCAGCGATTACGCGGCCGGCATCTTCATCGGGCTCATCGTCTTCAATTTGTTCAGCGAGCTCGCTTATCGCGGGCCGGGCCTGCTGCACGAGCATGTGACCTTCGTGAAGAAGTCGATCTTTCCCAGCGAGACCATCGCCTGGGTGGCGACGATTCGCGCCTTCGTCTATGGCGGCATCAGCCTCGGCGTCTATGTGGTCTTCCGCCTGCTGACGGCCGGCGAATTGCCGATGACGATTTTTTTCGCGCCGCTGCTGATTCTGCCCTTCGCCTGCTTCATGCTCGGCGTGGTGTGGTTTTTGATGGCGCTCGGCGCCTTCACCCGCGATGTGGCGCATATCATGGTGTCGGTCGTGCCGGTGCTGATGTTCGCGACGCCGATCTTCTATCGGCTCGATCAGATGCCCTCGCATATCTCGATCTGGCTGCGCCTCAATCTCGTCGGCGACTATATAGAGATGCTGCGCGGCGTAGCGCTCGACGGCGTGCTGCCCAATCCCATCGCTTATGTCGCGCTGTCGCTGGTGTCTTACGGGATATTCCTGTTCGGCTATCAGTTCTTCATGCGCTACAAATCGGTCATCGTCGATGTCATCTGAACCCATCATCCGCTGCGACGGCGTCGGCAAGGCGTTCCAGCTCTATCTGCATCGCAACGACCAGCTGAAGCAGATCCTGTTCGGCCTGTGGAAGAAGTTCTATCAGGAGCATTGGGTGCTCCACGACATAGGCTTCGAGGTCGGCAAGGGCGAGAAGGTCGGCATTATCGGCCGCAATGGCGCGGGCAAGACGACGCTGCTGCAAATTCTCTGCGGCATCACGCGGCCGACGCGCGGCTCCTTCGAGGTGAAGGGCCGCGTGGCGCCGATTCTGGCGCTGGGCTCGGGCTTCGACGGCCTGCTCACCGGACGCGAGAACGCCATGATCGGCGGCGCGATCCTCGGTCTCAAGCGCAAGGAGGTGGAGAAGCGCCTGCCGGCCATCGCCGAATTCGCCGATATCGGGCCTTTCTTCGATCAGCCAATGCGGCTCTATTCCAGCGGCATGGTGGCGCGCGTCGCTTTCGCCATCTGCGCCAACGCCGACGCCGATATTCTCATCGTCGATGAGGCGCTGTCGGTCGGCGACGAGGTGTTCCAGGCCAAATGCGAGGCCTTCATCGCCGATTTCGCCAAGACCGGGACCATTTTGATGGTCTCGCACGATCTGCGCTTCCTCGGCGATCTCTGCGACCGCGTGATCTGGATCGACGAGGGCGCGGTGCGCGAGACCGGCGCGCCGGATGTCGTCATTCCCCATTATCGCGAGGTCGTGCTCGCCGCCGCGTGATGTCGTCATTGCAAGCGAAGCGAAGCAATCCAGGAGTCGAGGGCGGCCCCTGGATCGCCGCGTCGCTTCGCTCCTCGCGATGACGAAGGTTGGTCAGGCCGCGAGGGTCTGCGGCTCCGCGGCGATGGTCTCGAAGGCCGAGAGCTTGCGCATCGGGCTGGTGTTTCTGTTGCGCCGGTAGATCAGCAGGATCGACACGCCGATCTCGAGCGCCGCCGCTCCCGCCAGAAGAAAGGCGAAGCGCGCATCGGCGCGCAGCAGCGATTCGAGCGCCACCAGAAAGAAAATATGCGTCGCCGGAATGGCGATGATGACCAGCGAGCTCATGCTGCCGCGTCGCCCGGTGACGCTGCCGAAGGTCAAGACCAGCGCCATGGCGAGCAGCGTATGCGCGATGGCGAGCGAAGGCACGCCGAAGCGCTTGGCCGCCTCCGCCATCCATTCGCCGGCCTGGCGGCGGTCGAGCTTGGCGGTTTGCCAATTGGCGATGAATTCCGGCAGAGTCAGCTCATAGACGCCGCGCCAATTGCGCGGCGGCAGCGATTCGCTACCCTGCATCGGCAGCGCCATCGCATATTCGTCGAAATTGGCGATGCGGACCTCGTCCGTGTCGAAGGGCTTGGTTTGAATGCTGCCGTTGGACAGCGCCACCACGACGCCGGAGGGCTGGCGGCGGAACTCTGCACGCGCCGCGGTGATCGTCTCCTCCTGGCGCTTCTCGATGGAAATCTGCCGCACGAAGAGATTGACGGCGACGTCCGGCGACTCCCAGCGCTGGAGATAGAGAGTCTTCACGCCATTGTCGAAAGTGTAGAAATGCGCCGCGTCCAGCATGCGGTGATTGAGCGAGTTGCGCACCACATTGATGACGTCCTGCAGGCCGCTGGCGTAATAGGGCGCCATGAGATTGGCGAGCCCATAGCCGAAGACGACCAGCGCGCCGGCGCAGACGATCGCGGGCCGGCAGATGGACCATACGGACAGCCGCAGCGCATAGAGCACGGCGATCATGCCCTCATTGGACATGCGTGCGAATTCGAGCGCCGTGGCGACGCCTATGGCCATGGGCAGAGTGATGAAGCCGACTGTCGGCATGGTGCCGACCAGCGCCGGGGCCAGCAGGCCGGCGCGAATCGCCGCCGGGGTCAGCGTGTAGAGCAGATAGGAGAGCACGACCGGCACGATGAGCGCGAGCTGGACGACGAGCGTGCTGAACAGGATGCGCCGTGCGAGATAGAGGAAAAGTAGGCGAGGCATGTGTCCTGTTCCGTGCGACGAAATCGACCCGTCCCGGAGGGAGGGCCGCCGCCGCACGGCAGTCTCATAGCGGAATTCGGCCTATTTGCGAAATTTCGTCCAGGCGGCTTTGGAAAACTCCTTCCACGAGGCGTCGAAAACGCCCGTCGAGGGGAGGGCGGTCGCCCCAGCCCAATGGCAGAAGTAGATTTCCTTGCCGTCTGGATCGAGCGGCTTGCCCTCGGAAAAGGTGATTCCGGGCGCCTGATAGAAGCTCTCATGCGAGGCGCGCTCGACGCAGTGCGGCAAAAGCGTGATGGCGAGCCCGCGCCGATGCGTCACGAAATTCACCAGAGGCTGGGCGAAGAGCTGCCCGCGCTTGCGCACCTCGTGGAAGAGCTTGGCGTCCTCGCGCATCGTCTCGATGAAATGGTCGAGCTTCAAATATTGGTTGGACGTGACCCAAAAGCCGTCGTTGAACAGCAGCGCGTCGCGCAGGAAGGGGTAATTGGCCTTCTTCTCGTTATAGACATATTCGAAGCTCGGCGAGGCGACGATGAATTCCGTCTTCTTGGCCTCGAGCCGGCCGAAAATGGGCGAGAAATCGCGATAGAGCACCACATCGACATCGACATAGGCGACCTCGTCGAGCGGCAGGGCGAGGGCCTGCAGCTTGCGCAGCCGGCGGCGATTGCCGTTGAACGGGCCGGGATAGAGCTCGGCGGCGAGTCTGTCGATCGCCTCGGGAACCTCCTCGATGAAATGCGCGCCGTATATGTCCGCCGCGCGCCGCGTCTGCGCGACATTCTCGTCATAGGGGACGAGATAGAGCGGCAGATGCGCGTTGGTCTGCGCATAGCTCTCGAGGAAGGGGAGCAGCCAGTCGATGATCTTGTCATTGCCGACGATGGCGATCCCATAACGCTTGCCGGCCGCGGCCCCGCTCTGATCGGGGGCGGCGCGTGGCAGGGAAAAATCTGGATTTGCGGGTCGAAGGCTCATATACCCCGTCTACTTGGAAACGCGGCCGCAGGGCAAGCGGGGCGGGCCGATACGGGGACGCGCAGGAAGAGGCGTTTCCACCTCCCCCTTCGAGGGGGAGGTCGAGCGCCGAAGGCGCTCGGGAGGGGGTGCTCTCCGAGTCTCGGGGCTTCGCACCACGCCGGCCGAGCCTCTTCCTCATTGGGGGTGGGTGGGGCGCGCCTGCGTCCCATCGTCGCGCGGAACGGGAGGGGTCGATCGAGCAGCTTGTTTCCAACGACGCTTCCGTCGCCGTGGGGCCGCTCGCGGGGAAGACGGTCGCGGTGGTTCACGCCGCCTGGCATTCCTGCGGCAGCTATCAGGTCAATGTCAGCCAGCTCGAGGCCTATCGCGCGCTCGGAGCGCGGACGATTTCCGTCGCTCTGATGGACACGCCGGCCCCGCGGCCGCCGCGTGGGCCGCGCTGGGAGGCCTATTTCGCCGCCTCCGCCGATCTGCCGGCCGACAAGCGCTATTTCTGCGGGCCGAGCCGGCTCGCCGCTCTCTCGCCGTCCTTTCTCGCCCATGCGTGGTGGCGGCTGATCCATGGCGATCAGGCGACCTGGCTCGTCGAGCTCGCCAAGCTCGTCGCTCTTCCTCCCGGCCTCGCAGACGAGAATGTCGATCTCGTGCATGCGAATCATTATTTCACGCTGCCCTTTGTTGCTCGACTGCTTCGTGGAAGAAATGCGCCGGTCATGGTCGAGACGCAGGACATACAAGCGCGACAATATATTCTGCGCAATCAGGGCGGCTTTTTCCTGCCCCCCTACGTGACCTATGACGATATGTTGTCGGTAGAGCTCGAGTGGATGCGCGCGGCGGATCTCTGCATACATCTCAATGAGGAGGAGCGGGCGGAGTTCGTCCGTCTGCTGCCGCAGGCGCGTCATCGCCTCGTCTATCCCGCCATTGCGCCGGTTCCCTGCGGGCCGGGCGGCGATCGCATCATCATCGTCGCCAGCGACAATTACGGAAATTTCGTCAGCCTGCGCTGGTTCCTGCGCGAGGTCGCGCCGCTCGCGCCTAGCGTCGAGGTGGAGATCTACGGCAATATCGATTCGGGCGTGAAGCGCCTCGACAAATCGCTCTACGAGTCTCACCGCGCGCTGTTCAAGGGGCGCATCGACGACATCGGCGCCGTCTATGCGCAGGCCGCCTGCGTGCTGCTGCCGACGATCGAAGGGCATGGCCTCTCGGTGAAGGCGGTGGAGGCGATGGCGAGCGGCGCGCCACTCATCGCCACGCGCCGGGCGTTTCGCGGCATGGCCATCGATCCCGAGCGGCTCGGCAATGTCATTCTCGCCGATGAGGCCGCCGATTTCGCCGCCGCCCTGCGCGAGATCGGCCAGCGTCGCGACGCGGGCGCGCGCGAAGTCTCCGACACGCGCCGCCTCTATGACGATATGTTCAGCCCTGCGGCCTATGCGCGCGCCTTGCACGAGACGGCCGCGCCGTTGCTCGTGCGATGAACGACGCTCACGCAATGAAAGACACTGCTTCTCTGCCGCTCGCCGGGCGTCATGTCGCCATTGTGCATCCGGCCTGGCACTCCTGCGGCACATATCGCGTCGTGCTGGGGCAGGTCGCGGCCTATCGCGCGCTCGGCGCCCGCGTCGCGCCGGTCGCCATATGCGATCTGCCCGGCTTCACGCCGGAACGCGCCTGGCGCTGGCGCGCTTTCGTCGAGGCGACGCCCGAGCTATCGCGAGGCGAACGCTGGTTCGGCGGCGCGTCTTTCCACGCTTTCGCGGCGCCGCGCTTTCTGCGCGATGTTCTGTGGCCCTTTCTCCATGGCGATCAGGCGGTCATTCGCGCCGGCGTCGCCGAGCGCGCGGAGCTGCCGCTGGGCCTCATGGATCGCCGCTTCGATCTCGTGCATTGCAATCATTTCTTCCTGATGTCGGTGGCGAAGCGCCTCGCGCGCGGCGCGCCCATAATGCTCGACAGCCATGATCTGCAAGCACGCCAATTCGCGCTGATGAACGAGCGTGCGCCCTTGCTGCCGCCGCGCGTGACCTATGAGCAAATGCTCGCCCGCGAGCTCGATCTGATGCGCGGCGCCGATCTTCTGCTGCATCTCAATGCGCAGGAATATGATGATTTCCGCGCGCTGCTGCCTCAGAAGCAGCATGCGCTGCTCTATCCGAGCGCGCCGGAAGCGCCGCTCGGCCCCGGCGGCGAGGATATTCTGCTCGTCGCCAGCAACAATAGCGCCAATGTCGATAGCGTCTGCTGGTTCCTGCGCGAGGTTCTCGGCGATACGAAAATTCCGCATTTGCGCATCGTCGGCAATGTCGACGCCGGCGTGAAGGCGCGCGATCCCGCGCTCTATGCGGCGCATCGCGCGTGTTTCGTCGGCCGCGTCGACGATCCGGGCGCCGCTTATGCGACGGCGCGGCTCGTGCTGCTGCCGACGATCAGCGGCCATGGCCTCTCCATCAAGACGGTGGAGGCGCTGGCGAGCGGCCTGCCGCTCGTCTCGACGACCCACGCCTTTCGCGGAATGCATGTCGATCTCGCGCGCTTTACCGATGTGACGATTGCCGACAGCGCGGAAGATTTTGCGCGCGCGTTGAAGGCCGCGGCGGTCGACGCGCGCGTTCCGAGCGAGACGCAGCGCGCGGCGAGCGAGATGCGCCGCTTCTATGACGCGCATTTCTCGCTCGACGCCTATCGCGCCAATCTCGCCGCTCTGGCGCCGACGCTCATCGGCGCGCGTCACACATAGTCCAGCATAGATGCGAGATCGAAGCTCGAGCGCTTCCCCAGCGCATCGCCATTGCGCTCGAGAAACTCCTCTGCGCGGCGTCTTCCTTCCTCGCGCAGCATCAGCAGGAAATCCCATTCGGCGATCAGCTTGGAGGAGGCCGACAGCTCCGCGGCCATGTCCGTCGCGATGGCGTGAATGCGCATGGAGGCCCAGCGCGCGCCCTCGCTATGGCCGGGATCGGCGACCTCGCGCAGCAGCGCGATCATGCGCAGCTCTTTGAGCAATGGCGAGTTGAAGGAAATCTCGTTCAGCCGGTTCAAAATATCGATCGCGCTGCGCGGCGTCTCCTTGCGCTCGATCGGATTGACCTGCACCAAAATCGTGTCCTGCGACGCGCATTCTCGCACCAGCGGCGTGATGGTCGGATTGCCGGCGTAGCCGCCGTCCCAATAGGCCTCGCCGTCGATTTCTATCGCCTGGAACATTGTCGGCAGGCAGGCGGAGGCGAGCAGCGCCTCGGCGCTGAGATCGGCGTTGCGGAAAACGCGCGCGCGGCCGGTGCGCACATTGGTCGCCGTCACGAAGAGCTTGATCGGCGAACGCGCCAGACGCTCGAAATCGATGGTCTCGCACAATATGTCGCGCAGCGGATTGGCGCCGGCGGGGTTGAGGTCATAGGGCGAGACCAGCCGCGAGGTCATGTCCATGGCGACGAAGGCCGGCGAATTGTCCAGCGTCCAGCGGCCGAGCGCCATATCCAGCGGGCTGCGCTGCAGCGGGCTGAAGCGGGCTGCGGCGGCGACGCGCCGCCAGAACTCCTCCATCGTCGCACGGGCGCCCTCGACGCCGCCCTGCGAGAATCCATGGATGAGCGCGGCCGCGTTCATCGCCCCGGCGGAAGTTCCGGAGACCCCGTCTATGCGCAGCCAAGGCTCCTCGATCAGCCGATCGAGCACGCCCCAGGTGAAGGCGCCATGCGCGCCGCCGCCCTGCAAAGCCAGATCGACGAGGATTTCGTCTCGCATCGCGCCTGTCCCGCCCACAACCATATCCAGGAAAGATAGGGCGTCGGCTTCGCTCGCCATCCCGCGCTGCTGGCATTATATGCCAATAGGGGTTAGGATTTGGAAAAAAGGGAGCCGTCCATGCCGACCCGCAATGTCGTCCTCACGGAGAGGCAGGAAAGCCTGATCGAGGCGCTCGTCCAGAGCGGGCGCTATCAGAATGCGAGCGAGGTGTTGCGGGAAGGCCTGCGCCTCGTCGAGAGCCGTGAGATCGAGGAAGCGCGCAAGCTCGAAGCCCTGCGCAGCGCGGCGAGAGAAGGCGCTTCGGCTTTCGACCGGGCCGAGTTCAAAGAATTCGCCGACGCCTCCTCGCTTCTCGCGCATCTAGACGCGCTCGCCGCCTCCGGGGCCTCGGAAAAGTGACCGAGACGTCTTGGCGCATCCGCCTCGGCGCCGAGGCGGAGCGCGATTTTCTGCGTATCCTGCAATATACGGCCGAAACCTTCGGGCCGCGCCAGACCGCAATCTACAAAGCGACGCTCATGGACGCCCTCGCCGAGCTGACGCAAGGGCCGAATGTGGCGGGTAGCAGGGCGCGGGACGAAATCCTCCCCGGTGTTCGCACGCTCCACCTCGCACGGCGCGGCCGCCGAGGACGGCATTTCATCATGTATCGCGCGGCGGAGGGGAAGGTCGTCGAAGTGCTGCGCATCCTGCATGACGCCATGGACCTCGCTCGGCATATTCCGCCCGATATCGGTTGACGCTGTGGCCAGCTCGGCGCGGAGCGCCTATCTGAAATCCCTTCGCTCCTTCACGCAGACCGGGCTTGCACGTAGACCGGGCTTGACCCGCGCCGCCGAGGCGCCATTCTTCCGTCATGATCCGCATGGGCCATCCGATACCTCCCGCCGGCGCGCAGAGCTTCGCCAATCTCGGCGACCGGCCGCGCGAAATCTTTCGCCAGATCGTCGACACCTATCTGTCGAGCGGCGATCCCGTCGGCTCGCGCCAGCTCTCGCGGCTGCTGCCCATGGCGCTGTCGCCGGCCTCGGTGCGCAATGTGATGCAGGATTTGGAGGAGCTCGGACTCGTCTATGCGCCGCACACCAGCGCCGGCCGCATGCCCACAGAGCTCGGCCTGCGCTTTTTCGTCGATTCTCTGCTGCAGATCGGCGACGTCGCCGAGGATGAGCGCGCGCAGATCGAGGCGCAGGTCGAGGCCGCCTCCAAGGACCATGACCTCGAGGGCGTGCTGGCCGAGGCCACGAGCATGCTCTCCGGCCTCACCCGCGGCGCCGCCGTGGTGGTGACGAGCAAGGACAATGCGCGGCTGAAGCAGATCGAGTTCGTGCGCCTCGAGCCCGAGCGCGCGCTCGCCATTCTCGTGGGGGAGGATGGCTCGGTCGAAAATCGCGTGCTGCAGGTGCCGCGCGATCTGCCCGCCTCCTCGCTGATCGAGGCGGCCAATTATCTCAACGCCCGCATTCGCGGCCTCACCCTCGGCCAGGTCCGCTCGGAAATAGAGGATGCGCGCAAGGCGGCGCAGAACGAGCTCGACGAATTGACCGCCCGGCTCGTCGACGCCGGGCTCGCCAGCTGGGGCGGGGCGGGGGCGGAACATCGCCAGCTGATCGTGCGCGGACAGGCCAATCTGCTCGAGGATCTGACCGCTATGGCCGATCTCGACCGCATCCGCCTGCTGTTCTCCGACCTCGAGACCAAGACCGAGGTCATCGATCTCCTCGAGCGCGCCGAGACCGGCGAGGGCGTGCGCATCTTCATCGGCTCGGAGAATCGGCTGTTCTCGCTCTCCGGCTCCTCGATGATCGCCGCGCCGCTGCGCGACGGCAATAAGCGCATCGTCGGCGCGCTGGGCATCATCGGCCCGACGCGGCTCAATTACGCGCGCATCGTGCCCATGGTGGATTATACCGCGAAAGTGGTGGCGCGGGTCGTGGGCGGTTAGCGCTCGCGCGCCGATTTCGGATAGGGAATTTTCATGTCACGGCCCGACGACGCATTCGACGCGGCGGCGCATTTCGACGAGGCTTCCGCGACGCGATACGATCGGCGCATTCGATCGTTCTGTCCGAGCTATGACGCGTTGCATCACATGACGACGGCTTGGCTCTCGCGCCTGCCGGAGCGCGCCGAATTTCTCTCCGCCGGCGCTGGAACGGGCGCCGAGATTCTCGCTCTCGGCAGCCGTTTTCCCCTCTGGCGCTTCACCGCGGTCGAAGTCTCGATCGATATGATGACGGCTTGCCGGAACCGTGTCGCCGCCGCGGGCATGGCGGAGCGCGTCGCCTATTTCCAGGGGCGTGTGCAGGAGTTTCGATCAGCGACGTCCTTCGACGCCGCTTCGTCTATCTTCGTGTCCCACTTCATCGCGGGGCGGGAGGAGAAGCTCGCCTATTTCCGCGCGATCTCGTCGCTGCTGAAGCCTGGAGGATCATTCATCCTCGCCGACCTTTTCGGTGACAGAGCGTCGAGCGAATTCGGCGCGCTGCTGGACGCATGGCTGGCGTCCTACGCGTCCCATGGAGTCGCTGCGCCGGAACTGGAGAAGGATCGCGCCCATATCGAGAATGACATCGCCTTCGTTTCCGAGAGTGAATTGCTCGAATTGCTGCACGAGGCGGGCTTCGACGCGCCCATCCGCTTCTATCAGACCTTCCTCTTCGGCGGCTGGATGATGACGAAACGAGTCTGAGAGCGGTCACGCGTGTCGGCTCTTGCAAACAAAAACGGCGCCCCGTGGGGCGCCGTTCTGCGTTTCGCGAGACGAAGGTCTCAGTAGTTGTAGGCGCGCTCGCCGTGCTCGGCGATGTCGAGGCCCTCGCGCTCCTGATCCGGAGCGACGCGCAGGCCGATCACCACATCGACGATCTTGTAGAGGATCGCCGAGCCGATGCCCGAGTAGAGGATCGTCGCGCCGACGGCCGTCGCCTGCGAGATCATCTGCTGCGCCATGTCGTATTTGCCGGCGAAATTCTCGCCGATGTTGGTGTAGTCGGTGATGCCGACGCCGCCGAGGTCCGGGCTCACCAGAATGCCCGTGGCCAGAGCGCCGGTGATCCCGCCTATGGCGTGCACGCCGAACACGTCGAGCGAGTCGTCATAGCCGAAGAGGTTCTTCACCTTGGAGACGAAGAACAGGCTGATCGGCGAGACGATGAAGCCGAGCGCGATGGAGCCGATCGGACCGGCGTAGCCGGAAGCCGGCGTCACCGCGACGAGGCCGGCCACGGCGCCCGAGATCAGGCCGAGCAGCGACGGCTTGCCCTTCAGCGCCCATTCCGCCAGCAGCCAGGAGAGCGCCGCCGCGGCGGTCGCCACCATGGTGTTGACGAAGGCGAGCGCCGTCGTGCCATTGGCCTCGAGGTTGGAGCCGGCGTTGAAGCCGAACCAGCCCACCCACAGCAGCGAGGCGCCGACCATGGACAGCGTCAGCGAGTGAGGCGGCAGCGCCTCCTTGCCGTAGCCGATGCGCTTGCCGAGGATCAGCGCGCCGACAAAGCCGGCGATGCCCGCGTTGATGTGGACGACGGTGCCGCCCGCAAAGTCCAGAGCGCCCGTGCCGTGCATCCAAGGAGCGAGGCCGCCGGCGATCCAGCCGACAGAGCCGATCAGCGTGTCGATCTCGCCTTGAGCGGCGGTCTTGGCTTCATCCGTCGTCGCGGCGGCGAGCTTGGTGGCCGCATCGACGATGGCGTTCGGATCGGCGACGCCCCACACCCAATGCGCGACCGGGAAATAGATGAGCGTCACCCACAGCAGCACGAAGACGAAGGCTGCCGAGAATTTGATGCGCTCGGCGAAAGCGCCGATGATGAGAGCCGGCGTGATCATGGCGAAGGTCATCTGGAACACGAAATACGCGTATTCCGGAATCACATGGCCGGGGGTGAAGGTCGGCGCGTTGGAGGAGGCGTCGACGCCCTTCATGAGCAGCTTGTTGAAGCCGCCGATATAGGCGTTGAGCGAGCCGCCGTCGCCGAAGGCGAGCGAATAGCCGTAGAGCGTCCAGACGACGCCGACCAGCGCGACGATCGCGAAGGTCTGCGTGAGCACGGACAACATGTTCTTCGAGCGCACCAGGCCGCCGTAGAACAGAGCGAGGCCCGGGACGGACATCATCAGCACCAGCGCCGAGGAAATGAGCACCCAGGCCGTGTCGCCGGGATTGGGAACAGGCGCGTTGCCGGCGGCGAGCGCGGGGTCGGCGAGGCCCACGGCGATCGCCGCGCCGACGAGAGTCGAAGCCGCAGACAGGCTCCGAGGCAGACGAAGTCTCATTTGGAACTCCTGGTGATTTTTCGTGAGTGGGTCAGAGCGCGTCGGCGTCGCGCTCGCCGGTGCGGATGCGGATCGTCTGCTCGAGGGGAAGGACGAAAATCTTGCCGTCGCCGATCTGCCCGGTATGGGCGGCGGTCGTGATCGCTTCGATGGCCTTGGCGACGAGCTCGGACGTCACGGCGACCTCGATTTTCAGCTTCGGCAGGAAGCTGACGGCGTATTCCGCGCCGCGGTAGATCTCGGTATGACCCTTCTGGCGCCCGTATCCCTTGACTTCCGTCACGGTGAGACCGTGGACGCCGATGTTCGTCAGCGCGTCACGGACCTCATCGAGCTTGAAGGGCTTGATGATCGCTGTCACGATTTTCATCTGCCTATCCTGTTGTTCTAGACCTTCATGGCGGTGACTGCTCGCCTTGCGAGACGGCGCCCAATGCGGCGATGGCCATGATGAGCACCGTTGTGCTCATGCCGCGAACCATCAAATGCCGTGCCAGCTCTCGCGCCGCCGCGCGGGGAGACACGCATTGGAAAAGAACTGCGAAGCAAATCAAATCCGTGGCGAAGCGACGCAGGCGACGGGAAGCGCGCTGCGCAAAGGGTTTGCGCCCGCGACCGTGAGGTGCGGCGAGAGGGCGGGGGAAAGCGTAGGCGCCTGCAAAAAGGCAGCAGGCGCCTACTAAACAGTCAATCAGCTGCTCGAGTTTCGGATGAATGATCGCGGATCAAGCCTTCCTGCGCCACAGAGGCGACGAGCCGTCCGTCCGAGGAGAAAATCATTCCCCGTGTGAGCGTGCGCGCGCCGGCGGCGGTCGGGCTGTCCTGCGTGTAGAGCAGCCATTCATCGGCGCGGAACGGGCGATGGAACCATACAGCGTGATCGAGGCTCGCGACCTGCAGCCGCTCGTCGAAGATGGAGCGGCCGTGCCGCGCCAGCGCCGTGTTGAGCAGCGTCATGTCGGAAAGATAGGCGAGCAGCGCTTGATGAACGGCAATCTCGTCGCCGATGCGCTCGGCGATCTTGAACCAGATGAATTGCCGAGCATCCGCCTCAGCATTGTTCAAAAAAAAGGCGCTCGGATCGACCACGCGTATATCGACCGATGGCGATCCGGCGATGCATTCCGAGGCGGCGAGCGGCAGAAAATCGGCGAAGCGCTCGGCCAGCGCGTTTTTCGTCGGCAGCGTCTCGGGCGCCGGCGCTTCCGGCGCGGGAAGGGCGTGCTCGAGGCCAGGCTCCTCGATATGGAACGAGGCCTCCATCGAGAAGATCGTCCGCCCGCGCTGCTTGGCCTCGCAGCGCCGCGTCGTGAAGCTTTTGCCGTCACGCAGCCGCGTGACGAAGAAGTCGATCGGCTCGCGCGGGTCGCCGGCGAGGATGAAATAGGCGTGCAGCGAATGGGCGGGGCGGTCGGCCGGCACGCTGCGCTGCGCGGCGACCAGCGCCTGGCCCACCACCTGACCGCCATAGACGCGCGCATTCTTGCACCGGCTGTAGCCACGGTAGGCGTCCGGGCCGATCGGCTCGAGATCGAGAAGCGCGAGCAGCTCGCGCGTGCTGTTGTGCGCGTCCATCAGTCGACGGGCCGGGCCTCCTCCGGCAGCATGATGGGAATGCCGTCGCGGATCGGATAGGCGAGCCGGGCGGAGCGGGAGATCAGCTCCTGGCGCTCGGAGTCATATTCGAGCGTCGATTTGGTGAGCGGGCAGACCAAAATCTCGAGAAGGCGCGGATCGACCTTCGTCGCCTCGGATGCGTCCTCGCCCTCACGCGCGGGCTTATCGGATTTGTCGCTCATCGTGACGCCTTTCTGCTCTGCGAGCCATAGGGCTTCGGGGAGATCTGGGCTTCGGGGAGATCGCTGCGCGCAGTCTCGGCCGCCTCCTGGTAAAACTATCTCGCTATATGCCGCAGCGGCGGAAAAAGTCTCTAATGGAATTGCGGCGGATCGTCGCTGTTCTGCGCCAGATCGAGCTCGGCCAGCGCGACCAGAATCTCGGCGCGCGAGCGCAGATCGACCGCCTCCAGCAGCGCCTGCTTCTCGCTGGCGCCGAAGGGGCTCATCATGGCGAGCGCATTGACCAGCGCCTCATTGGGGGCGGCGTCTATGCTCGTCCAGTCGACGTCGAGCTGCGAGCCGTCGGCGAACTCGCGCAGCATGCGGATCATTCCGGTGCGATCGACATTGTCCTCGCCGGCGCCGGGCTCGAGATCGACGAGGAAATCGTCATAGCTGACCCGGCAGCTGCGATAGGCCAGAGTCGTCGGCAGCTCTTCTTCTATGCGGAAGCGCGCTATGCCGGTGAGGGAGATGAGATAGCGGCCGTCGCCGGTCTCGGAGAAGCGCGTGATGCGGCCGGCGCAGCCGATCTTGTGCAGCGCGGGGGTCTGCTCGCGCTCGTCCTGGCCGGGCAGCGGCTGGATCATGCCGATGACGCGCTGCGAGGCGATGGCGTCATCGACCATGGCCAGATAGCGCGGCTCGAATATGTTGAGCGGCAGCTCGCCGCGCGGCAGCAGCAGCGCGCGCGTCAGCGGAAATACCGGAATGACGACGGGCAGGTCGCTCGTGTCTTTATAGGGATGATTGACGCTCATGTCGGTCAGCGGCGGTCGCCGCTACTCCTCGAGAAAACGCGCTCGCATCATGAGAACAGCAGCGACGACAGGCGTCGCCTGGCGCCTATGGTCGCTTTGTCGAGCGGTCCCCAGGCGTCGAAGAACTGGATGAGCTGCTTCCTCGCCCCGTCGTCGCTCCAACTACGGTCCTTTCGGATGATGTCAAGGAGCGCGGTTGCGGCCTCGTCGCGCTTGCCTTTGGCGTTGAGCGCGAGGGCGAGATCGAAGCGCGCCTGCAGATCGTCGGGATCGAAGGCGACGCGCTTGTGCAGCTCGTCGATCTCGCCGAGATCGGAGGCTGCGAGCGCATTCTCCAGCGACGCCGCCGCAGCGGCGACCAGAGAGTCGGCGCGGATCGGGGCGGGCAGGCCGTCGAGCAGCGCTTGCGCGTCGGCGAGGCGCTCCTGCTCGACATAGAGGCGGGCGAGCTCGGCCGCCGCTTTCGTGTAAGGGGGCCGGCGCGCGACGAGCTGCAGCAGGATCGCCTCGGCGGCCTCGAGCTGGCCCTCGCCGATCAGCGCCTCGGCGGTGAGGAAGTCGTCGGTTCCCTCGTCCTCGAGCGGGCCGGCGAGGCGCTCGATGAAGCCGCGCAGCTGCTTCTCCGGCAGCGCGCCGACAAAGCCGTCGGCCGGCCGGCCGCGCTGGAAGGCGACGACCGCGGGAATGGATTTGACGCCGAGCTGTCCGGCGACCTCTGGATGCTGGTCGATGTTCATCTTGACGAGCTTCACGCGCCCGCCGGCGGCCTTTACGGCGCGCTCGAGGGCGGGGGCCAGCTGCTTGCAGGGCTCGCACCAGGGAGCCCAAAAATCGACGAGCACGGGCTGGCGCAGCGACGCCTCGAGGACGTCGGCGCGGAAGCTCTCCGTCGTCGTTTCGGTCGTTCGGGCGTCGTCTTGCGCCGTCAGTTCCGCCGCCATCGCACCATCTCCCGCACCGCCTGCCAGAGCTTCGATCGGAAATCGCTCTCGAGAATCATTCGCCGGAGCCAATTCGATCGATCGCGATTCCATTCGACCGGAACGCGCTCTAGGCGTCGCTCGCTCCGTCGCCACGCCGCATGAACGTCAGATAGACCGGTTTGCGTCCGGCCGCCATCGCTTTCGCCTCGTATTTCGTCTGCGTCCAGCCCTGCCAGGGCGTGAGCCAGTCCTTAGAGGCCGCCGCGGTCCATGCAAAATCCGTGGACTCTCGGACGCGCGCCAGCGTCCAGCCGGCATAATCGTCGATATCCGTGGCGAAACGCAATTCCCCGCCGGGGCGCAGCACATGGGCGAGCGCCTCCAATGTCTCCTTCGAGACGAAGCGGCGTTTGCGATGTCGGCGCTTGGGCCAGGGGTCGGGATAGAAGAGGTAGGTGCGGCCGAGGCTCGCCTTCGGCAGCCAGCCGATCACCTCCGCCGCATCGCCCTGGTGGAGGCGGATATTGGCGAGGCCCAGCGCGTCGATCCTCGCGAGCAGCTTGGCCATTCCGTTGACGAAGGGCTCGCAGCCGATGAAGCCGACGTCGGGCCGGGCGGCCGCGGCGGCTATCAGATGCTCGCCGCCGCCGAAGCCGATCTCGAGACGCACCTCCGCGACCGCGGTCGGAAACAGGCCAGCGGCGGAAGGGCAGGGCTGCGAGAGATCGAGCGTCAGCCGCGGCAGCAGATCCTGCAGCAGCCGCGCCTGGCCGGCGCGCAAGGCCTTGCCCTTGCTGCGGCCGTAGAGGCGGCGCGCCACATGGGCCGCGCCGCCGTCGATCGCTTCTTCCAGGTCGCCGTCTCGTTCCATGGCTCAGTCTTTGGCGTCTTTGTCGCCGAAGATCGCCTGCGTCAGGAGAACTGCGCCTTCAGCGCGTCGACGAGATCGGCGCGCTCCCAGGAGAAGCCGCCTTCCTCGTCCGGCGTGCGGCCGAAATGGCCATAGGCCGAGGTGCGGGCGTAGATCGGCTTGTTGAGCTGCAGATGCTCGCGAATGCCGCGCGGCGACAGGCGCATGATCTGCGGCAGAATGGCCTCGAGCTTGTCCTCGGGAACCTGGCCGGTGCCGTGCAGATCGACATAGATCGACAGCGGCTCGGCCACGCCGATGGCGTAGGAGAGCTGCAGCGTCGCGCGATCCGCGAGGCCCGCGGCCACGATGTTCTTGGCCAGATAGCGGGCGGCGTAGGCGGCCGAGCGGTCCACCTTGGTCGGGTCCTTGCCGGAGAAGGCGCCGCCGCCATGCGGGGCCGCTCCGCCATAGGTGTCCACGATGATCTTGCGGCCGGTGAGGCCGGCGTCGCCGTCCGGGCCGCCGATGTGGAACTTGCCGGTCGGATTGACGTGCCAAACCGTCTCCTTGGTGACGAAGCCCGCGGGCAGCGCCTCGAGGATATAGGGCTCGACGATGGCGCGAACGTCCTGCGGCGTCAGATTCTCGTCGGTGTGCTGATGCGAGAGCACGATCTGCGTCGCCTCGACCGGCTTGCCGTTCTCATAGCGCAGCGTGACCTGGCTCTTGGCGTCCGGGCCGAGGCCCTTTTCCTTGCCGGTGTGGCGGGCGTGGGCGAGCTTCTCGAGAATCTTGTGGGCGTAATAGATCGGCGCCGGCAGCAGATCGGGCGTCTCGCGCACGGCGTAGCCGAACATGATGCCCTGATCGCCCGCGCCCTCGTCCTTATTGCCGGCGGCGTCGACGCCTTGCGCGATATCGGCCGACTGGGCGTGCAGCAGCACCTCGACATCGGCGTTCTGCCAATGGAAGCCGGCCTGCTCATAGCCGATGGACTTGATCGCCTTGCGGGCGACGTCGACGATCTGCTCCTTGGAAATCGCGGGGCCGCGCACCTCGCCGGCGATCACGACGCGATTGGTGGTGGCGAGCGTCTCCGCGGCGACGCGGATCTGATAGGGGTCGACGCCGAACTTGGCGCCCTCGCGAAAAAACAGATCGACGATTTCGTCTGAAATGCGGTCGCAGACCTTGTCGGGATGGCCTTCCGAAACCGACTCGCTGGTGAAAAGATAGTTCTGTCGCGTCACATCCAATCTCCGTCAATCGCCGCTCCGCCGTTCTCCGGCGGACAGACCTGTCCATTCGCCCAAATCAGTACAGGCGTCGTTCGTTTCGTCAAGCCGTATGTGCCAAAATGTTCTTTATAGAGAACTCGGTCGGGGTGAGCCGAGCTTCGGCCTATTTGTCGGCCGTATCGCCTATGCCCGGCTCCCGCGCGACTTCGTCCTGCTCGGCCAGCGTCGAGATGAGGTCGATGACACGCTTGCGCACCTTGGGGTCCTTGATGCGGGCGAAGGCGCGATTGAGATGCAGGCCTTCCGCCGTCGAGAGGAAATCGACGACATATTGCGAGGAGGATTCCTCCGCGAAGCCGTCGCCGGAGGCGGGCTGGGAGTTGGGGGCGCCCTCGAAGAAGAAGGAGGGCGGCACGTTCAGCGTCTTGGAAATCTGCTGCAGCCGACTGGCGCCGATGCGGTTTGTGCCTTTTTCGTATTTCTGCACTTGCTGGAATGTGAGGCCGAGCGCCTCGCCGAGCTTCTCCTGACTCATCTTCATCAGGATGCGTTGCATGCGCACGCGACTTCCGACATGCTTGTCGATCGGATCGGGCGCTTTCTTCACTGCGAATGCTTCCTTTTGCTCATCAGGTGCCGCCTTTTGTTCGAAGAGGCTGATCTACAGCGGATTTCGCCCTTTCGATCGCTGGCGCGGACGTGCTCGCCACTGTGTCGAGGGGCGTGTCATCGCGCGCCCACACGACCGGAAGTCGAACCCGCGAGGCCGCGAAAGCGTCCGAACAGGGCGAAAATTATTGTGAAGAACCAAAGCGTTGAAGTCCAGCGAAAAGGATGGGCGGCAAAGGGCGGCGCGTCGGTCGCGCGCGGCAGGCGCGCATCGATGACGCCTTCGACGCCGAGCGGCAGGCGGTGGAGAATGCGGCCATAAGGATCGACGACCGCGGAAACGCCGGTGTTGGCGACGCGCGCCAGCGGCAGCCCTTCCTCTATGCTGCGCAGACGCGCCTGGGCGAAATGCTGATAGGGTCCGCTGGTCATGCCGAACCAGCCGTCATTGGTCACATTCAGCAGCCATTGCGGCCGCTCGCCGGCGGGCTCGACCGTCTCCCCGGGGAAGATCGCCTCATAGCAGACGAGGGGCGCGGCCAGCGGCAATCCCGGCGCGGCGAGCCGTCGCGGCCCGGTTCCTTCGTCCCATGTTCCGGGGACCAGCTGCGAGACGCCGAGCGGCGCGAGAAGCTTGGAGAGTGGCAGATATTCGCCAAAGGGCACGAGATGCGTCTTGTCATAGGCGGCGACGATGCGGCCGCCCTGAACGGCGAGGATCGAATTGAAGATCTTTGTGTGGCGCTTGCCGTCCTCGCGCCGCGCATCCTCCTCCGCGCGCGCCGCGCCGGTCAGCAGCACGGCCCCGCGCATGGTAGCGGCGATGCGCGCGAGCGCCTCCGGATCGCGCGAGAGGATGAAGGGGAAGGCCGATTCCGGCCAGATCAGATGCGTCGCGTCGGCGACGCCGGAGCGGCCGGGCGCGACCGCGCGATCGGAGAGCTCGAGATAGCGGCGCAAAATCTCCGGGCCGTTCTCGGGCTTGAATTTCGCGTCCTGCGGGAGATTGGGCTGCATCAGCCGCAATTTGACGCCCTCGACATATTCCGTCTTGCCGGCGCCGAGCCGCAGCGCGCCATAGCCCGCCATGCCGATGGAAAGGACGAGCGCGACGATGACAGCCGGCGTGAGGCGGCGCGGGCCGTCGATGAGCGTCGCCGGCGCGGCGAACAGAATGACCGCGAGAATATCCAGCCCATGCAGTCCGACGATCGCGGCCGTCTGATCGAGAAAGAGAATGGCGGCGAGCGCCATGCCGAAATCATTCCAGGGGAAGCCGGTGAGGATGTAGCCGCGCAGAAATTCCGAGGCGCCGAGCCCGGCCGCGAGCGCGAAAATGCGCGCCGAGCCGCCCGACCACAACGCCCGCGCGAGCGCGAAGCCCAGCGCCGGAAACAGCGCGAGGACGGCCGGCGCGCCGATGACGGCCAGCGGCAGCGCCCAGGCGAATTGGTCGGGCTCCACCAGCATGGCCGCGCCGAGCCACCACAGCCCTGCGAGAAAATAGCCGAAGCCGAGCCACCAGCCGGCGCCCGCCGCGCGGCGCATGGAGCCGGCGAGATAGGAGAGGCCGCCGGCGCCGCGCGCGGACGCCGAGCCGTCGAGCAGCCACACGGAGACGCACATGGTCACGAGCATGGCCGGGGCGAGATCGAGGGGAGCCAGCGCCAGCGCGCCCACTGCGCCCGCCGCAAAGGCGATGGCGCGGCGCGTCCAGCCCTCGGCGAGGATGATGCGTTGCGGAAGTGTCGGTCCCGTCCGCGCGCCATCGGCGAAGGACCGGGTGAGAAATTGCTGCGCCATGTGCATCCGTTCGATTCGAATTGGCGTAACGACTTTATCCCGTCCAACGGCTACGCCCTAGAGCCGGCTCGAAAACGGCTCTCGCATTTCAATGGGATCGAATTGTGATCGCTCGCGCTATTTACGAGAATCGTTATCATTTTTGCGCGAGGCCGCGCTGTGCGGCGGCGCACGCGGCGACGGCCGCGAGAGACGAATCGAGAGACGAATTCGCCCGATGACGTCCAAACGCCTCCTCATCCTCGCCCATGCGCCTTCGCCCAATACGGAGCGTCTGCGCGAGGCCGTTCTCGCCGGCGCGCGCGAGATCGCCGGCGTCGAGATCGTAATGCGCGCGCCGCTGGAGGCGACGCCGGAGGATGCGCTCGCCGCCGATGCGCTCATTCTGGGGACGACGGAAAATCTCGGCTATATGAGCGGCGCGCTGAAGGATTTCTTCGACCGCAGCTATTATCCCTGTCTCGACCGCATGCAGGGCCGGCCTTACGCGCTCTATATTCGCGCCGGAAACGACGGCGCCGGCGCGCGGCGCAGCGTCGAGACGGTCGTGACCGGGCTGCGCTGGCGCGCCGTGCAGGAGCCGCTGATCTTTCGTGGGCCTTGGCGGGAGGAGTTCGTCGAGGCGTGCCGCGAGCTCGGCATGGCGATGGCCGCGGGACTGGAGGCGGGGGTGTTTTGATGGGCGAATGCCTGCTTCGCGCCTCGGGCATTTGCGCTCGATCGCGCATTGGCTTCTCCCGGCGCCCCTGCTAACCTCTTCGCGATTTTTACGAGAGGACCGACCTTGCCAGCAGATATCGCATCCGGCCTTCTGTCCTTTGCGGCTTATTTTCTCGGGGCCATCGCCTATTGCGCCGCATTCTGCGTCGTCTACACGCGTTTGACGCCGCATTGCGAGTTCGACCTCATCGTCGATGAGCACAACGCCTCTGCGTCCATCGCCTTCGGCGGCAGCCTCATCGGCTTCGCCATCGCGCTCGCCGGCGCGGTGCACAACACGCAGACGGCGCTCGAATTCATCATTTGGGGCTTCGTCGCCTTCGCCACGCAGATCATCGCCTATCTTCTCGCGCGGCTCGCGCATCCGGGCCTTTCGCAGGCGATCGAGCAGAACGCCATAGCCGCGGCGGTGTGGCTCGGCGCCGTTTCCATTTCCACCGGCGTGCTCAGCGCCGCCTGCATGAGTCCGTGAGAGCCATGGCAGAGCCGCCGCGCAAGGAGTTCGGTCGCCGCGGGCTGGCGCCGCCCGTCGTCACCCATGCGCCCAAAGGGCTTCCCGGCGGCGGCGCCTCTCCGTCGCCCTTTCGCAAGCGCTCGCTCGCCATAGCGGCGATAGCAGTCGGCTCGCTGTCGATCGGCGCGCTGGCGCTGATGGAGAAGCCGCGGCGCGATTGTCCCGAGGGCGCCGATCCAGAGCGGCAGGATTGCAGCCATTCGAGCAGCCATTCCAGCAGCCACGGCGGCTCGGGCGGACATTCCTATTCCAGCGGCTCGTCGTCTTCCTCTTCGCATTCTTCCTCGGGCGAGAGCGCGTCCGGCCATGCGGGGGGCTCGTCTCTCGGTCATGCGGTGTCATTCGGCGGTTTCGGCGGCTCCGGCGCGGGGCATGGCGGCGGCTCATGAGGCGCGAGCTCTCGCCGCCGCGGCCGGACTTCGCCGAGGAGGCGCGCAAAATCGGATTTCAATACGCGCAGCCCGATGGCGAGCCCTATTGGGACGAGAGCGCGCGCTATGTTTTCTCCCTGCGCGAGATCGAGGACGATCTCGAGAAAGCGACGGCCGATCTTTCCGCGCTCAGCGAGCATGTCGTCGCGCGCATCGTGAGCGACGAGCAGGCGCTCGAGCGTCTGCGCATTCCGCGTCACGCATGGGGGCTCATCGCCGAGAGCCACGCGCGGCGCGATCCTTCGCTCTATGGGCGTTTCGACTTTTCCTATTCCGGCGAAGGGCCGCCGAAGCTGCTCGAATATAACGCTGACACGCCGACGAGCCTGTTCGAATCCTCCGTCGTGCAATGGCTCTGGCTCGAGCAGATGATCGCGCGCGGCCATTTGCCGACAGGCGCGGATCAGTTCAATTCGCTGCATGATCGCCTGATCGCGCGCTGGCGTGAGATCGCCGACGGCGGGCCTGTGCATTTCGCCTGCATGACGCAGAGCGTCGAGGATCGCGGCAATGTCGCCTATCTCTCCGATTGCGCGACGCAGGCCGGCTCCTGGACCGCGCGCATCGACATGCGCGACATCGGCCTTGCGGGCGAGATGTTCGTCGATCGCCTGGGGCGGCGCGTGGAGCGAATGTTCAAGCTCTATCCCTGGGAATGGATGTTCGCCGACGCTTTCGGCAAATCGGCGGCGATGGGCGCGACGCGTTTCGTCGAGCCGCCATGGAAAGCGATCGCGTCGAGCAAGGGATTTCTCGCCTATTTGTGGGAGGCTGCTCCGGGGCATCCTAATCTTCTGCCCTGCTTCTTCGAGGATGACGCGCGCGCTGCGTCTCTGACGCGATATGCGCGCAAGCCGCTCTACTCGCGCGAGGGCGCCAATGTCGCGCTCCACGACGGCGAGACTCTGCTCGCGCGCACGGGTGGCGACTATGGCGGCGAAGGCTTCGTGCGTCAGCAATTATGCGCGTTGCCGAGCTTCGGCGGACGTTATCCCGTGCTCGGCTGCTGGCTCGTCGGCGGTGAGCCCGCCGGCATGGGCGTGCGCGAGGATGCGTCATTGGTGACGACGGATCGCTCGCGCTTTTTGCCGCATGCGATCATCGATTGACGCCTATCGAGTCGGGGCGTACGCTCTTCCCTGCAAATAAAAAAATAAGGGAGGACGGCCATGCCCGATGTCACCTTCTCCACCCCTCTTCTCCATAAAAATGTGACGGTCTATGCGGTCGCCGGCGACACGCACACGATACTCGCCGTCGCCGAGGCGAATAAGATTCCGATCCCGCATGATTGCAAGGACGGCGAATGCGGCTCCTGCCTCATCGAGGTGACGCCGCTCGACGACAAGACCATGGGCGCGACGCTCACCGAGAAGGAGAAGGCGCAGCTGAAATCCATGGGCAAGATCACAGCGGAGGAGATTTCCCGCGCAGTTGTCGACGACATTCCGCCCAAATATCGGCTCGCCTGCCAATATGTGGTGCGCGACCAGGACATAATGGTGAAATTCACCGGAGAGCCCGGCGGCGCCTGACGCGAGCCTGAGCGCTTTCGATCCAGAGCCGCAGGCCGGCTCTGGATCAGACGCGCCGACAGCCCCCTCGAGCGGGCGCCGCGCTATATCGATCCTCGGCGATTTTCCCGCCGCGTCCGCCTCATGGCCGTGGCGAAGCCGGCTTCGGCGCGGGCGGCGCCGGGGGAACTGGCCTTGCGTGCTCGCGCATGCTAACAGCGGCCTCCGCGCCCGGAACCTCCGGCGCCCACGCGACAGGAGCGGTCATGTCCGACATTTTCCATGAGGTCGACGAAGACGTCCGCCGGGACAAGGCGGCCAACCTCTGGAAGCGCTATCAGACGCCGGTGTTCGTCGGCGCTTTTCTGGTCGTCGTCGCGACGGGCGTCTATAGCTTCTTCGAGACCAATCGCTTGAAGACGGCCGAGGGCGCCAATGTCCGCTTCGACGCGGCCGCCGCTTTGGCGACCGGCGGCAAGGACGCCGAGGCGGTCGCCGCCTTCGAGGCGCTGGCCAAGGATTCGCCGCGGGGCTACGCCACTCTGGCGCGCATGCGCGCCGCCGAGGGGCTGGCCAAGAGCGACAAAGCCAAGGCTGTCGCCGCCTTCGACGCCATCGCCGAGGACAAGGGCGTCGACAAGCTCACCCAGCAAGTCGCCAAGCTGCGCGCCGGCGTGCTGATGCTCGAGCAGGGCGACCGCCAGAAGATGGTGGACCGGCTCGGCGAGCTCGTCACCGCCAATGGCCCGTTCCGCTACACGGCGCAGGAGCTCATCGGGCTCGACGCGCTGCAAGACAGCGATTTCGACGAGGCCGAGCGCGCCTTCAAGGTCATTCTCAATGATCAGGAGGCTCCGCACGCCATGCGCCAGCGCGCCGGCGCCTATAAGGCGCTGCTGGACGCCGCGCGCGGCTCCTCGCCTCCGCCGGCCGCCAAAGAGCCGGCCGCTCCCGCACCCGCTCCCGCCAAGTAAGCGCGAGCTTCACAGGCGACGTCGCCGCGACGTTGGACCAAAGGGCCACAATGTCCTTCACGCTCGCCATCATCGGCCGGCCGAATGTCGGCAAGTCGACCTTATTCAACCGGCTCGTCGGCAAGAAGCTCGCGCTCGTCGACGACCGGCCCGGCGTTACGCGCGACCGCCGCGAGGGCGAGGCGCGCCTCGCCGATCTGCGCTTCACCATTATCGACACGGCCGGCCTCGAGGAAGGCGCCTCCGCCACGCTGGAAGGCCGCATGCGCGCGCAGACCGAGGCGGCGATCGAGACCGCCGACGCCATTCTGTTCATGATCGACGCGCGCGTCGGCGTGACGCCGGACGACAAATATTTCGCCGATCTGGTGCGTCGCGCCGGCAAGCCGGTCATCCTCGCCGCCAATAAATCGGAAGGGCGCAAGGGCGAGGCCGGTGTGGTCGAGGCCTATGAGCTCGGCCTCGGCGATCCCGTGCCGCTCTCCGCCGAGCATGGCGAGGGCCTCGGCGAATTCTACGACGCGCTGCGGGAAGCGCTGCCGGAGGCGACCGCGGTTTGGGAGGAGGATGAAGAGGCGGCGACCGACATCGCCGTCTCGGCCGATGAGGACGGCAGCGAGGTCGATCCGACCAAGCCGCTGCGCATCGCCGTGGTCGGGCGGCCCAATGCCGGCAAATCGACGCTGATCAATCGCCTGCTCGGCGAGGACCGCCTGCTCACCGGGCCGGAGGCGGGCATCACCCGCGACAGCATCTCCGTGCCTTTCCGCTGGCGCGACCGCGATATGAAGCTCTTCGACACCGCCGGCCTGCGCAAGCGCGCCAAGGTCGTCGACAAGCTGGAGAAGCTCGCCGGCGCCGACGCGCTGCGCGCCGTGCGCTTCTCGGAGGTCGTCGTGCTGCTGCTCGACTCGGCCATTCCGTTCGAGAAGCAGGATTTGACCATCGCCGATCTCGCCGCGCGCGAGGGCAGGGCGGTGGTCATGGCGCTCGGCAAATGGGATGCGGTGGACGATCCGGGGACGCGATTCGCCAAGCTGCGCGAGGAGGCCGAGCGCCTGCTGCCGCAGATCAAGGGCGCGCCGGTGGTCGCCGTCTCTGGCGTGACCGGCTATGGGCTCGACAAGCTCATGCACGCCATTCTCGATGCGCATGAAGTCTGGAACCGCCGCATCTCGACGGCGCGGCTCAATCGCTGGCTGGAGAGCGCGATCGACGAGACGCCGCCGCCGGCGGTCTCCGGCCGGCGCATCAAGATCCGCTATATGACGCAGGCCAAGGCGCGGCCGCCGCATTTCATCCTGTTCGGCAATCAGCTCGATGAATTGCCGACGAGCTATCAGCGCTTTCTCACCAATGGATTGCGCCGCGCCTTCGATCTGCCCGGCACGCCGATCCGCATCTCCACGCGCTCGGGGGAGAATCCGTTCGACAAGGGGAGGAAGTAGGCGGGCGGCTTCATTCGCCGCGCTTCTTTGTCGCGAGAGGAGACTTCGCCGGCGCCTCGACGATCAGCTCGGTCGTCTGTTCTCTCCTGAATTGCTCGGGTCGCGTGATGGGGGTCAGCGCAGGCCAAAAATCATAGGCGCCCGGCTTGGTCGGATCGGCGGAGCCCCGGTTGCGACGCTCCGAGCGGCCGATCGGCAGCAGGGTGAGCAGCGCGCCGAAAAGGGCGAGCGTCAAATCGAGCTCGCTCAGCAGAATGGCGGAAATGATGCGGGCGTGCCTTCGGAAAAAGCGCATGTTCGGCTCCGTGCTTTCAGCGCCCACTCTCTGAAATGTCCCTTTTGACGAAATGTTTTTCGATGAGCTGCACGATAATGGCCGCGCCGACGGCGAGGGCGGCGTAGTAGTTTTCTTCCGGCGAGCCGGAGAGCAGCGTTGCGCCGACCACGACGGAAAACAGGACATAGCCCGGGTTGCGAATGATAGCGCTGAGGGTGCGTCCGAATTTTCGATATGGGGGCGCACCATCGATTATCGAAGCTGCCGTTCCGACGTTCTCCGCGCCGCGTGCTGCTTCGATGCGCGCCGCTATGATCTCCACGAGCTTCGCCGTGTCTATGTCGAGGGGCATAGCGGGCAGGAAAATTTCTTGCGGCACTTGGCGATCACATCGGGCGATCCAGTTCAAGAAATCTTTGCGAAGAAGGCATCGCGTCGCGGTAGGCGTCAGTCGCAGCGTCCACCATTCGCGCCCGCCATGCTTTGTCTTGGATATCGTTTCGAAGTCCCGCCAGGGCAGCGGCGCGGCGGACGCCGAGGGATAGACAAGGCCCTCCGCCTCGAGGATCAAGACGGGAGACCGTCTGAACAGCTTCCCCAGCGCCGAAAACGTCGCTGCGCCGCAAAGAAGCGCGCCGATCGCCGCCAGCGTCATGACGACAAGTCCGAACCGTCCCGAGAACAGCACGGAGACGCTGGCGATGGTCAATCCGGCGGCGAGCAGAGCGCGGCCCCAAAGGTTGCCGCCGCGCAAATATCGCGCTTCGATCCTGCAATGATTTGTCGTCTGCCCCATCGCCGCCTCCGGGACTTGCAATGGAGGCAGACTACAACGATCACTGCTTTCCGGGAACGGAAATCGGTCGCCCGCGCTTCCTCAGCTCGCCCCTTCGAACTGCGCCAGCAGCGCGTCGCGCGCCTCGGCGATGCGGCGGTAATCCTCCGCGCTGCCGCCGGCGTCGGGATGCGCGGTCTTGGCGAGGCGGCGGAAGGCGGATTTGATCTCGGCCGGCTCCAGCGCGCCTTCCAGAGGCAATTCCAGCGTCTCGCGATGCTCCTGATTGTCGTCCTCGTCGAAATTGAACATCTTCTGGAAGGCGGCGCGCTGCTTGCGGCCTTCTAAGCGCAGCTCGACCTGATCCTCCTTCCAGCGTTGGAGCGACATCACGAAGCAGGCGCCGAAGGCGATGCGGCCCTGCGTCTCCAATTCGTCCAGGCTGAACGGCCCCACCACATCATAGGGCGGCGCGAGACAGGCCATGCGGACGCCGTCGACGATCTCCACGCGGCCGATCGTGACCTTGTCGGATACGCCGAGCGAGCCGTTCCAGACGACCCAGTCCAATTGATCCGCCGATGTGTCCGTCACGCAGCCCGCTCTCATGCCGTCGGGCGCCCCGTCGCTTTTGTGCGAAAGGGGCCGCCGCATTCGTACAATCTCACGTTACATGCAGTTTCGAAGCCAATTTTGCGCTGCAGCACGGTTTTGAGGCTCCGTCCCCAGCCAAACGCCCTATTGGCGCTTGGCAAGCCATAATTTCAAATTATTCTAAACAAGGGCGTTCCGACTGGCCGTCGGGACAGCGGGCGTCCCCATGAGAGTACATCCAAGGAGCTTTAGTCATGGCTACGCTCAAGGGCACCAAGACCGAACAGAATCTGAAGGATGCGTTTGCCGGCGAGTCTCAGGCGAACCGCCGCTATCTCTATTTCGCTCAAAAGGCCGATATCGAAGGCCATAATGACGTCGCGACCGTGTTTCGCTCCACCGCCGAGGGCGAGACGGGCCATGCGCATGGCCATCTCGAATTTCTCGAGGTGGTGGGCGACCCGGCGACCGGTCTGCCGATCGGCAAGACAGAGGACAATCTGAAGGCCGCCGTCGCCGGCGAGACGCATGAATATACGGATATGTATCCGGGCTTCGCGCGCTCGGCCCGCGAGGAGGGCTTCGAGGAGATCGCCGATTGGTTCGAGACGCTGGCCAAGGCCGAGCGCTCGCACGCCGGCCGTTTCCAGAAGGCGCTCGACGAGCTGAAGTAAGCGCGCGACCCGATTTCCGGCTGATCCTTCGCGCGGCCTTCGCCGCCTTCCTTCTCCCCGCTTGCGGGGAGAAGGTGCGGATGAGGGGCCGGGGGCGTTTTCCGTCTATGGCTCACGCCCCGAGCCCCTCACCCCGGCCCTCTCCCCGCGCGGAGAGAGGGAGAAAACGCATGAGCCGATCGGAATAATTCGACCAGGGCAAAGCGATGAGAGAAGGCGGGCTCGAGGCGCCCTTCCGGCGTCCATTGGATTGGGAAAATCCAGATTTCTACGACGAGGCGAAGCTCGACGCCGAAATGCGCCGCGTGCTGGACATTTGTCACGGCTGCCGACGCTGCTTCAATCTCTGCGATTCCTTTCCGCGCCTGTTCGATCTCGTCGACGAATCCGCGAAAGGCGAAATCGAGACCGTCGCCAGCGTGGATTTTAAGAAGGTCGTGGACGCCTGCACGCTCTGCGACATGTGCTTTCTGACCAAATGCCCCTATGTGCCGCCACATGAGTTCGATCTCGACTTCCCGCATCTGATGCTGCGCTATCGCGCTGTCGAGGCGAAGAAGAATGGCGTCGGTTTCGCGGATCGCCAGCTCGCCGAGACCGACCGCAATGGCGCATTGGCGACGAAGATCGCGCCGCTCGCCAATTGGGCGACCGACTGCTCGCATCATGCGCGCAATGCGCTGGAGAAGGTCGCCGGCCTGCATCACGAGGCTGTGCTGCCGAAATATTCGAAGAAGAGCTTGGAGGCGCTCGCGAAGGAGACGCCGGTCGAGGTGAACAGAGAGGCGCCGGGCTTCGGCCGCAAGGCGGTGATCTACGCCACCTGCTTCGGCGAATATAATGATCCCAGCGTCGGGCTTGCGGCGCGCGCGGTGCTCGCCAAGAATGGCGTCGAGACGGAGATTCTGCACCCGCATTGCTGCGGAATGCCATTGCTCGAGCAGGGGCTCATCGGCGAGGTCGCGGCCTCGGCAAAGCAAGTGGCGGCCGCCTTCGAGCCCTGGATCGACAAAGGCTATGACATTATCGCGCTGGTTCCCTCCTGCGCGCTGATGCTGAAATTCGAATGGCCGCTGATCGTCACCGATGATCCAAAAGTGAAGCGCCTCGCCGCCTCGACCTATGATCTCAGCGAATATGTCGTCGGCATCTCGCGCAAGGAGGGGCTGGCGGAAGGGCTCTCGCCGATCGAGGGCGGCGTCGCCTTTCATGTCTCCTGCCATTCGCGCGCGCAGAATATCGGGCGGAAAGGCGCGGAGCTGCTGGGTCTCGTCCCGCAGGCGGATGTCGCCGTCATCGAGCGCTGCTCGGGCCATGGCGGCGCCTGGGGCTATAAGACGGCGAATTTCGAGACGGCGCTGAAAGTCGGCAAGCCGGTGGCGCGGCAGGCGCAATCGTCGGGCAAAGCCTATATCGTCTCCGAATGTCCGCTCTCCGGCCCGCATATCGTGCAGGGAATGGAGCGGCTGGACGCGGAAGCGAAAAAGCCCGCGCTTCTCGCGCATCCGATCGAGATTCTCGCGCGGGCCTATGGGGTGAAGTGACGGCGTCGCGCCCTTCCGCCGTCATTGCGAGGAGCGAGGCGACGAAGCAATCCAGAGTCGAGGGCGGCTCCTCGATTGCTTCGCTTTGCTCGCAATGACGCCCGAGGCGGCGCGTTCGTCCCGCCATCGAACCGACCGAGAAGAAACTGGAGCGATCCAAAATGGCGCAAAAGCACCACATCACCGTCGCCGATCTTCTTCCGCCGGACGAATACGCCAAGGTCCGCGTCGAGAGCCGCCGCCGTATCGCCGCGCGCAAGCGCAATCGCCGCGTCGAGGTCGGGCCTTTCGTGACCTTTTATTTCGAGGATTTCGAGACGATCTGGCTGCAGATCCAGGAGATGATCCACATCGAAAAGGGGACGCTCGAGCAGGCGCCGAGCGAGATCGCGGCCTATGAGCCGCTGATCCCCAAGGGCCGCGAATTGGTCGCCACCTTCATGATCGAGATCGACGATCCGCTGCGGAGAAAGCGCGTGCTGGACACGCTGGGCGCGATCGAGGAGACCGCCTTCATCGAATTGGGCGGCTCGCGTATCGCCGGCGTCGCTGAAGCCGATCAGGACCGCACCAGGGCGGACGGCAAGGCCTCGGCCGTGCAATTCGTGCATTTCCCCTTCACCGATGCGCAGGCGGCCGCCTTCCGCGAGCCCGGCGCACGCGCGCTGATCGGCTTCACGCATCAGAATTACGGGCATATCGCCGTCATGCCGGAGGCGGTGCGGGCGGAGCTGGCGGGGGATTTCGCGTAACGTCTCCAGCTTCGGCGGAGGAGGTCGCTCTGGCCTTATCCGCCGATTGCCCTTAAAGGGCGTTGCGAACCCGCCACTTTCCAGCGAGCCTCAGCCTTGACCAGCCCACAGCCGAGCGACCCCGTCTCGCGGCGGCGCACCTTCGCCATCATCTCCCACCCGGACGCGGGCAAGACCACGCTGACCGAGAAGCTTCTGCTGTTCGGCGGCGCGATCCAGCTCGCCGGCGCGGTGAAGGCCAAGCGCAACGCCCAGCAGACGCGCTCCGATTGGATGAGCATAGAGCGCGAGCGCGGTATTTCCGTCGTCACCTCGGTGATGACCTTCGAATATGGCGATTGCGTCTTCAACCTGCTCGACACGCCGGGCCATGAGGACTTTTCGGAGGACACCTATCGCACGCTCTCCGCCGTGGACGCGGCGGTGATGGTGATCGACGCCGCCAAGGGCATAGAAGCGCGCACGCGAAAACTCTTCGAAGTGTGCCGGCTGCGCGATATTCCGATCGTCACCTTCATCAATAAGCTCGATCGCGATGGCCGCGATCCGTTCTCGCTGCTGGACGAGATCGAGAAGACGCTGGCGCTCGACACCGCGCCCGTCACCTGGCCGATCGGCTCCGGCCGCAGCTTCGCCGGCACCTACTGCTTCGCGACCAAATCCGTGCGCAAGATCGACGCCGATACGGAGCCGATGACCGTCTCCGGCCTCGACGATCCGGCGCTGCTCGCGCTGCTGCCGGCGCATGAGGCGGACGCCTGGCTGGAAGAGGCCATGCTCGCCGAGGAGGGCTGCAAGAAGTTCGAGCTTTCGGCGTTTCGCGAGGGGCATTTGACGCCGGTCTTCTTCGGCAGCGCGCTGCGCAATTTCGGCGTGCGCGATCTCATCGACGCAATGGCAGAATATGCGCCCTCGCCGCGCGGGCAGGACGCCGACAAGCGCCATGTCGAGGCCAAGGAGCCGAAGATGGCCGGCTTCGTGTTCAAGATTCAGGCGAATATGGACCCGAACCATCGCGACCGCATCGCCTTCATGCGCGTCTGCTCGGGCAAGCTTTCGCGCGGCATGAAGGCGAAGATCGTGCGCACCGGCAAGACCATCTCGCTCAATGCGCCGCAATTCTTCTTCGCGCGCGACCGCTCCATCGCCGATGAAGCCTATGCGGGCGATGTGGTGGGCATTCCCAATCACGGCATATTGCGCATCGGCGACACGCTCACCGAGGGCGAGGAGATTTCCTTCCGCGGCGTGCCGAGTTTCGCGCCGGAAATTCTGCGCCGCATCGCCATCTCCGACGCGATGAAGGCCAAGAAGCTGCGCGAGGCGCTGCGCCAGCTCGCGGAGGAGGGCGTGGTGCAGCTCTTCCTGCCCAATGACGGCTCCGGCGCTCTGGTCGGCGTCGTCGGCGCGCTGCAGCTCGACGTGCTGGCGACGCGGCTCGAGGCGGAATATGGGCTGGAGACGAAATACGAGACCTCGCGTTTCGGCATATGCCGCTGGATCACCTCTCAGGATCCGATCGCGTTGAAGAGCTTCATCGAATCGCACGGCTCCTCCATGGCGGAGGATATAGACGGCGCGCCCGTGTTCATGTCGTCGAGCGAGTTCCAGCTGCGCTATGACGCGGAGCGGCATTCGGCGATCGTGTTCTCGGATGTGAAGGATTATCAGAAGAACGGGGCGGGAAAGGGGTGACGAGCGTTCTGGCGATTCGCCGGGAAAGGGCTATAATTTCTCTATAGCGAGGAGCGCCATCATGACCGACGAAGCGCGCATTGTTCTCGACCCCGCCGTGCTCGCAGGAAAGCCCGTTGTGCGCGGCACGCGGCTTTCAGTCGAATTCATCATCGGGCTAATGGCCGATGGCTGGAGCGAAGCCGATATTCGACGCAACTATCCCGTTCTCGAGCGGGAGGATATCGTGGCCTGCCTCGGATATGCGCGCGATGCGCTGCGATCGGAAAAAATTTTCCCCAGCGCCGTGTAGATGCGATTTCTCGCTGACGAGAATTTTCCGGGCGACGCAGTGTCGGCCTTGCGAGCCGCCGGTCACGATGTTTCCTCTTTGAGCGAGAGGTCGCCGGGCGCCCGGGACGTGGACGTTCTCGTCATGGCGGAGACGGAGCTACGCATTCTTCTGACCTTCGACAAGGACTTCGGCGAGCTCGCTTGGAGCGCGGGGCTTCCGGCTTCCTGCGGGATAATCCTCTTTCGAATGCCGACGCCGCCCGCCGCCGCAATCGGGGAGGCGCTCCTCGCTCGCATCGAAGAACGCAGCGACTGGGCGGGCCATTTCTCGGTCATCGAGGCCGGCCGCGTGCGAATGCGCTCGTTGCGCCCGGCCTGACGAGGCTCGCCGCGGCGAAGCGAGACAATTCTTTCGCCTTCGCCTATGCTGCCCGATCGCAAGAGCAAAGGAGAACCGACCCATGTCCGAGGCGTCGTCCGGCCTCAATCTCGATCCGATCGGCGAGGATTTCATCCTGAGCCGGAAAGGCGACGATGGCGTGACGGCTAGAATCGTCCTCACCGCCGCCGATATTCTCGAGCTGACCCGCTCCGCCCTCGCGCTGCGCGAGAAGGGCCTCGCCCAGCGGCAGCCGGCCAGCGGCGAGGTCGAGGCGGTGCTGGCGACGCCGGTCGAGTCGATCGCCGTGCATCGGGAGATGATCGGCGACAATCTGCTGCTCACGCTCGTCTCGCCGGATGGCAATCGGCTCGCCTTCGCTCTTCCCTCGGCGGTCGCGGGCGATCTCGTGGAGCGGCTGGTGGGCGTTCTCGAGACGCGAGGGGCCGCGCCGGCCCGGCAGTGAGCCTCTCGCCCTCAGGGCGAGACGCGATATTCCTCGGTGAGGTCGCCGCGGATCAGCGTGACGATCTTCTCCGTTCCCGAGCGGACCCAGCGCGCGTGACAGATCTTCGGCCCGCACAGCACCTCTGGAAAGCGATAGAGCGGCTTGCCGGAGGGGAGCTTGAGGCCGAAGCCGGCGTCCGGCCTCCAGCCCTGCGAGGCGAGCTGGTCGCGAAACTCCCGATAGATCGGCAATTGCGAGAAATCGGCGTCCTGCGCGACCGCCGCTCCCGACAGGAAAACGAAGAGCGAGCCGGCGCAGGCGAGCATCGCGCGCCGACCGGAGCTGGAGGAATTCATCTTGTCGAGCCCCCTCTGCGGCGCGGGCGAACGAGCCGGCGCCGCGGGCTTCATCGCATGATCGCGCGGCTCTGAAAAGTTCGACGCGACTTTCGGAACCGAATGCGAGACCCGCAACGAAAACGGCCCCACTCGCGCGGGGCCGTTTCCTTGGCGGTCGCGTCGCTCAGCGCTCGGCGGCTTCCAGCGCCCGCGCGAGGCTGTGGACCTCCGCATCGCGCGAGGCGAGCGGGGCGAGATGGTAGCGCTCCTCGATCAGCTTCAGGATCGAGGTCGTGTCGTAATTCGCATGATCCACCCCGGAGCGATCGAAGCGCTTGGAGATCAGCAGCGCCGGAATGCGCGTGCCGGGACCCCAGCGATCATGCGCGCCGCCGCCGGCGTGATGGTCGTGGCCGTGATGATGCTCTCTTTCGGCCACATGCTCGCTCTGATAGGGCGGCGGCGGCACATGGTCCCAGGAGCCGCCGAACTCGTCATAGGTGACGATGATGAGCGTCTCGCGCCCGTCCGGGCCGTTGACGATGGAGGCGATCAGATCGACGAGATGCGAGCTGCCATCCGCCTCGCTGGCGTAGCCGGGATGCTCGTTCTCCGCGCCGATCAGCTTCACGAAGCTGACGGGCTTGAGCCGGCCGGTCTTGGCGAGCTGGACGAACTCCGCCTCGTCGCGCAGATGATCGCGGCGCGCCGCCGCGCCCGGCGCATAGGCCTTGAAATAGTTGAACGGCTGATGGTGGAACTGGAACAGCTTGTCCGGGCAGTTCGGAAAGGTCGCCGTCGCCATCGCGTTCGGATCGGCGCAGCTGGTCCCGTTTCCATTGGTCCAGCCGGGCGCGCCGATGTCGCCATTGGCGTTGGACCAGCCGCCCGAATACCAGGCCCAGTCGATCCCGCGCGCGGAAAGACGGTCGCCGATCGTCGCATTTTCCAGCGGCGGCAGGCGCTTCGCATCCGCCGTTCCGGGCGCGTAGGGCTGATAGTAAGGCTGGATCGTATTGATCGCGAAATCGCCACAGGCGACATTCTCCGGCGTCGCCGGACGTCCCGAGGGCGGATTGCAGGAGGCGGTCAGCTGCGCGTCCTTGGCGGAGGAGCCGAGCAGATTCGTATAGAGCGTGGTGCTCGCCGCCATGCCATTGGCGTCAACCACGGAATGGAGGTCGTTCGCGCTCGCGTCATTGAGCGCATTGGCGAACACCGGCGTCGCCGCGGCGACGAGCCATTGGTGATTGAGGAAGGAGCCGCCGAAGGCCGATTGGAAGAAATGATCGGCGATGACGTAATGCGGCGCGCCATGCTTGTGGAGCGCGGCATAGATCGGCAGCTTGGTGGTGTCGTAATAGCCCATGGAGAGGCCGGCGGCGTCGCTGCCCGTCACATAGCGATTCTGCTTGCCGCCATTGATCTGGAACTGCTCGCTGTAATAGCGATGCACGAGATCGCGCGTGCAGCCGCCCGTGAGGGCGCCGGCGGCATTCTTCAGCACGCCGTTCGCAGCGGAGACGCCCGGCGCGGGACAGGTCTTGTCGGCCGCGGCGATATAATTGTCGATCTCGAAGGGCTTGTTCTGGAAGGCGCTGACGAAGGTGGTCGCGCCGGTCGCATCCGTGCAGCTCGTCGCCAGCGGCGACGGCGAGGCGAGATTCACATCGTTCTGCAGCAGGCAGGAATAGGCGGTGGTCCCATCGGCGCGGACCTGCTTGGTGTGCGCCGGATCGGCGAAGGGTAGGCCCTGCACTGGCTCGCCATTCACCGCGCCCCACAGGCCGAACAAATTGTCGAAGCTGTGATTTTCCTGGTAGATGACGACAATATGGTGAAATTCGCGCAGAGATTCTGAGCTGGCGGGAGTAGCCGACGCCGCGCAGGCGAGGGCCGCGAGGCCGCCGATCGAATGCTTCAGGAACATTTTGTAGCCCCCTAATATTGGCGGGGCGGACGCTAGCGAGGCAACATATCCGGTCGATGACAGTCGCGGCGCCGCTTCGATCGCCCGCGACGCGCCGGAAACGGGAGTGAATTGGCCGGCGCCGCGACAAACTCCGTCCCCGCGTCGGTTGCGCCTCTTTTCGTCCCTGCGAGAGCGTGATAAGCGAACCCTCACACCGATGCGCGAGCGCGCATTCTGCGGCCGGATTTCGATCGGCCGAAAGAGTTTTGCGCTGAAAACGGGAGCTCGAGGCCGTTTCGGGATCGCCGTTTCCGGCGACCCCGAGCGAAACCTCGCTTCCCGCGAACGGCTCCGCCCGAAGGCGCGGGCGAGCCGGGAGCCGCCGTCACTTGCCGCGCCTTGTCTCGATAGAGGATGCTAAATGAGCCAATCCGCTTTCTTCACTGCCTCGCTCGCCGATTCGGATCCTGATCTCGCCAAGGCCATCGGCCTCGAGCTCGGCCGTCAGCGCGACGAGATCGAGCTCATCGCCTCCGAGAACATCGTGTCCAAGGCGGTTCTGGAAGCGCAGGGCTCCGTCCTCACCAACAAATATGCCGAAGGCTATCCGGGCAAGCGCTATTACGGCGGCTGCCAGTTCGTCGACATCGCCGAGAATCTGGCGATCGAGCGCGCCAAGCAGCTGTTCGGCTGCGGATTCGCCAATGTGCAGCCCAATTCCGGCAGCCAGGCCAATCAGTCGGTCTTCCTCGCCCTTGCGACGCCGGGCGACACCTTCATGGGCCTCGACCTCGCCGCGGGCGGCCATCTGACCCATGGCTCGCCGGTCAATCTCTCCGGCAAATGGTTCAAGCCGGTTCCCTATACGGTGCGCAAGGACGATCAGCGCATCGATATGGAGCAGGTCGCCGCGCTCGCCGCCGAGCACAAGCCGAAGATCATCATCGCGGGCGGCTCCGGCTATTCGCGCATTTGGGACTTCGAGGCCTTCCGCAAGATCGCGGATAGCGTCGGCGCCTATTTCATGGTCGATATGGCGCATTTTGCCGGTCTGGTGGCGGCGGGCCTGCATCCGTCGCCCTTCCCGCACGCCCATATCGTCACCACCACCACGCATAAGACGCTGCGCGGCCCGCGCGGCGGCATGGTGCTGACCAATGACGAGGACATCGCCAAGAAGATCAATTCGGCGGTCTTCCCGGGCCTGCAGGGCGGCCCGCTGATGCATGTCATCGCCGGCAAGGCGGCCGCCTTCGGCGAGGCGCTGAAGCCCGAGTTCAAGGCCTATCAGCAGCAGGTCAAGGACAACGCCCAGACGCTGGCCCAGACGCTCGTCGACGCCGGCCTCGCCATCGTCTCCGGCGGCACCGACAATCATCTGATGCTGGTCGATCTGCGTCCGAAGAAGCTGACCGGCAAAGCCGCGGAAGCCGCTCTCGGCCGCTCGCACATCACCTGCAACAAGAACGGCATCCCCTTCGATCCCGAGAAGCCCTTCGTCACCTCCGGCATCCGTCTCGGCTCGCCGGCCGCCACCTCGCGCGGCTTCGGCACGGCGGAGTTCAAGCTCGTCGGCGGCTATATCGTCGAGGTGCTGGACGGTCTCGCCGCCAAGGGCGAGGCGGATAACGCCGCGACCGAAGCCGCGGTGAAGGAGAAGGTCCACGCGCTGACGGCGAAGTTCCCGATCTATTGATCGGGTTATCGCAGGGCGCCTTCCGTCCCTTCTCCCCGCTCGCGGGGAGAAGGTGAGGATGAGGGGCCGGGGGCTTTTCCCGCTGGGGAACTACGCCCCGAGTCCCTCTTCCCACGACGGGGAGAGGGAGCAGCATCGGCGGTAAGGTGAGTCCATGCGCTGTCCCTATTGCGGCTCGCCCGACACGCAGGTGAAAGACTCCCGGCCGGCCGAGGATTCGTCCTCGATCCGGCGTCGGCGCGTCTGTCCCGGCTGCGGCGGCCGTTTCACCACTTTCGAGCGCGTGCAGCTGCGCGAGCTGATCGTGGTGAAGAAATCGGGCCGCCGCGTGCCGTTCGATCGCGACAAGCTGATGCGCTCGCTGGAAATCGCGCTGCGCAAGCGGCCCATCGATCCCGAGCGCGTCGAGCGCATGGTCAATGGCGTCGTGCGCCAGCTCGAGAGCTCCGGCGATACGGAGATCGAGAGCACGCAGATCGGCGAATTGGTGATTCAGGGCCTCAAAACGCTCGATGACGTGGCCTATGTGCGTTTCGCCTCCGTTTATCGCGATTTTCGCGAGGTCGGCGATTTCCATGCGCTGATCGACGAATTGTCGCATAGCGAGGGCGAGCAGCGCGCGGATACGGTGGTGGGCCCCGAAACCGCGCCGGGCGGGAGATGACCGCGACGAAGCCGCAATCCGAGTCTCAGACCATCATAGACGACGCCTTCATGGCGGCGGCGCTGGCGATCGGCCGGCGCAATCTCGGCCGCACCGGGCCTAATCCCGCCGTTGGCGCGATCATCGTCAAGGACGGCGTCGTCATCGCGCGCGGCTATACGGCGCTGGGCGGGCGCCCGCACGCCGAGGCGGTCGCCGTGGCCGCCGCCGGCGAGGCGGCGCGCGGGGCGACGCTCTACGCCACGCTGGAGCCGTGCTCCCATCACGGCGCGACACCGCCTTGCGTGGACACGATCATCGCCGCTGGAATCGCCCGCGTCGTCTCCGCGCTCGAGGACCCGGACGATCGCGTCGCCGGCCGCGGCCACGCCCGGCTGCGCGAGGCCGGCGTGGAGGTGACGACCGGCGTGCGCGCCGCGCAGGCCCGCGCCGATCATCTCGGCCATATATTGCGGGTGACGCAGGGCCGGCCCATGGTCACTCTCAAGCTCGCTCAGACGGCGGATGGCTACGCCGCCGGGGCCGAGCACGACCCGCGCCTCTTCATTACCGGCGCGCTCGCCGATAGCGTCACCCATATCGAGCGCGCGCTGCACAGCGCGATCATGATCGGCTATGGCACCGCCTCGGTCGATGATCCGCTGCTCACCGTGCGCCTTCCCGGCCTCGAGGCCTTCAAGCCGCTGCGCGTGGTGCTGGACGCGCGGCTGCGCCTGTCGCGCAGCTCCCGCCTCGCCGCCACAGCGCGCGAGACGCCGACTCTCGTCATCGTCGGGGAGGGCGTCGCCGAGGCCGAGGCGCAGGATTTCGCCGCCGCTACCGGAATCGAGGTCACACGCGCCGGCGTGGACGCCGCCGGCCGTCTCGCTCTGCGCGAGGCGCTGGGCGAGCTGGCGCGGCGCGGCATCACGCGCGTCTTCAGCGAGGGCGGCCCGCGCGTCGCCGAGAGCCTGCTCGTCGCCGCGCTTGCCGATGATGTCGTCCTTCATACCGGGCTGAGGCCGCTGGGCCGTCAGGGCCGGCTCGCGCTCACCGCGACGGCGCGCGCCATTCTCGAGGATGAGAGCCGCTATCGTCTCGCCGATACGTCCATGCTCGGCGTCGATCGCATGACACGCTACGAGAGGATCGGCTGAAATGTTCACGGGCCTCGTCACCGACGTCGGCGAAATTCTCTTCGTCGAGACGCGCGGCGAATTGCGCCGTATCGCCATCGCCTGCGCCTATCCGCTGGAGAGCATCGCCCTCGGGGCCTCCATCGCCTGCTCCGGCCCTTGCCTGACGGCGGTGGACCTGCGCCGCGAGGGCGCGCGCACGGTCTTCGAGGTGGACGCCGCCGCCGAGACATTGGCGCGCACCACGGCCGGCGAATGGGCCGTCGGCCGCCGCATAAATCTCGAGCGCTCTCTGAAGATCGGCGACGAATTGGGCGGCCATATCGTCACCGGCCATGTGGACGGGGTGGCGACGATTGTCTCCCGCGATGATTTCGACGGCATGTCGCGCTTCTCTATCGAGACGCCGCATGACTACGCCCGCTTCATCGCCGAGAAGGGCTCTGTGGCGCTGGACGGAACCTCGCTCACCGTGAATGCGGTGGAGGGCGACCGATTCTCCGTTCTCATCATCCCGCATACGCTCGCGGTGACGACCTGGGGCGGCTACAGGGCAGGGGACCGCCTCAACCTCGAGGTCGATCTGATGGCGAGATACGCCGCCCGGCTGGTGGAAGCGGGCAAGTAGGGTCATCGCTCGGCTCGCGACGACGGCGTTTTCGTCGTCTTGCAAAACGCCGTCCTGGCTGGGCTTGTCCATCCTGAGACATCGCAAGCTATTGAGGCGATTGGTGTTGTCTTTTCGTGTCGGACAGACCGTCGAGCGGCGCTCTAACCTGGATGATGCTGTGGATCCGTAATTTTCAAATGTTCGTGAAATTGCTGAATTTAAAGTATGAGGATTCCTCTCCGACGAGACGCTCGAACTCATCAGTGAATTTCTTCAAATCTTCATAATAGAGAAATTAGCTGCAACGCCCCCCAAAACCTAGTCCTTTTTTCCAATATTCAGGGTGTGGTGTAAACGCTCTGACATTCATAACCAAAAGTCCAGATGTCTTTAATTGAGACACGGAAATATAGAAGTTCTCGTTAACGATATTATCGCCAGCGTCATCAAGATATCCTCCAGATATAAATGGCTCTCCGATCAATGGAAAATCGCGAAGCGCAGACACAAAAATTTTGAGCTCCGCGACGCTGAAAAATGCCGCTCCGCGCGCACAAAAACCTTCACCGAACACTCGTATTGCCAACTCGACAGAGTCGTCGGCTCTCTCTTTAGCGGACAAAGAGATGTGCTGCGCTCCCGTCTCAGACGAACTCGAGATAGACATTCAGTCCTCCTCGTCGGTCGAAAAATAATTGATTACGAGCCGATAGCGATCGGCGCAAATATGTGTCCGCCGACATTCGCGAGCTGTAGGCTTTCCCCGAAAAAATGTGTATCCATCGCCGCTTCGTTTCATAGAGCGTCGCGCGCCCCCTCCCCAACCCTCCCCCGCTTCGCGGGAGAGGGAGCAGGTTGCGCACTTCATAGAGAGTTCGCGGGACGCTCGCCGCATCCCTCTCCCGCATGGCGGGGAGGGTGAGGGAGGGGTGCGCCCCTCCGCCCATGGAGTCGTGAATGGCAGGGTCTTACCGCGCCGATGACGATGATCTCGCGCCTGTCGAAGGCGCGCGCATTCTCGTCGTCGAATCGCATTTCAACGAAGATATCGTCGAGCTTCTGCACGAGGGCGCCGTCCATGCGCTGGAAGAGCTCGGCTGCGACGTCACCACCATCACCGTCCCCGGCGCGCTCGAGCTGGCGGCCGGCGCGGCCATCGCGCTGGACGCGGCGGAGGCCGCCGGCGCGCCATATGAGGGCGTGGTGGCGCTCGGCTGCGTCATTCGCGGCGACACCTATCATTTCGAGATCGTCGCCAATGAGAGCGCGCGCGCTCTCACCGATCTCTCGGTCTCGCGGCGCCTGCCGCTCGGCAATGGCGTCCTGACCGTGGACAATGAGGAGCAGGCGACTGTGCGCGCCGATCCCAAGCAGGGCGGGGCCGACAAGGGTGGCGACGCCGCGCTGGCGGCGCTCGCTCTGGTGCGCTTGAAGCGCAAGCTCGGGGGCCGCTCGTGAGCGTCGAGGAGAGATCGGCGGCGCGGCTCGCCATCGTGCAGGCGCTCTATCAGATGGAGGTCGCTGGCAAGGGACTGAACGAGATCTATGCCGAATTCGAGTCGCATTGGATCGGCCGCGAGATCGAGGGCGTGCAATATAAGCCGGCCGAGCTGCAGTTCTTCCGCGATATCGTGAAAGGCGTGCTCGACAATCAGGAGACCATCGACCGCGCGCTCGATTCCGCTCTGCAGGGCGGCTGGCCGTTGCAGCGCATCGAATCGGTGATGCGCGCGATTTTGCGCGCCGGCGGCTATGAGCTGGGGTTTCGGCGCGACATACCTGTCAAAGTGGTCATCAAGGAATATGTGGACGTCGCCGGCGCCTTCTTCGGCGCGACCGAGTCCGGCATGATCAACGCCGTGCTGGATCGTCTGGCGCGACAGGCGCGGCCGGAGCATTTCGCCGAGAAGTGAGGCGTGCGATCCAAAACCCCGCGCCCTCATCCTGAGGCGCTTTTTGCGGAACGCAAAAAGCCTCGAAGGATGCTCCAGAAAGCGCGGCGGCCCATCCTTCGAGACGGCCCCTCCGGGGCCACCTCAGAGGGGACTGGTTCGTCTAGGGTGATGCGAACGGAAAGGCTCGCTTCCGAGAGAGACCGCATGACAGAGCGCCGCTTCAGCGAGGACGAGCTGATCGCCGAAATCTTCGCGCCGCTTGCGGGGGAGGGCGCCTTCGGCCTGCGCGACGACGCGGCTCTGCTGCCGCTGCGCGGGGTGCGGGAGGTCGTCGTCACCACCGATGCGCTGGTCGCCGGCGTGCATTTCTTCCCCGACGATCCGCCCGGCCTCGTCGCCAAGAAAGCTTTGCGCGTAAACCTCTCCGATCTCGCGGCCAAGGCGGCGGAGCCTGTGGGCTTCCTGCTCACTCTGGCGCTGCCGCCCGATTGGACGAATGACTGGGCGCGCAGCTTCGCCGCCGGCCTCGCCGAGGATGCGCGGGCCTTCGCCTGTCCGCTGCTCGGCGGCGACACGACGGCGACGCCCGGACCTCTGACCATCTCCATCACCGCCTTCGGCCGCGCGACGCGCTTCGTCTCGCGTGCGGGCGCGCGGCCGGGGGATCGCATTTTCGTTTCCGGAACCATAGGCGACGCGGCTCTCGGCCTCGGCGTCGCGCGCGGCGAGGCTTTCGCCTCGCGGCTGGGGCATGGGGCGCGGGCGACGTTGCTCGAGCGCTATCGTCTGCCGCAGCCGCGCCTGCCGCTGATTGCGGCGCTGCGGGACCATGCGGGCGCCGCGATGGACGTTTCTGATGGTCTCGTTGGCGATCTCGCCAAGCTGCTTCGTGCGAGCGGGGCGAGCGCGCAGGTGGAGGTCGCCAAGGTTCCGCTCTCGGCTGCCGCGCGCGAGGCGATCGCGCTCGAGCCGGAGCTGCTCTCTCGCGCGGTCACGGGCGGGGACGATTACGAGATCCTCTGCTGCGCCTCCGCCGGCGCCGCCAGCGCACTGGCGCTCGCGGCGGGGGAGGCGGGGGTCGCTCTCGTCGAGATCGGCGTCGTCACAGCCGGCGCCGAGCCGCCACAATTCTACAATTCATCTGGAACTATTTTAAAATTCAGTCGTCTATCCTTCAGTCACTTCTAACCGCGCGGCGGCGCGCGACCTTTGCCGCCATTGCCGAAAACCGGCGTTTCTGGCATGACTGGCGCGCTATTCCCCGGCGCCGCAGCCGTACGATTCGACTGTGGTCGGAATATCGTTGTCGCCGGGACGAAAACTGCCGCAAGCGCGGGCCACGAGAACAAATCAGCGCGCGCGGCCGAGGAACGGAGAGGGCGCAATCGTCATGGTATTGTTTCTCAGCATCGTCTTCGGACTATTGTCTGTCGCCTATGGCGTCAAGACTTGGCAAGAACTCGAGAAGGCGGACGCCGGCTCTGCGCGCATGCAGGAAATATCCGGCGCCGTCGCGGAGGGCGCGCAGGCCTATCTGAAACGCCAATATACGACGATCGGCTATGTCGGCGGCGTCATCTTCGTGCTGCTCGTCATTCTGCTCGGCTGGGCGGTGGCCTTCGGCTTCCTCATCGGCGCGCTGCTCTCGGGCGCGGCCGGCTTCATCGGCATGAATGTCTCCGTGCGCGCCAATGTCCGCACCGCGCAGGCGGCGACCATCTCGCTCGCCGGCGGCCTCGACATCGCCTTCAAGGCGGGCGCGATCACCGGCCTTCTGGTCGCCGGTCTCGCTCTGCTCGGCGTCGCGATCTATTACTTCATCCTCACCGTTTTCGCGGGCTATGCGCCTTCCGACCGCACCGTCGTGGATGCGCTGGTCGCGCTCGGCTTCGGCGGCTCGCTGATCTCCATCTTCGCGCGTCTGGGCGGCGGCATCTTCACCAAGGGCGCCGATGTCGGCGCCGATCTTGTCGGCAAGGTCGAGGTCGGCATTCCGGAGGATGATCCGCGCAATCCCGCCACCATCGCCGACAATGTCGGCGACAATGTCGGCGATTGCGCCGGCATGGCGGCCGATCTCTTCGAGACCTATGTCGTAACCATTGTCGCGACCATGGTGCTGGCGTCGATCTTCTTCGCCGGACAGGCGGGACTCTATTCGGCCATGGTCTATCCGCTGGCGATCGGCGGCCTTTCCATCGTCACCTCCATCGCCGGCACCTATTTCGTGAAGCTCGGCGCCGATGATTCCGAGCTCGGCAAGATCGCCAGCCCGCTGTTCGAGAAGATCGGCGTGCCGGACACGATCATGGGCGCTCTCTACAAGGGCCTCATCGCCGCCGGCGTGCTGTCGATCGGCGGCCTCTTCCTCGCCACCACCTTCACGGTCGGCTGGGGCGAGATCGGCAAGGCCAATGGCGAGGCGATCCATGGCTATGGCCTGTTCTTCGCCGGCCTCATCGGCCTGCTGGTGACGGGCCTCATCGTCTACATCACCGAATATTACACCGGCACGGGCAAGCGTCCCGTGGTGTCGATCGCCCAGGCCTCGGTGACGGGCCATGGCACGAATGTCATTCAGGGCCTCGCCGTCTCGCTGGAAGCGACGGCGGCGCCGGCGATCGTCATCGCGCTCGGCATCATCTTCGCCTTCCAGGCCGGCGGCCTCTATGGCGTCGCCATTGCGGTGACGACCATGCTCGGCCTCGCCGGCATCATCGTTGCGCTCGACGCCTTCGGCCCCGTCACTGACAACGCTGGCGGCATTGCGGAAATGGCCGGCCTGCCCAAGGAAGTGCGCCACAATACCGACGCGCTGGACGCGGTCGGCAACACCACCAAGGCCGTCACCAAGGGCTACGCCATCGGCTCGGCGGGCCTCGGCGCTCTGGTGCTGTTCGCCGCCTATTCCAATGATCTGCGGCATTTCACCGAGACTGGCGTTCCTTACTTCAAGGATATCGGCAAGGTCGATTTCGATCTCGCCAATCCTTATGTCGTCGCCGGCCTCATCCTCGGCGGCCTCATCCCCTATCTCTTCGGCGGCATCGCCATGACGGCGGTCGGCCGCGCGGCGGGCTCCGTGGTGGAGGAGGTGCGCCGGCAGTTCAAGGAGAAGCCCGGCATAATGGACGGCTCGCAGCGGCCCGACTATGGCCGCGCGGTAGATCTGCTGACGCAGGCGGCGATCAAGGAGATGATCATCCCTTCGCTGCTGCCGGTGCTGGCGCCGATCGTCGTCTATTTCGGCGTGACCATCATCTCCGGCTCCAAGGCCAATGGCTTTGCGGCGCTGGGCGCGGCGCTGCTCGGCGTCATCGTCAACGGCCTCTTCGTCGCCGTGTCGATGACCTCCGGCGGCGGCGCCTGGGACAACGCCAAGAAGAGCTTCGAAGACGGCTTTGTCGATAAGGACGGCGTCACCCATTACAAGGGCGGCGACGCGCACAAAGCCTCGGTGACCGGCGACACGGTCGGCGACCCCTATAAGGATACCGCCGGCCCGGCCGTGAATCCGGCGATCAAGATCACCAACATCGTGGCGCTGCTGCTGCTGGCGATTTTGGCGCGGTGAGGCGAGGCGAATAGCGAGTAGCGAATAGAGGCGGGGGAGACCCCGCCTTTTTCGTGTCGGCTTCAGTTCTTGATTTATCTTGACGTTTCTTGACACGGGCCGATATTCGCTTTCGAGGGAGAGCGCTATGGCCGTCGTTCGGGAGAAATTTGCCACGCAGGTGGATCGCGACATGTTGGCGGCGATCCGAAAGATCGCCAAGGAAGAGGGGCGGCAGCTTCAGTCGATCGTCGAGGAGGCGCTCGGCGCCTATGTCGAAAAGCATGACAAGGCGCGGCCGCGAGCGCATGTCATGTCCGCCTATGAGTCCAGTCTCGAGCGTTTCGGATCGCTTTATGAGAAGCTGGCCAAGTGACAGATTTTCCGACCGTGGTCGAGGTGCTGGCGATCCACTATCACCAGATAGAGCGATTTGGCGGCGCGCATGGCGTTCGCGACCTCGGGCAGCTCGAGGCGGCGCTGTTCCGACCGCAGTCGGGATATTATTCGGACTTGATCGCTCAGGCGGCGGCGCTGTGGGAAAGCCTATCGCAAAATCATGCCTTCGTGGACGGCAATAAGCGCACCGCCTTTGCCGTCATGTTCACGTTCCTGGCGATAAATGGCATTCGGCTGACCGCTGACGCCGATCAGACTTGGGTTTTTCTGTCTCGTCTCTACGAAGCCGGCGCCTTTCGTTTCGATGCGATCGACCAATGGCTTAGGCAGAACACGGCTCCTTGATCGCGCGTCAACTCTCGTCAGGGCGGCGGCCTCACCTTTGCGTCGACCCCACGCCCTCATTCCGAGCAACCCATTGTCGAAATTGCCCGAAATCCATCTCTGGCGAGGAGGAGTCTCGCGTCTCCCTGCGGGCTGTCGTTACGCGCGATGTGATCTGGATGGCCTCTAGCAACTCGTCGACGGCGTCGGCGATGGAGCGATCGGCTTCCGATGGCGAAGTCTCCAGCCGAATGGAGATCGAACCACAATCGTCGCTCGCCAGCGCCACGACAATGTCGTGGCTCCTGCGTCCGTCTTCCTGTAAAGCTTCGAAGTGGCGTCGCCATCCGACAAAATTCGAGAAGCGCACCGAATGCGCCTTGCCTATCGGTCTCGCGCGCGCGTAGGAGGTCAAGAACCAAGGAATAAAGGCAGGGTCGACGATGTCTCGCGATACGGATTGGTCATCCAAACGCTTTTTGATCCCCGTCAACCAGACGTGCGCGCGAATGACCGCTCCCGCCTCGCAATGCGCGCATTCGATCACCGCCGTCGTATGATAGCCGAAAGGCTGCAATTCCCAGCGAGAGTTGGCGCTCGACATTGTATAGGCGATCTCGTTTCCGTCGCCATTTCGAACGACGGTGAAAGGATAGCCTCGCCAAACGAGTTCGCATCCGAACTCTTCGGCTCGGACCTCTCGGACAAAAATCGAGACGATAAAAATCATGATGAACGCGCGAAGCATCGTCATGCTCCAATTTTTCTGTAAATGAGACGCGGCTACCTCACCCCACCCTATCCCCGAACAAAAACTCCATCGCCCGATCCAGCCGAATATGCGGCAAGGGCAAAGGCTCCTTGTCGCGGCCGAGGGAGGCGATCGGCGGGCGGAACTTCAAAAAGCGGAAATCGGCGTCCTCCTCGGCCAGCGCCAGAGCGTCGCCGCGGAAGACATGGCGCGGATCGGCCGGCAATTCGCCGGGGAAGATCGCGCCCTCCGCCACGCCGTCGAAAACGTCGTCGCCGATGCGCTCGCCCTCGATCGGCGTGCCGACGATGGCGGCGAGCGATTCCCCGTCATGCTTGACGATGGCCTCGCGCGTCGCGCGCACGGCGGCGAGCGCGATCACGTCTATGGTCGCGCCGACGCCCTCGGCCCGCTCGATCGCGCGCGAGGTGAGATGCCGCAGCACGGCCTCGAGCCGATCATGGCTCGTATGGTGGAGATGATCGGCCTTGGTGGCCGCGAAGAGGATGCGGTCGATCTTCGGGCGGAAGATCGTCGAGAGCAGATTGGAGCGGCCGGTGCGAAAGGCGGTCAGCACATCGGCGAGCGCGGTCTCCAGATCGCGCACGGCGGCGGGGCCGGAGTTCAGCGCCGCGAGCGCGTCCACCAGCACGATCTGCCGATCGAGCCGGGCGAAATGATCGCGGAAGAAGGGCCGCACCACATGGGTCTTATAGGCCTCGTAGCGGCGCTCCATCATCGCCGCGAGGCTCCCGGACGGAGGCGCCGAGCCTTCCTCCACCGGCAGCGGCGCGAAGGTCAGCGCCGGCGAGCCCTCGAGCTCGCCCGGCATCAGAAAGCGCCCCGGCGGCAAGGTGGAGAGGGCGAAGCGCTCCGTCTTGGCGGCGCGCAGATAATTGGTGAATAGCGCCGCGAGCTTGCGCGCCACATCCTCGGAGGCGGGCTCCTGCGGCTCGACGCCCGCCGTCGCGCCGCGCCAATCGGCGGCGATGGTCGCGCGCGCCGCGGCCGAGGCGGCCTCCAGCGTCTCGCGCGACCATTGCGCATAGGATTTTTCCAGGAGCGGCAGGTCGAGCAGCCATTCGCCGGGATAATCGACGATGTCTATGTCCAGCCGCGCCGGACCGGGCCGGAAGCTCGACAGCAGCCCGGCGGATTTGCGGTCATATTCCAGCGTGACGCGCAGCTCGGAGATGCGCCGAGTCGATTGCGGCCAATGGCGATCGGCGCCGGTCAGCGCGGAAAGATGCTCCTCATAGGAGAAGCGCGGCACGGCGTCGTCCGGCTGCGGATCGAGATGGGCGCTGCGCAAGCGATTCTCGGCGGCGACGCGGAAGACGGGAAGCTGATTCTTGCGGCCATGCGCGGCGACAGCGCGCGTTAGATGATGCACCAGCGAGGTGATGAACACCGTCTTGCCGGAGCGCGACAGGCCGGTGACACCGAGCCGCAAGCGCCCGCCCGCCAGAAAATCCTTGAGGCTGGCGGCGGCGACGGTGGTGTCGAAGAGAAGATCGGAAATCTGCGACAAGGTGGCGGCTTCGGCTGGATGGGAGAGGACAGCCTCATCTAGCTCCTGGCCGAGACTTTGGGTAGTCGATCGAAGCGCAGTTCCTCGGACTCGTCGTCGACTTCGGCCCGATATCCGCCCTTCCTCGGGCTTCGCGCCTCCGCCCTATCAGGCCGGGGGCTCGTCGATAGGGATCGGCCTCCCAATGGATCGCATCAGGCGCGCAAGCTCAGAATTAGCGAAAGAATGACTTTTCGTGATGCAAAGAGGCTTTTCAGACATGGCCAGCTCATCGATCGCCGGCACGAAAACCTGTATCGTTTCGCCCTTGAAGTAACTCGACGCCTCGAGTCCGATCACGCCATCTTCTATGACGACCACATAGTGACATCCATCGTCAGGCGTGTTGTGCGAACGAAATTTATCTCCGAACTCGGCATCCAAATAGGGGCGTAAATCTTTTTCTTGCTCCTTCCGGTTGAGAGCAAGTGTCGTCAGCAGCTCCGCTTTCTGCTCTTCGGAGCGCGTTTCGAGAACGGACTGCCAATGGCACAGCGTTTTATTCCAATCGAATTCCTTTCCTTTGCAAGACGAGATCAGCAACTCCTGTTCGGAACTCCCGTCTCGGGGCGTAAACCAGACGGTGCGCTCGTACATGAAATGCACGCGCACCCTTGCCTCGATCTTCTGAACCCATTCGAGCCAGCCGACCATATCGGGCCTCACATCAATGAACAAAGGTGACCGAATGCAACAATGCGTCCGCACCCCTCAGTCCGGCTCGTCGGCGACGCCGCCGCGCAGATCGCCAGGCGTCACGAAACGCTCGAGATGGCCGGCGCCTTCGCCGACCATCGCCCAATCCTCGGCGTCGAAATCCAGCACAGCCAGCGCCGCGGTCGGATATTTGGAGCGCATGCGGGTGAGCGCCTCGGGCTCGCCGTCGGAGGCGAGGGCGGAGGCGAGCTCGGCGAAGCCGGGATTGTGCCCGATGGCGAGCAGGGTGGAGATTTCGGCCGGCGTCTGACGCACGGCGTCCAGCAGCCGATCGGGCGTCGCGAGATAGAATTCGTCGTCCAGCCGGCGCTCGACCTCCTTGGGGAAGGCCTCGAGCGTCAGATCCAGCGTCCGCTTGGCCCGACGCGCGTCGGAGGCGACGGCGAGATCCGGCGCCAGCCCGGCCTCGGCCAGATAGCGGCCGACGGAGCGGGCGTCCTCCTCGCCGCGCTTCGTCAGCGGGCGCTGGCGGTCGCCTCCCGCGGAATGGGCGTCGGCTTTGGCGTGGCGCAGCAGGATGAGACGTCGCATCATTCTTTCGGCCCGATCGCTAGACGGCGGCCCGGAGCGGAAGCGCCCCGAGCGACATTTTTTCGTAAAAGGCGCCCGCAGGCGCGCCGGAGCCTGTCCGGCCGGAAATCACTCTTTGCCGATCATAGCGAAAGTTTCGCGACGCGGCGCGCCCATATGCGTGGCGCCGCCCGCCGGTCCCGCGAGCGAAATGCCGCGCTGATCCGCTCGCGCGCGAGGTTTTCGAAGCGCCTCGGTTGCGCTATAGCAATTTCCCCAATGGCGGCCAGCCGCCGTTCCGCGCGCCCGAGGACGGAAATCTCTTGCGCGCGGCGGACTTTGTCGATTGGCGGCGCTCGCGCCGTGGGAACTGGGGGAAGGGAACGCATGATCCGCGAATTCCAATATCGTGGCGAAACTTTCAGGGTCAACGCGCATGGCGTCGCCGGGCACGAGGAGGTGTTCATCATGCACCTCGTCGAGGGCGAGGAAGAGGGCGAGATCTCCATCGATCGCATGACCGAGGAGAACGACACCAGCGCGCCGATCGACGCCATCTGCGTGATGCTGTGTGACAAGCTCATCATCGAGAACAGCATCGCCGTCGCTGATCCGGACGGAGCCTTCGCCTGGGTCGAGATGAAGACGCAGCGTGACGTGCTGCCGACGCGCGACGACTGGGCCGCGCACTGAGACGGCGCCGGCCCGCCGCGAGCGTGGGCCGGCGGCGAGTATTCTTTGTCGAGAGGCCGCCTCGTGCGGCTTCTCGACGAAAAGCGGCGCGCAGCCGCGCCACGGATTTTTACGCATGAGCTCCGACCTCGCCGCGCCTGCGGCCGAACGGATCGATTTCACGCATTTTTTGGCCGTCGACATTCGCATCGGCACGATCGTCGCCGCCCATGCCTTTCCCGAGGCGCGCAAGCCCGCCTATAAGCTCGAGATCGATTTCGGCCCTGGCCTCGGCGTGAAGCGCTCCAGCGCGCAGATCACGGCGCATTACGATGTTTCGACGCTGGTCGGGCGTCAGGTGGCGGCGGTGGTGAATTTCCCGCCGCGGCAGATCGGCAAATTCATGTCCGAGGTGCTGACGCTCGGCTTTCCGGACGAAAATGGCGATGTGGTGCTGGTCGCGCCGGAGCGGGCCGTGCCGAATGGAGCGCGGTTGTATTGAGGGGGCGGCGGCTCGCCGCTTTATTTGAAGACGTTGAACCAACCGAACAGATCCACCAGAGACTCGAATGTCTCCAGCCAGCCGTTCCAGGCGAATATCCGCTCTCGAATCGTCGGTGGTTCTTGTTCCGACATCGTCGCGGCGGAACCGTCGTCCCGCTCCCCTCGAATTGAAATTTCGAGTCTGTATGCTATTGTCATACGCATGAAAGAGCAATCCACCGCAACCTCCGTCCTGAGCGTCCGGGTCTCGCCCGATGAGCGCGCGCTGCTCGAGGAGGCGGCGGCTCAGTCGCGCACGACGTTGAGCGAATTCATGCGTCGCAAAGCCGTGGAGGCGGCGGAGGCCGAAGTGCTCGAGCGTGGCGTCGTCGCCATACCCGCGAAAGATTGGGAGGCGTTCGAGGCGTGGCTCGAACGTCCCGCCGAGCCGATAGCTGCGCTTTCAGCATTGGCGCGCCGAACGCCCTCTTGGAAAAAATGACGATCGCGGCGCCGTCGCCGCCGCGGCCGCTCCGGGAAAGCGACGACCGCAGCCAGTTCGATTGCGGGCGAGCGTCGCTCAATGACTGGTTTCGCCGCCGCGCGTGGATCAACCACCTCAATGATGTGTCGCGCGTCAATGTGATGACGGCCGGCGACACGGGCCTCATTGTCGCCTATGTGGCGATGAGCGCGGCGCAGATCGAGCGCGCCTATCTGCCGAAGCCGCAGCAACGCAATCGCCCCGACCCCGTGCCCGTCCTACTGCTCGGACCGCTCGCTGTGGACAAAGCTTGTCAGGGAAGGGGATACGCCGCCGACCTTCTCTTCTTTGCTTTCGAGACAGCCTTGCGCGTTTCCGAGATCATCGGCGGCGCCGGCCTCGTCACGCATCCGCTCGACGACAAGGCGCGGAGCTTCTACGCGCGATGGGGGTTTTGCGAGCTGCCCTATGATCCGCGCCGCGCGATGATTATTCGCATGGCGGATCTGCGGGCGAGTTTCGCTGGGCGTTCTTGAAACTGTGAAGCGAGCGCGAGCCTTCAGGCTCGCATTTTCTTGCCTCTATCGGCTGATGGGGATCAAGCTCCGTAGGCGATCGCTCCTCAAATAGAGAGCGCCCCAGAGCGCTATGCCCACATAGACGCCGAACAGCGTGTGGCTGAAAAGCGGGCTGCCGATACGCATATGTGTCGCGACGGCGCCGCCGAGATATGCGGTGAGCAATATGGCCCCGAGAATGGAGGTTCTCGGCATCGCGTATAACGCTGTGCTTATCAGCAAGACGAGCCCGAGCGGGACGACGGTCGCCGTCGGCCAGCCGAGCTGCGCCGTCGTTTCCAACACGATGGGAAGCTGCGCGAGCTTCATGGCCACGTCCATCAGCATGAACAGGCCCACCAGTCCGGTGAGGCCATAGCCGGTCCATCGCATCCAGTTTCCAGTCGCGGCCGTGTCCGATCGTGTCATATGCGCCTTCCTTCCTTCGAGGCTCGCAGAGTCGTTGCTTTCGATATGCGCCGCTATTCGGGGAGCTGTGGTTTCCCGCCCTTGAGCACAGCGTAAATTGCCATGGCGTGGCCGTGACCGAGCCCGAAATCCTCTTTGAGCCACTTGACGACCTCGCCGGCCTTGACGCCTTTCTCGAGCGTTCCTCGTCGCGTGAAGCCCTTCTCCTCGGCGAGCTTCCTGAAGTCGTCGGCGTCCTTGCCCGTCTTCGCTTTGATGTTGTCGAGATAGGCTTGGAACGTCATGGGCGATCTCTTGGAGTTACACATATTGAATATAGTGAGATGTATCTAAAATGGCGGCGAGTGGCAAGCGGCGATATGCATCAGCGCTTCGGAGCCGATCCGCCGAGGCGACGAAGACTCGCGTTCTCGACGCTGCGAAGGAGCTGTTCACGAATCAGGGCATAGACGGGGTGACGATCGCCCGGATCGCCGAAACAGCGGGCGTCGCCGCGGCGACCGTTTATGCGCTGTTCAAATCCAAGGAGGGCATTCTTCGCGCCCTCATGCGCGCGTCCCTTTTCGGGCAGAAATTTCAGGACGCGCTCGCCCTGCTCGAAGGAGTGACCGACCCTGTCAGTTTGATCGCGCTGACGGCGCATGTGGCGCGCGCCATTTACGAGAGCGAAAGCGCCGAGCTCGGTCTCTTTCGCGGCGTTTCGGCTTTTTCACCCGCGCTTCGCAAGATGGAGCAAGAATTCGAGACGACCCGATTCGAGATGCAGGAAAAGCGCGTCGATCACCTCTTCGCGAAAGCGAAGCAGCGGGAGGGGCTCCGATTGGACGAGGCGCGGCGCATTCTCTGGATGTACACCAGTCGCGAGATCTATCGAATGCTCGTGCATGAGGGCGGCTGGACGCCGGATCGGTATCAGCAATGGCTGTCCGAAACGCTGGTGCGCGCGCTGGTGGATGACGCGGCGGGACGAGAATGGGCGTCCTCGCGGGATTGAATTGCGAGGCCGCCTATTTCGAGCTCGGCGCCTTTCTTTGTCTCACGTCTGCCCCGGCCGCAGCCGATAGAAGATATGATTGCCGATCTTATCCATCTTCTTCAGCTGCTTGGCCCAGCGCGGCTTCACGTAATTCGCATGGTAATGCGTCGAGCGGCCCACATCCGAAATATAGGTGTGGCCGTTCATCACCTCGTCGGCGACGCGCTGCGCCGTAGCCCAGGAATCGGGCTCGGTGACGCGCAGCTTGCGGCCTTCGCAGGCGAAGGAGAATTGGCAGGCCTTGTAATGGCTGCGGTTCTGATAGACGACGCCGCAGACGCTGGTCGGATAGAGTCCCGAGGACACGCGGTTCAGCACCACTTGCGCCACCGCCGCCTGACCCGTCTCCGGCTCGCTGCGCGATTCGAAATAGACCGCCTCGGCGAGGCAGCGCTTCTCGCGCGCCAGCTTGTCCGGGTCGATCAGCGAGGCGTAATCGGGCGGCGCCTTCATGTCCTTCAGCGCGCGCGAGGGGGCGAAGGAGGCGACGGCGATCGGCACCGCATCCGGCTGCGCCGGCGTGGAGGAGGCGAGCGCCGCGGCGCGCGCGACCTGCGGCGTGGCGCCATGGGCGGCGCGCTCGCGCATCGCCTCGGAGATGCGCTGCGTCGTCGCCGAGCCGCGCTGCAGGGGCGAGGCCTGGCCATTGCCGCGCTGCGTCGTCGGCGCGCCGCCGGAATCGGCGGGGAGGTCGGACGCTTCCGGGCCGGCGAGGGAGATGGTCGTCGTTTCGCCATCGGCGCCGAGCGAAACCTCCACCGTCTCGCCGTCATTGCGCCGCGTGTCGAAGGAGGGGCGCATGGCGATGACGGGATCGCCCTTCTTGGTGCGGTCCACCTCGGGGAAAGCCTCGGCGTGGGGCTTCAGCGCGTCATGAGGCTCGCGCTCGTCCGGCTGCGCGTGAATATCCTCCTGCGAGCCGATGGCGAGGCGCGCCGTCTGCATGCGCGCCAGATGCGGCGCTATGTTCCAGCCTTGCGAAGGGTCCTGGCCGGCGGCCGCGGTGAAGGACACCAACAGGCCAGCGCCCAGCCACCAGGGCGCGATGACGCCCATGGCCCAGCTCACTCCCGACCGACGACCCATACGCTGACGCCCCGTCTCGACTCGCGAAGCGTGGCCGAAACGCCACACGCAAACGCAGAAAAGCTTACGGGGAAAACTTATCGCGCATTAGGCTTGCGGGTCGGTTAAGGCGGCGCTCTTCGCATGTCCCGCTTTGGATCATTCGCCGAGAAGATGCGCCACCAGCTCACGCGTCTGCGCGCCACGGCGATGCTCGAAGAGATAGATCGCCTGCCATGTCCCCAGAACCAATGCGCCGCGCGACAATGGAATGGAGAGCTGCGTCTGCGTCAGCGCCGTGCGGATGTGAGCGGGCATATCGTCCGGGCCTTCGGTGTCGTGCTCATAGAGACCATCGCCCTCGGGCGCGAGGCCCGCGAAGGCGCGTTCGAGATCGCGCAGCACGGCCGGATCGGCGTTTTCCTGAATGGTGAGCGAGGCCGATGTGTGCCGGCAGAACAGCGTCAGCAGGCCGGTCGTCAGCCCCTCGCCGCGCGCCCAGGCGGAGATGACGCGGGTGATGTCGTAAAAGCCCTTGCCGCGGGTCTCGACATGAAAGTGATGGAGCGATTGACGCATGGGCGCAATGTGCGGGCGGCGTGCGGCGAAGTCCAGCGTGGCGCGGCGCAGGCAGGTGAGGGGAGGCGGAACGCGGGCGCGGCGTTGGTTCTGTATTCGTTCTATGGATTATCGGAAGCGGCGACTGGATCGTCAAATTATTAGGGGACCGTTAATCAACGCGCGCGAGCCTGCGTTCATTGAGTTTTTACAATGTTTACTTTCCTAGGAGGGACCTATGTGGCGATTCTTCACCACGCTTGGCCTTGTGGCCGTTTGGGGCGTCCTCGGGTTGCAACAAGGAGTCGGCGCGCCGCAATCTCGAAAGCCTATCGCGCTCGGGGCGGCGGCGAGCGCCGAGCCTCTCGTTTGGCAGCCCCCAGCGGAAATCGCAGATAAAGCTCTCGCAAAGGATGAGGTGACGGGCTCGGTCGGCTACGAGCGCAGCGACGTGCATGGGTCCGCGTCGATCGATGCGGCGGCGTTCGAGAAGTTGCGCACCGAGGTGTCGGCGTTGCGCCGCGCGATCGACACGATTTCCACCCATGAAAACCAGTCGTCCGAACATGCGGCGACGTTCGGCGGCGTCGTCAAGGCGATAAGAGGGGTCGAAAAACGGCTTGCCGTTCTCGAAGCGCGCCGTTCTTCGCGATCGACGGTCGCGGGCTCGTCCGTTCCGCGGCCTTGACGGGCGAATTTCGAGCGAACGGGGCTGCGCTCCCCGTTCGACTCGCGCGCTTGAAAATCGTCGACGCAGCTCACATCGTCCCGGCTGCGGCCTCTTTGCCCAGCGCCGCCTGCGCCGCGGCGAGCCGCGCGATCGGCACGCGATAGGGCGAGCAGGACACGTAATCGAGGCCGACGCTCTCGAAGAAGGAGATGGAGGCCGGATCGCCGCCATGCTCGCCGCAAATGCCGAGCTTGATCGAAGGGCGGATGGCGCGGGCGCGCTCGGCCGCGATGCGCACCAGCTCGCCGACGCCCTGCTGATCGATGGTCACGAAAGGATCTGTCGCCAATATGCCCTTTTGCGTATAGGCGCCGAGGAAGGAGCCGGCGTCGTCGCGCGAGACGCCGAGCGCCGTCTGGGTGAGGTCATTGGTGCCGAAGGAGAAGAACTCCGCCGTCTCGGCGATCTCTGCGGCGCGCAGGCAGGCGCGCGGCAGCTCGATCATCGTGCCGATGTGATATTTGGGCGAGAGGCCGGTCTCGTCCTCCACCGCTTTGGCCATCGCCCTTATGCGCTCGGCGACGAAATCGAGCTCCGCCTTGGAGAAGACCAGAGGCACCATGATCTCGACCATCGCCGGAACGCCGGTCTGCGCGGCGGAGGCGATCGCCGCCTCGAAGATCGCGCGCGCCTGCATCTCGGCGATCTCGGGAAAGGCGATGGCGAGGCGCACGCCGCGAAAGCCGAGCATCGGGTTGAACTCGGAGAGCTCCTTGGCGCGCTGGCGCAGCTTGGCCGGATCGGCGCCCATGGCCTGCGCCACCTCGGCGATCTCGGATTCCGTATGCGGCAGGAACTCGTGCAGCGGCGGGTCCAGCAGGCGGATCGTCACCGGCAGGCCGGCCATGATCTCGAACAGCTCCTGAAAATCGCCGCGCTGGATCGGCAGCAGCTTGGCGAGCGCGGCGCGGCGGCCCTCGACATCATCGGCGAGGATCATCTCCCGCACGGCGACGATGCGGTCGTCCTCGAAGAACATATGCTCGGTGCGGGCCAGGCCGACGCCCTCGGCGCCGAAGCGCCGCGCCGCGCGCGCATCCGCCGGTGTCTCGGCGTTGGCGCGCACGCGCATGCGGCGGGCCTGGTCGGCCCAGGACATCAGCACGGCGAATTCGCCGGTGAGCTCGGGCTGGCGCATCTTCACCGCGCCGGCGATGACGCGCCCGGCCGAGCCGTCGATGGTGACGAGATCGCCCTTGGAAAAACGCCGCCCGGCGACCGAAAAGCTCTGATCCTCGTAATTGACGCGGATCGCGCCGACGCCGGAGACGCAGGGCTTGCCCATGCCGCGCGCCACCACGGCGGCGTGCGAGGTCATGCCGCCGCGCGTCGTCAAAATGCCCTCGGCGGCGTGCATCCCGCCAATGTCCTCCGGGCTCGTCTCGACGCGCACCAGAATGATCTTGCGGCCCTGCGCGGAGAGTTCCTCGGCCTCCTCGGCGTCGAAGACGATCTCGCCGACGGCGGCGCCGGGGGAGGCGGGCAGACCGCTGGCCAAAATCGTCGGCTTCACATCCGGGTCGATGGTCGGATGCAGCAATTGGTCGAGCGACAGAGGATCGATGCGCAATATCGCCTCGTCGCGCGTGATGAGCCCCTCATTGGCCATGTCCACGGCGATCTTCAGCGCGGCCGGCGCGGTGCGCTTGCCGGTGCGCGTCTGCAGCATCCAGAGCTTCCCGCGCTCGACGGTGAACTCCATGTCCTGCATGTCGCGATAATGCTTCTCGAGCAGCGCCGAGACGTGGCGGAACTCCTCGAACACATCCGGCAGCGCCGCCTCCATGGAGGGGCGGCTGGAGCCGCCGGCGCGGCGCGCGGCCTCGGTGATCGATTGCGGCGTGCGAATGCCGGCGACGACATCCTCGCCCTGGGCGTTGATGAGGAACTCGCCATAGAGCTCGCGGACGCCGGTCGAGGGGTTGCGGGTGAAGGCGACGCCGGTCGCGGAATTATCGTCCATATTGCCGAAGACCATGGCCTGCACATTGACGGCCGTGCCCCAATCCTCGGGAATATTGTGCAGCTGCCGGTAGATGACGGCGCGATGATTCATCCAGGAGGAGAAAACGGCGCTGATCGCGCCCCATAATTGCTCGCGCGGCTCCTGTGGAAAGGGGCGGGCAGTCGCTTTCTCGACAATCGTCTTGAATGTGTCGACGACAAAGCGCCAATCATCGGCCGAGAGATCCGTGTCGAGCGAGAGGCTCTTCTTCTCCTTATAATGCTCGAGCGCGTCCTCGAACTCGTGATGCTCGAGGCCGAGCACCACTGTCGCGTACATTTCGATGAAGCGACGGTAGGAATCATAGGCGAAACGCTCATTGCCGGCGATCACCGCCAGCGCTCCGACGGTTTTGTCGTTGAGGCCGAGGTTCAGCACCGTATCCATCATGCCGGGCATTGAGGCGCGGGCGCCGGAGCGCACCGAGACCAGCAGCGGCCATTTCGACTCGCCGAAACTATGGCCGGCGAGCTTGCCGAGACGCTCCAGCGCCGCGTCGATCTGAGCGCCGAGCTCGGCCGGATAGGTCTTGCCATTCGCATAGAAATGCGAGCAAACCTCGGTGGTTATGGTGAAGCCCGGGGGAACCGGCAGGCCGAGCCCGGCCATTTCGGCGAGATTGGCTCCCTTGCCGCCGAGCAGGTTCTTCATCGCGGCCGCGCCTTCGGCCGCGCCGCCGCCGAAATTATAGACCCATTTGGTCATAGCATCATTTTCCGGGCGCCACGCTGCGGCGCAACATACAAGAACCGGACCGCCGAGAGCTTTCCACGAAGGTTTCGCATATTCGAGCTCACGCTCGCAACCGGCGGCGTCGGGATTGGCCGGCGAATGGCCGGTCCTTGTCACAAAATAGGTCGGCCGAGACGAATATTCCGTGAACAGCGGCCTCGCCTGCGCAGAAAAGGGACGCGCGTCCCGATGCATGGCGAGCGGCGCGCTTTTCTGGTCTAATGCAATTCCGCGAGGAAAGCTTCGGGAACCACGCCATGATCGACGACCAGGATGAGCGTCCGCGCGCCGGAGCGGGCGGCGGCAAGACCGTCTCGCATGAGATCGGCCAGCCGTTGGACGCGCTCTCGGTCGCCGAATTCGACGAGCGCATCGCGCTGCTGCGCGCCGAGATCGCGCGGCTCGAGCAGGCGCGCGCCGCCAAGGCGGCCTCGCTCGCCGCCGCCGACGCGTTTTTCAAGAAATAGATCGACGATTTGCTTTGCCGGGCCGCGCGCCTATAGGTTGGCGCCAGTTTTCGCTCCCGCCGGCAGGGCGATTCGTCCGTCGGCGCTCAAGGACCCGTCCATGCGCGTTCTCGGCATTGAAACCACCTGTGACGAGACGGCGGTCGCCGTCGTGGCCTCGCGCATCGGCGGCGATGGCGGCGACATTCTCTCCAATGAGGTGATGAGCCAGATCGCCCAGCATGCGGCCTATGGCGGCGTGGTGCCGGAGATCGCGGCGCGCGCCCATATCGATGTGCTGGAACGGCTGATCGTCCGCGCGCTCGACACGGCGGGAACCGATATCGCCGGCGTCGACGCCATAGCGGCCTCGGCCGGGCCGGGGCTCATCGGCGGAATTCTCGTCGGTCTCACCGCGGCCAAGGCGCTGGCGCTGGCCGCCGACAAGCCCTTCATCGCCGTCAATCACCTCGAGGCCCATGCGCTCACCGGCCGCCTGACCGAGCGGCTGGACTTTCCCTATCTCGCTCTGCTGGTCTCGGGCGGGCATACGCAGCTCGTCGCCGTAATGGGCGTCGGCGATTATAAGCGGCTCGGCTCGACGGTCGATGACGCAGCCGGCGAGGCCTTCGACAAGGTCGCCAAAATGCTCGGCCTTCCCTATCCCGGCGGCCCGCATATCGAGCGCTTGGCGGAAGAGGGCGATCCCGCCCGTTTCGATTTTCCGCGTCCCATGTTCGGCCGTGAGGGGGCGGATTTCTCGCTCTCCGGCCTCAAGACCGCGGTGCGCCAGGAGATCGCCCGGATCGGAACGCCAACCGAGCGCGACGTCGCCGATCTCGCGGCCTCCTTTCAGGCGGCGATCGTCGATGTGCTGGTCGATCGCGTCCGTTCCGGCCTGCGCATCTTTACGCAGAGCGGCGGCCAGCCCAATGGCCTCGTCATTGGCGGCGGCGTCGGCGCCAATGGCGCGATCCGCCGCGCGCTCACGCGTCTGTGCGCCGAGACGGGGCTGCGCTTCGTCTCGCCGCCGCCGGGCCTCTGCTCCGACAATGGCGCGGTGGTGGCCTGGGCCGGGCTCGAGCGTTTTGCGCGCGGCATGACGGATGATCTCACCTTCGCCGCCCGCCCGCGCTGGCCGCTCGACGCCAACGCCGGCGCGCTCCATCACGGCAAAGCGTGAGCGGACGATGCCTTCGGCGGGGCGGATGAGATGAAGCGGCTCTTGCTGGCCGCGGCGGCGACCTTCTCGGTTCCGCCGCAGCCCGGCGGCCTGCTGTCGCAGGAGCCGCTCGCCGTCGGCGTGCGCGTTTTCTACGGACCGCGCCCCGGCTTCGAGGATCTCGATCTGCGCCTCATCGGCGGCGCCAAAAAATCCATCGACATGGCCGCCTATGTCCTCACCGATCGCGCGGTGATCTCGGCGCTGGGCGGCGCCGCCATGCGCGGCGTGCGCGTGCGCATCTATCTCGATGGGGAGGAGCGCGGCCTCAGCCCGGCCATAGAGGCCATAGCCGCGGCGCGCAACATGCAGATCAAGCGCAAGGGCCGCTCGCGCGATCTGATGCATTTGAAATCCTATCAGGTGGATGGTCGGGCGCTGCGTAGCGGCTCGGCCAATTTTTCGGTCTCGGGCGCCGAATTCCAGGACAATGACCTCATATTGATCGAGAGCCCGGCCGCGGTCGAGCAATTCGAGGAGACTTTCGAGCGGCTATGGGCGCGTTCGGACAATCAGAAGATCGGGACGAGATGACGAGCGAGGAGAAGATCGCCGTGCTGGGCGCAGGCGCCTGGGGCACGGCGCTCGCCAATGTGGCCGCGACCGGACGCACGGGCGTCGTGCTCTGGGGCCATGACCCCGCGCATACCGCCGCTCTCGCGCGCGACCGCGAGAACCGCGCCTATCTGCCGGGCCTGCCGCTGGCGGCGGGCGTCGCGCCGCACGCCGATCTTTCGGCCGTGGCGGGGGCAGGGGTCGTGCTCGCCGTCGTTCCGGCGCAGGCGATGCGCGAAGTGGCGCGGCGCTTTCGCGACATTCTCGCGCCGGGAACGGCTTTCGTCATCTGCTCCAAGGGCATAGAGCGCGGCACGCGACGTTTCATGAGCGAGGTGGCGGCGCAGGAATTGCCGCAGGCGCAGATCGCCATTCTCTCCGGCCCGAGCTTCGCCGCCGATGTCTGCCGCGGCCTGCCGACGGCGGTGACGCTCGCCGCGCGCGACGAGGCTCTGGCCAAGCGCCTGTGCGAAACATTGTCGACGCGCGCCTTCCGCCTCTATCGCTCCACCGATGTGCTCGGCGTCGAGATCGGCGGCGCGGCGAAGAATGTTCTCGCCATCGCCAGCGGCATGGCGGCGGGCAGGGCGCTCGGCGCCAGCGCCGGCGCCGCGCTGATCGCGCGTGGCTTCGCCGAGCTGACCCGCCTCGGCCGCGCCTATGGCGTCAATCAGGAGACTTTGATGGGCCTCTCCGGCCTCGGCGATCTGGTGCTCACCTGCGGCTCGGCGCAGTCGCGCAATTTCGCCCTGGGCGCGGCGCTGGGGCGCGGCGAGGCGCCGCTCGAGGCCGCCCATGGCAAGCTCGCCGAGGGCGCCTTCACCGCCTCGGCCCTCGTCGCCATGGCCAAGGAGCGCGGCGTCGAAATGCCGATCGCCGAGGCTGTGGATGCGATCCTGTCGGGCGCGATCGGAGTCGATCAGGCGATAGAGGCGCTGCTGATGCGGCCGCTGAGGGCCGAGGCTTGAGCTTTCGTTGACGGCTCTGTGAGATTCTCTCGGGCTGAAGCAATGCGAGGCCGAAGTCTGCGTCGTGAAGCCGTTCGCGCCCCCTCCCCAACCCTCCCCCGCTTTGCGGGAGAGGGAGCAGAGTCCGCGCGTCATCGACGTTTCGCGTAACGTCGCCGTTCCCCTCTCTCGCGAAGCGGGGGAGGGTGAGGGAGGGGGCCTCGGCGCCTTCCGTTACGCCCTCATCGCCCTTACCCTGCTCGGCGCTGCGCTGCGCCTCTACGCCGCGCAGGGCGATCTCTGGCTTGATGAAATCTGGACGCTGAACCTGCTCGAGCGGGCGCATTCCTTCGGCGATGTCTTCATCGGCCTGCATCACGACAATAATCACGTCGCCAATTCCGCCTGGCTCTATCTCATCGGACCGAACGCGCCCGTTCCGCTGATGCGCCTCGCCGCGATCGCGTTCGGGACGCTGGCCATTCCCGCCGCCGCCGCCGCGGCCGCGAGCCGCCGCTATTGCGGGGCCGCCGGCCTCATCGCGGCTTTCGTCTTCGCGACCTCTTACTTCTTCGTCCATTACGGCTCGGAGGCGCGCGGCTATGCCGGCATGACGCTCGCCGTGCTGCTGGCCTATGGTCTCGTGGACGCCATTCTGGCCGAGGGCGCCTCGTGGCGGCGTCTGCTGGCGCTGGCGGCGGCGATCGGCTTCGGGACCTTCTCCCATCTCACCATGATCGAGGCGAGCGGCGCGCTGGCGCTCACGGCGATGCTGCGGTTTCGCCGCAGCACTCTCGGCCGGGCGGTCGCCATAGGGGCTGTCGCCGGGCTCGCCAGCCTTCCGGCTCTGTTCTGCTTCGCCTATGGCGCGCTGGCGCCGGATTTTCAGGTCGGGGCCATGGTTCCGCTGAGCCCGGCGATCTTCGCCGAGGGCGTCGCCGGAATGGCGCGGGCGACGCTGGGCTTTCCGCGCGGCGTCGATGATTTCGCCCTTCTCGGCGCCGCCGGCCTGCTCGCCCTCGGCCTGCTGGCGGTTCTGCCGGCGGAGCGGCGGGTTTTCCCGGCCATCGCCGTCTTCGGCCTGCCGCTGCTGCATATCGCCGCCGGCCTGCCGAGCCAGCAATATCCGCGCTTTCACGCCACCGCCGCGATCGGCCTGACTCTGCTCGCCGCCGAAGGCTGCGCCGCCCTCTATCGTGCTGGAGCATTGCGGCGCGGGGCGGCGGCAGTCCTGCTCGGCGCTTTCGCCATAGGCGACGCTGGGCGGCTCGCCGATTTCTACCGCGACGGCCGCGGCCATTACGCCGATGCGGTGAAGATCATGGCCGAGCGCAAGGAGGCGCCCTACGCCGTCGATTTCGCGCGCGGCGAGACCAAGGCGGTCGTCGCCTATCACGCCCGCAAGCTGGGCGTCGTCGCGACGATGGTCTCTCCGGCCGAATGGTGCGCGACGCCGCCGGCCTTTCTTCTGGTGGTCGATCTGCCCGATTCACTGGCGGACCATGCGGAGCGGCGCTCCGCCGGCCCGCGGGATTGCCGCGCGGACTTTCTGCGCCGCGGATATTTCCCGGCCTCGGGCCTCTCGGGTTTCGCCTGGACGCTCTATGAGCGCGAGGAGGTCACAAAGTCGGCGCGATGACGCGGACGCGCTTCTTGACGCCATCGGCGCCGACGATCTCGCGCGTTGTCTCATGCGCGTCGAGCGGGCGCTTCTCCGGCTGCGCCGCCTCCGTGGCGGGGAGGTTGGGCGAGACGGCGCCCCGCGCCGCACGCACGCCGATCGGCCGCGACATTTCCTCCGCCTTCTCCGCCGAGACGACGAGATCGCCCTTATTGCGCTCGGCCAGCAGCCGCTCCGCCTCGGCGAGCGTCTCGGCCCAGCTGCGGCCGGGCGGCCGGCAGGAGCAGGTCGGATCATAGCTCTTGGTGAATTTCAGCGCATTGGGATGGTCGCCATAGGCTTCGCCATCCATCGAGACCGCTGTCTCTATGTCGCGCGAGGGCGAGCGCGTGTAGAGCGCTACTTCCACATTTGGGCATTGCGCGCGGCACAATTCCTGGAGATCGGCGAGATTGGCGCGCCGCGCCGAATAGCTGATGGGGAAGAAGCCGCCGTCGCAGGCGCGCACGCAGACGGCCAGCGAGCCGCCGCGCGCGACAGGCCCGCCATTGTCGTCCTCGTCGCGTTCCTGCTGCCCGTTGAGGGGCAGCTCGCGGACCGGCGTCGGCTCCTCCTCCTGCGAGCCGAACAGCTCCTCGAAAATATTGCGCTGGCGGGAGGCGACGCGCACCGGCTGCTGCGGCTGCCGGCACTGCTGATCGAAGCGCGCCTGCAGCGCCTGCCGCTGGCCGTCGCCGGAGTTTTGCTGGAGCGAGGCGAGGTTGGAGCGCATCTGCGCGATGCGGCCGTTGATCGCGCCGCATTGCGCCGGCGGCGCGCTGCCGAAGAAGAGGAACTGCTGCCGGTCGCAGCCGATGGAACGCCCATAGGCGACCGTGCGGTCGATCTCCTTCTGCTGGGTCGCGGCGGCGGCGCGATAGCGGGCGGAGCCGCTATTATTGCCGGCGGCGGCGATCTGCGCCCGCAGATTGTCGCAATAGGCCGATTGCGCCATCGCCTGCGCGGAGAGCAGAGCGGCGGCAGCCAGAACGAGCGCGCCCGCGAGGCGTCGCAACGGCCCCTTTCGGGAAAGCGTCTTCCGAATGATATGTTTCGCCGACATTGGTCCTATATTTCGCGATTCGAAAGGCGAGGCGCCGCGGGCCGGCGAATCCGAAACCGTCGAGCTCGAGACCATATCGGCCATATCATCCGTCCGATCAATCGGCGCGCGATTGTCGCGAGCTTCTTGTCGCGAACAAGGCGCGTCACGACATTTGTCGAGGGAATTTCCTGGCGCTCTGGAGGAACGCAGTTATGAAGCCGTCCAAATTCGTCCTGTCCGCTCTCATCGCCTCGGGGCTCTTCGCCGCCGCGGGCGCAGCGCCCGCCCGGGCCGACGGGCCGGATCTGATCTTTCGCAAATCCACCGACTTCAAGCTGCTGACGCCCAACGACAAATTGGCGACCTATGTGCTCGACGATCCCGATATAGACGGGGTGGCCTGCTATTACACCGTGCATGAGAAGGGCGGCGTCGCGGGAATGTTCGGCGTCGCGGAGCAGACCTCCGATGTGTCGCTGTCCTGCCGTCAATATGGGCCGGTGAAATTCAAGGACAAATTCGGTCAGGGCGACGAAGTGTTCAGTGAGCGCCGCTCGGCGCTGTGGAAGCGCCTGCATATCGTCCGCGGCTGCGACGCCAAGCACAATGCGCTGGTCTATATGGCCTATTCCGACCGGCTGATCGAAGGCTCGCCGGAGAACTCCACCTCGGGCGTGCCGATCCAGCCCTGGGGCGCCGGCGATGTCGAGCAATGCGGCGAGTTTTTGAAGAAATGACGCAGCGGCGGGCCTGCGCCCGCCCACGCTCATTCGCTGCAGGAAACGACGGCGGCTTCCGCCGTCAAGGGCTTGCGCGCCGAGGCCGGGCCGATCGCCGAGGTCACATCGTCGGCGCGGCCGAAGGCCACCGCGGGGCCGTGGCCATGCGACTCGCACCAGCTGTCGGCGACGATCTTCCCGCAATCTTTCTTCTGCGTGATGCATTCGACGACGCCATAGCCTTCGTGGCCGGAAATCAAATAGACATTCTTCGGCGCCTCGGCGGCGCGGGCGCCGCCCTGGGCCGCCGCGAGCAGCAATCCGCCCAGCAGCGGAAAGGCGAGACGCGGGAGAACGAGACGCTGAAATTCGGTGGAGAGCATCGGGGGGCACGCCTCGCGCGGGGACGCTCATTCGCCTCACCGCGCCGGCTCCTGGTATATGCGATCGCGGTTAAGGCGCGGTTAAGTTCGCGCCGATTTGCGTAAGAGACGTCGAGGGCGGGCCATTCACGCCACGACGAGCGCGGGCAAGACGCTGGCGCGAAGGTTTTGCCGACCCGGACTCTCGGAGCCCGCGGGCGTGGGCGTCGCCGTTCAGCGAATGTCGTATTCAGCGTCCACCTCCACGCCCAGCGCGGTGACGAGGCGATTGGTTTCCGCGGCCATGCCGACGATGGCGAGCAGCTCGTTGAATTCCGCCTCGGTCATGCCCTTGGCGCGCGCGCTCGCCGTGTGGGAGTGGATGCAATAGCCGCAGCCATGCGCGATGGAGACGGCGATATAGATCATCTCCTTCACCTTCGGGTCCAGGACGCCCGGTCCCATCACCGCCTTTATGCTCTCCCATGTGCGTTTCAGCGTCGCCGGATCATGCGCCAGAGCGCGCCAGAAATTATTGACGAAATCGCTTTTGCGCGTCGCGCGAATATCGTCGAAGACCGCGCGGGCTTCGTCCGAGAGCTCATCGTCGCCGAGCAGCTTCACAGTGGCCATTGTTCCCTCGCTTCCTCTCACATTCGCCTTCGGCCTATCATAGCGGCGGCGTGCGCGGCGCGCATGTCTCGAGATGGAGAGGAAGATGTCGATCGGCGTATTGGCTCGCAGGGCGCCCGCGGCGCTCATCGTCGCGCTTTTGGGGATTGCGTCGCCGGCGGCGGCGCAGCAAGGGCGCATATGGAGCTTCTCTCTCGACGAGGCGAAGCCGCCGATGGCCTTTCTCAACTATGGCGTCCCCGAAACGGACGATTCCCTCGGCGGCTTTCATTGCGACGCCCATAGCGGCGCGACGACGCTGTTCATCTCCGAAACCGACGGCAAGCAGAATGCCGGCAAGGCCGCGACGGCGATTTTGGCGGTCGGCGACGCGCAGACGAAGGTCGCGGGAAAGCTCGTGCCGAATGAGGAGGCGGGCGTTCCGAGCTTCGAAGGGCGGATCGCTGCCGATGATCCGATCTTCGCCGCCATGGCGCGCGGCGAGACGCTCGTCGTGACGATCGGCGGCTCGAAACAATCCGCGCCGCTGAAAGGCGCAGGGGCAAAGATCGGCAAATTCGTCGACGCCTGCAAGAAGAGGTGACGGCGGCGCGGCGCTTTCCTGCGCCGCCGTCGATCTCGTCCTGATGCGCCACCCGCGGGCCGGGCTGTCTCGACAGCGCTCATAAAATAGTTATAATCGATCGACTTTATATGAATATGGATCGGCTATGCGCTTCGCCGGCCTTCTGAGCGCGGCGCTATCCGATCCTTCTCACGCCAAAGGTCGTTCCCATGAGCGAAGCCGTCGATAGCCTACCCGTCGCGTCCAAAATTCATCTGCCGAAACAGGGCTGGTTCGTTGGGCTCGCAGTCCTGCTGCTGCTCGTCGGCTTTGCGCCGACCTTCTATCTGAAGCCGGTCTTCGGCGCCGGAAAGCCGCTGACCCTGCTCGTTCTCGCGCATGGCGTGACGACGACGGCCTGGCTCGCCGTCTTCATCTATCAATATGTCGCCGCGAGCCGCGGCGCGCTGAAGAATCACCGCACTGTGGGCGTGATCGGCGCGGTTCTCTTCGGCCTCGTCATCGCATTGTCGATCGTCACCGCGGTGGCGCGCGTCGCCGCCGCGGACCCCAAGGTCGCGGGAACGGCGCCTTTGATCGGCCTCGCCTATCCCTTCTGGGTGATCACCGAGGTCGCCTTCTTCGGCATAGGCGCTTTCGTCACTGTACGTCGTCCCGAGTGGCACCGCCATTTTCAGCTGGCGAGCTTCTTCACCTTCATCGCTCCGGCGACGGCGCGTGCGCTGCGCTTCGTCATTCCGGGCGGACCGGCGGTGACTTATGGATCGCTGCTGATCTCGCTTCTGCTCTATGTCGGGGCGAGCCGTCTCGACGACGGCGCCGGAAAATTGTCGCGCGCGGCGCTGGTCGCCATCGGCGTTCAGCTCGCGGCGGCGGCTCTGATTTTCGTCAGCCTCTCCGGCGCGGATCCATGGCTGTGGTTCGCTTCCGCCATCACGGGCTATTCTTTGTAATTAGAATATCCCTTCGATGCGGCGTAGCGCCGGCGTGGCGAAATCCACGAAGGCGCGCACCGCGGGTCGCAGGAATTTCGTCGAAGGATAGACGAGGAAGAATTCGCTCGGCTCGATCTCATGATCGGGCAATGCGCGGGTCAATGCGCCGCTGCGCAGCTCTTCGGCGACGAGCAGGAGCTGCGTGGTGGCGACGCCGCGGCCGGCGCGCAGCGCCTCGAGGAGAACCTGCGCGCTATTGGTCGTGAGCTTCGGCCGAACGGCTATGTCTTCCGCGCTGTCGCCCTTGCGCAGACGCAGCGCGCCATTGCGCAACGACGCGTCGGTGACGAGAAGATCATGCGCGGCGAGATCGGCGGGCGTGCGTAGAGGCGCCGCGCGCGAGAGATAGGCGGGCGCGGCGACGAGGATGCGCCGGCTGAAGCCGATGCGCTTTTGGATCAGAGATTGTTCTCTCGGCCGGCCCATGCGCAGCGCGAGGTCGATATTCTCGAAAATGAGATCGACCGGACGATTTTCGAGCGACAGAGCCACGGCGACGGAAGGATGCGCGTCCTGAAACGCCATCGCGATGCGAAACAAATGTCTCTCGCCGATGCAGCTCGGGCCATGCAGGCGCAACTCGCCGGCGATCGCCGCGCCGTCGCCGCGAAGACTTTCCAGCGCGGCGTCTATCGCCGCGAGCGGGCCGCCGGCGGCCTCATAGAGCGCGAGGCCTCGCGCCGTTGGACGTAGCGCGCGCGGGCCGCGCTCCAGCAGGCGCGCGCCGGCATGCGCTTCGAGATTGCGCAGCATCTTGCTGACGGCAGGCTGCGACACGCCGAGGTCGGCGGCCGCGGCGGTCATCGAGCCGCGCTCGACGATGCGGATGAAAGCGCGAAGGGCGGCGGCGAGGTCCATGCATAACATTTGGTTATAATAATTCGATCCGCCTATTCGATAGACGCATGAGCGACGATCGGCAACTCTCGCGAAGCTTTCGAAGGAGGAGAGGATGACGATCGACAGGCGGGCGTTTCTGGCCGCCGCTGGAGCCGTCGCGACGCAGGGATTCGCGGGGGCGCATGCCGAAGAGGCGCGACTTTTGCCGCAGGGGGCGGAGAGCCGTTGGCTCGCGCTCGACGGCGCGCGGCTGCATTTCGTCACATTGGGCGCGGGGCCGACGGTCGTGCTGCTGCACGGCTGGCCGCAGACATGGTTCGCCTGGCGCGCGACGATGGAGCGACTGGCGCCTCGCTTCACCGTCGTCGCGCCGGATCTTCGCGGCCTCGGCCTCTCCGAGCCCGCGCAGTCCTATGACAAGCGCGCTGTCGCCGGGGATATCGTCGCTCTCATCGATCGCGTGGCGGGCGGGAGGGCGCATGTGATCGGCCATGACATGGGCGGCAAGGCGGCCTTCATGCTCGCGCTGCTTCATGCGGAGAAAGTGGAGCGGCTCGTCCTCGTCGACTGCCTCCTTCCGGGAACCGAGAATATGGACGCGCGGCGCGGCGGCGCCTGGCACTACGGTTTTCACATGGCGCGCGACATTCCCGAGCTGCTGACGCGCGGACGCGAGAGGGATTATATCGCGGCGCAAATTCGCGCCTGGTCGCATCGCAAGGACGCGGTCGGCGCGGCGGCGATCGACGAATTCGCGCGCCATTATGCGAGGCCGGGCGGCATGGCCGCGGGCTTCGACTATTATCGCGCGCTGCCCGAGGATGCGCGTCTCGTGGCGAGCCTTTCGGATCGTAGGCTCGACATGCCGGTGCTCGCCATCGCCGGGCGACATGGCGTCGGGCCGCGACTCGCCGAAGCGCTGGCGCCGCGGACGCGAGCGCTTTCCTCTATTGTCGTCGAGGAGAGCGGCCATTTCGTCCCCGACGAGGCGCCGGAGACGTTTTTTCGGGAAGTCGAGCGATTTCTCGCGTGACGCGTGAGATGGCGCGAGACGCCGGCTCTATCGCGCCCGCCGCACCACCAGCACGGCGTTGATGCCCCCAAAGGCGAAGGAATTGGACATGGCCGCGCGGATCGGCACGCGGCGGGCCTCGTGCGGCACGGGGTCCACCGGGCATTTGGGGTCCGGCGCCTTGAAATGGATCGTCGGCGGGGCGAGCTGCTCGCGCAGGGCGTTTATCGTGATGGCGAGCTCGAGCGCGCCGGAGGAGCCCAGCGCATGGCCGTGGATCGGCTTGGTCGAGGAGACCGGCAGACGCGCGCCGCGCTCGCCGAAGACGCGCAGGATCGCCTCCGACTCGGTGATGTCATTGGCGTAAGTGCCGGTGCCATGGGCATTGAGATAGTCGATATCGTCGGGCGTGAGGCCGGCGCTCTCCAGCGCTTGCCGCATGGCGGCGGAGGGGCCTTCGACATTGGGCCGCAGCGGATCGAAAGCGTCGCTCGACGTGCCATAGCCGGCGAGCTCGCAGAGCGGCGCATGGCCGCGGGAATGCGCGAGCTCCTCCGTCTCCAGCACGAAGATCGCGGCACCCTCGCCGAGCACTATGCCGTTGCGGCCGGCCGAGAAGGGCCGGCAGAAATCCGGCGTCAGCACGCGCAGCGCCTCCCAGGAGCGCAGCGAGCCATTGATGACGGCCGCCTCCGCCCCGCCGACGATGGCGCGATCGGCCGCGCCGGAGCGGATCATCTCCAGCCCGACGCCGATCGCCTGGCTCGCCGAGGAGCAGGCGCTGGCGATGGCGAATGTCGGCCCATTGCAGGAAAAGCGCATGCCCAGCATGGTGGGCGCGGCGCTGGGGATGAGGCGCGGCACGGTCAGCGGATCGGCGCGCTCGCGCGTGTTGTATTCCTTATGCGCCTCGTCATCGATGGTCTTGGAGCCGCCTATGCCGGAGCCGATGATGACGGCCGTGCGCGGCCCGGCGATATCCTTGCGCGCGAAGCCCGCCTGCGCCATGGCCTCGTCGGCGGCGACGATGGCGTATTGGGTGAAAGGGTCGCAATAGGGAAGAATCTCGGGCTCGAGATAGGCGAGCGGATCGAAGTTCTGCGGCTGCGCGGCGATCTTGATGCGGCCGCCATAGGGTCGCTCGAGCTTCAGCGGGCGGACCTGACATTGGCCGTCGCGCGCCGCCTCCCAAAGTGGCTGCGCCCCGACGCCGGCGGCCGAAACCGCGCCCATGCCCGAGATCACAACCCGTCTCTCGTTCGATTTCACCGCTGTCGCCAAAGTAGAAATTCGCTCCGTTGCCGCCGTCTCCAGTCCGACGGGACCAGACGTTAATCCTTTTTGCCGTCACGATCGCCTCGCGCGCAAGCAGAGGTCCTCGCTTTTCCCCGAAAAGGCGCGCGGCGCGGCGCCGCAGCGGTCTCTACTCGACTGATTCATAAGTTGTTCTACTGAGACGTGCGGCTCTGCGCAGCCGCGGCCGCTGGTTTTTGCGGCGTCTTGACCTTCCGCGCCGGTCTGCCTATTGGCTCATCAGCCAGTCGGCTGGATGGCCGCTGTCCTTCGGGATAGAGGAAAGTCCGGGCTCCACGGAGACACGGCGCCGGATAATGTCCGGCGGGGGCGACCCCAGGGAAAGCGCCACAGAAAGCAAACCGCCGCGACCTTCGGGCTCGCGGTAAGGGTGAAAGGGTGCGGTAAGAGCGCACCGCTCGGGCGGCGACGTTCGAGGCATGGCAAGCCCCGCCGGGAGCAAGACCGAATAGGGGCGACTGGAAATAGCGATATTTCCTGGCCCGTCTCCGGGTCGTCGCCCGGGTTGGTTGCTAGAGGCGGCGCGCAAGCGTCGTCCCAGAGGAATGGCCATCGCGCGTGGAAGGGGCGATCCGACCGCGCCATACAGAACCCGGCTTATAGGCCGACTGGCGATTTTTTGGGTGAGCGATACGAGCGCCGGAAGAGGCGCTTTTACCTCCCCCTCGAGGGGGGAGGTCGAGCGCGAATGCGCTCGGGAGGGGGTGAACGCCCCGAGTCTTTGCTGTCGAACCCCACCCCGGACCGCTGCGCGGTCCGACCCTCCCCCTAAAGGGGAGGGTAGATACGGCGCCTGTGGAATTTGCTACGGCCTACCGCCACGGCCGCCCCCATGCCTAACGCGAAATGCGCGGCTCGCGCCCGCGTCAACGCTCTCTTAACCCTGACGACGGCTAATAATCGCAAGCGCCGCGCCGCCCGCGCCGCTCCGTCGCCCGTGGTCTTTCATGATATGCGTTGTTGTTCAGAGCGATGACACGTCTCTCCGGGAAAAGTCGCGCCCGCGCCTCGCGCGCGTCGGCGCTTTCGCGTCTGCGCGCGGGCTCGGCGGACGGCCGCGTCGACGCCAAATATCCGCCCTGGAGGGCGCGTCCGACGGGCGCGGACCGGCCCTGCGGCGACATTTTCGGATCGGAGGAGAGATGACGGCGAGCGGCGCTGAGCGGCATGTTCCCGTGCTGCTCGAGGAGGCGGTCGCCGCCCTCGCGCCACAGGCGGGCGGCGTCTATCTGGACGCCACCTTCGGCGCAGGCGGCTACACGCGCGCCTTGCTGGCGCATGAGGGCACACGCGTGCTGGCGCTCGACCGCGATCCGAACGCCATAAGGGGCGGCTATGCGCTGGTGGAGGAGGCGGGCGGACGGCTGACTCTGGTGGAGGCGCGCTTCTCCGAGCTGGCGCAGGTCGCCGAGCGCGCGGGGCTGGCGCCGCTCGACGGAATCGTCGCCGATATCGGCGTCTCCTCCATGCAGTTCGACGAGGCGGCGCGCGGCTTCTCCTTCCGCAATGACGGCCCGCTCGACATGCGCATGGAAGGCCGCGGACCGAGCGCCGCCGACATTATCGCGGATGCCGAGGAAGAGGCGCTCGCCGATATTCTGTATCACTATGGCGAGGAGCGCGCCTCGCGCCGCATCGCCCGCGCCATCGTCAAGGCGCGCGAGGCCGGCCGCATAGAGACGACGCGCGCGCTGGCGCAGATCATCGAGCGCGCCGCGCCCGGAAAGCCGGGCGATATTCACCCGGCGACGAGGAGCTTTCAGGCGCTGCGCATCGCCGTCAATGACGAGCTGGGCGAATTGGTCGCCGCGCTGGGCGCCGCCGAGCGGGCGCTGAAGCCGGGCGGTCGGCTCGCCGTGGTGACGTTTCACTCGCTCGAGGATCGCATCGTCAAGCAATTCTTAGGCGAGCGCTCGGGCCGCGGCGAGACGCGCTCGCGGCTCCTGCCGGGCGAGCCGGTTCCGCCGCCGCGGACCTTCATCAGTGAAGGGCGCCAGCCGGTGACGCCTTCGGACCGCGAAATCGCCGCAAATCCGCGCGCGCGCTCCGCCAAGCTGCGCTTTGCGACGCGAACGGACGCGCCGGCGCGCGCGATCGACGAGCCTCTGGCGCGTCTCGCCCGCCTGCCGGAACGCGTGAAAGGAAGACGCTGATGCTGCGCATTCTCAATGTCGTCGCCATTCTCGCGCTGATCGGCTCGGGCTTCTACGCCTATTCGATCAAATATCAGACCATGCTGCGCGCCGAGCAGATCAACAAGATGAAGCGCGAGGCGAAGAGCGAGCGCGACGCCATCGCCGTGCTGCGCGCCGAATGGGCCTTCATGACGCGGCCCGAGCGCGTGCAGGATCTCGCCGACAAATATCTCGATCTGAAGCCGGTCGCCGTGACGCAGATCGCCACGGCGCAATCGCTGCCGGAAAAGCCCGAGCGCATCGACTCGATCGGCCGCAAGCTGGACGCGCTCGGCCTCGGCGGCGCCGCGACGACGCCGGCCGCGAGCGAGGCGCCGACGACGCCGAAAGGAAAGCCGCGATGACGACCGCCGAAACTGTGACGAAAGCCGTGAAGCGAGGCCTGCGCGGGCCGCTCGACGGGCTGTTCACCACCTCGCTCGGCAAGACAGGCGCGCGCATGCGCCTCGTCGCCGTGGGCTTTTGCTTCCTTTATGTCGGCATTGGCGCGCGTCTCGTCGCCATCGGCTTCAAGCCTGATCCGACGACGATGCGCCGCGCCTCCGGCGAGCCCATCGCCGCATCGCGTCCCGACGTGCTCGATCGCAATGGCGAGATACTCGCGACCGATGTGAAGACCATGTCGGTCTTCGCCGAGCCGCGCCGGCTCATCGACAAGGACGAGGCGACGGAGCTGCTGACCGCGGTGCTGCCCAATGTCGACTCGCGCGAATTGCGCGAGCGTCTCGCCTCGCGCAAGGGCTTCGTCTGGGTGAAGCGCGAGGTGACGCCCAAGCAGCGCGACGAGGTGTTTCATCTCGGCTTGCCGGGCGTCGGCCTCGCGCCCGAGAATAAGCGCGTCTATCCCAATGGGCCGGCGGCGGCGCATGTGCTCGGCTATGTCAATATCGACAACGCCGGCATCGCCGGAATCGAGAAATATATCGACGGGCAAGGCCTCGCCGATCTTCACGACGCCGGCTTCAGCCTGACGCCGGAAGAGCTGAAGCCCATCTCGCTGTCGATCGACATAAAGGCGACGCACGCCATTCGCGACGAGCTGGAAAAGGGCGTCGCGCATTTCAAGGCCAAGGCCGGCGCCGCCGCGATCATGGACGTCAACACCGGCGAGATCATCGCGCTCGCCTCGCTGCCGGATTATGATCCCAACAAGCCCGGCGACATGCGCGATCCGACGATCATCAATCGCATGAATGTCGGCGTCTATGAGATGGGCTCCACCTTCAAGGCGCTGACCATCGCCATGGCGCTAGACTCCGGCAAGGTCAATCTCAACTCGCGGCTCGACGCGCGCGGCACGCTCAATTTCGGCCATTTCCGCATTCACGATTATCACGCGACCAATCGCGTGCTCACCCTGCCGGAAGTGTTCACCCATTCCTCCAACATCGGAACGGCGCGCATGGCGCTCGGCCAGGGCGTCGAGCGGCACAAGGCGTTTTTGCGCAAGATGGGCCAGCTCACGCGCATGCGCACAGAATTGCCAGAGAGCGCCGAGCCGATCGTGCCGAAGAATTGGGGTGAGCTGAACACCATGACCATCGCCTTCGGCCATGGTCTCGCCGTCGCACCGCTGCAGGCGATGATGGCTGTCGGCGCGCTGATGAACGGCGGCTATCTGATGGCGCCCACTTTCCTCAAGCGCAACGAGGAGGAGGCGAAGAAGAGCGCCGTGCAGGTGATCAGGCCGGAGACCAGCGAGTCCATGCGCTATCTCATGCGGCTCAACGCCGAGATCGGCTCCGCCAGGAAGGTCAACATCAACGGCTATTTCGTCGGCGGCAAGACCGGAACCGCGGAAAAGGTGATCGGCGGCCATTATTCCAAGACCCGCCTCTTCACCACTTTCATGGCGGTGGCGCCGGCGGACAAACCGAAGTATCTCTTCCTCACCATTATGGACGAGCCGCAGGGCCTGCCGGAGACCGGAGGCTACGCCACGGCCGCCTATAACTCGGGCCAGGTGACGGGCCAGATCATCGAGCGCGTCGGCCCGCTGCTCGGCCTGCCGCCGCGCTTCGAATTGCCGACGCAGCCTTTCCCGCTGCTCGCCAAGCTCGGCTATGGCATGGCCAATAATCCCGCTGTTCCCGGCGGGGGAGGGCATTGATGCGATTTTCCGACCTTCTCGATGAAGCGACGGCGGCGGGCTGCGGCGATCTCGATATCGTCGGCGTCACGGCCGACAGCCGCGACGTGCGCGAAGGCTATGCTTTCTTCGCCGTGCCGGGTCATGCCGGCGACGGCCTCGCTTACGCCGCCGATGCGCGCGCGCGTGGGGCGCGCGTGGTCGTCGCGCCGCACGCGGCCGAGGTCGGGCTGCCGTTACTCGTCGTCGCGGATGTGCGCGCGGCGCTCGCTCATGCTGCGGCGCGATTTTTCGCGCGTCAGCCGCAGATCGTCGCCGCGGTGACAGGCACCAGCGGCAAGAGCTCGGTCGTCGATTTTCTGCGCCAGATCTGGCTGACGCTCGGACGCGACGCGGCCTCGCTCGGCACGATCGGAATCGTCGATAAAAATGGTGCGCATTACGGCTCGCTGACGACGCCGGGACCTGTGGCGCTGCATCAGTCGCTCGACGCGCTGGCCGCGCGCGGCGTCACCCATCTCGCCATGGAGGCGTCCTCGCTCGGCATAGACCAGCGCCGCCTCGATGGCGTGCGTCTGACAGTCGGCGCCTTCACCAATTTCTCGCGCGATCACCTCGATCATCATCGCGATCTCGAGGAGTATTTCGAGGCGAAGATGCGCCTCTTCGACACGCTGCTCGCGCCCGGCCAGACGGTCGTGATCGACGCCGACAGCTCGGTCGCCGCGCACGTGATCGACATTTGCGAGAAGCGCGGGCTGACGATCTTCGATGTCGGCGAGAAGGGCCGCGCCATATCGCTGCTCGAGGCGGATGCGCAGGCGCTCGGCTCGCGCTTGCGGCTGCGCTGCGGCGACGAGACTTTCGCCGTCGCTTTGCCGCTCGCCGGCGCGTTTCAAATTTCCAATGCGCTGGTCGCCGCGGGAATGGCGATCTCCTGCGGCGAGGAACCGGCGCAGGTTTTCGCAGCGCTGGAGAAATTGCGCGGCGCCCCCGGACGGCTGGAGCTCATCGGCGCGCGCGACGGCGCGCCCGTCTTCGTCGATTACGCGCATAAGCCCGATGCGCTGGACAAGGTGCTGGCCGCCGTGCGCCCTCTGGCGAAAGGACGGCTCGTTGTCGTTTTCGGCGCCGGCGGCGATCGCGACAGAGGCAAGCGTCCATTGATGGGCGAGATCGCGGCGCGCGCGGCGGATGTCGTCGTCGTCACCGACGATAATCCGCGCAGCGAGGAGCCGGCCTCGATCCGCGCCGCTATATTGGAGGCGGCGCGCCACGCGAAGGGCGCGGAGATTCACGAGATCGGCGACCGCGCCGCGGCGATCCGCGCGGCGGTCTCCTGGCTGCGCGATGGCGACGCGCTGGTGGTCGCCGGAAAGGGCCATGAAACGGGCCAGATCGTCGGCGATCAGGTCCTGCCATTCTCCGACCGTGCGGCGGTCGAGGCGGCCTTGCAGGGTGGGACTTGAATGAAACAGCAAGCGCTATGGACCGGACTGGGGCTGATCGGCGCATTGCGCGCGCGCATCAGCGGCGGCTTGCCGCGCGACGTCAATGGCGTCTCCATCGACACGCGCACGCTGGCGCCGGGCGATCTCTTCTTCGCCATAAAGGGCGAGGCGCGCGACGGTCATGATTTCGTGCGCATGGCGTTCGAGCGCGGCGCCGCGGGCGCGGTGATCGACGACGCACACGCTGGCGAGTTCCGTGATCTCTCGCCGCTCTATGTCGTGCGCGACGTGCAGGAGTCGCTGGAATATCTCGGCGCCCGCGCGCGTGAGCGCTCGCCCGCCTATATTGCGGCGATCACCGGTTCGGTCGGCAAGACATCGACCAAAGACATGGCGAAGACAGTGTTCTCGCGCTTCGGCGAGACGCATGCTTCGGCCGCCTCCTACAACAATCAATGGGGCGTGCCGCTGTCGCTGTCGCGCATGCCCGCCTCGGCGCGCTACGGCCTGTTCGAGATCGGCATGAATCACGCGGGCGAGATCGCGTCGCTCGTGCGCTTCGTCGAGCCGCATGTCGCCGTGGTGACACGCGTCGCGCCCGTGCATCTCGAGCATTTCGACTCGCTCGAGGCCATAGCGGCGGCCAAGTCCGAGGTTTTCTCCGGTCTCGTCGAAGGCGGCGTCGCCATCATCAATCGCGACGACGAGACTTACGAGACGCTGCTGGAAGGCGCCGCCGCCTCCAGAGCCGCGCATGTCTTCTCCTTCGGCGAAAGCGAGGCCGCGCAGGCGCGGCTGCTCTCCTATGATGGCGAGAGCCAAGTCGCCGAGGCGGAGATTTTCGGCCGCCGCCTGCGTTACCGCATCGGCGCGCCGGGCCGGCATTTCGCGGTCAATTCGCTCGCCGTGCTGACCATCGCCCATGTCTTCGGCATAGATCTCGCCGAGGCGGCGGAGACGCTCGCCGATTTCGCCCCGCCCAAGGGACGCGGCCGTCGGGAGACGCTGGTGATCGGCGGCGGCGCCCTCACACTCATCGACGAGAGCTATAACGCCAATCCCACCTCCATGCGCGCTGCTTTCGATCTCATCGGCGCGGAGAAGAGCGCGCGGCGACGCATCGCCGTGCTCGGCGATATGCTGGAGCTCGGGCCGAGCGCCGGCGAATTGCACGCAGGCCTCGCCAAGGACCTCGAGGCGGCGAGCGTCGATCTCCTCTTCACCGCCGGCCCGCTGATGGCGCGGCTCTTCTACGCCGCGCACGAGTCTATGCGCGGCGCGCATCGCGCCAACGCCGCTGAGCTCGAGGAAGCGGTTCTCTCGGCGCTGGCGCCGGGCGATGTGGTCATGATCAAGGGCTCGAACGGCTCGCGCATGGCGCGCATCGTCGAGGCGATCAGAACGAAATTCCCGGCCGAAACCGAAGCGGCCTCGTAAAGGAAAAGACGAATGCTGACGCTGCTCGCGGACTTCTCGCATCTCTTCGGTCCGCTGAACCTCTTCCGCTACATCACCTTCCGCGCCGCCGGCGCGGCGGCGACGGCGCTGTTCTTCGTCTTCTTCTTCGGCCCCACCATCATCGACGCGCTGCGCTTGAAGCAGGGCAAGGGCCAGCCCATTCGCGAGGATGGTCCGGCCTCGCATCTGCTAACAAAAAAAGGCACGCCGACCATGGGCGGGCTGATGATCCTCTCGGGTCTGCTCGTCGCCACTCTGCTCTGGGCGAATCTGAAAAACCCTTATGTGTGGATCGTCATATTGGTGACGGCCTCCTTCGGCGCGATCGGCTTCTACGATGATTATCTGAAGGTGACGAAGCAATCGCACAAAGGCTTTTCCGGCAAGGCGCGGCTCGCGCTCGAGTTCGCCGTCGCCGGCCTCGCCTGCTATGCGCTCACCACGGTCGGCGGCGACAATATGTCCAAGCTGGCGCTCCCGCTGCTCAAGGGCTACGCCTTCTCGCTGGGCTGGCTGTTCATTCCCTTCGGCGCCTTCGTCATCGTGGCGGCGGGCAATTGCGTCAATCTCACCGATGGTCTCGACGGCCTCGCCATCGTGCCGTCGATGATCGCCGCCGGGGCCTTCGCCATCATCGCCTATCTCGTCGGCAATTCGATCTTCTCGGATTATCTCGGCGTCAATCACGTCGCCGGCACCGGCGAGCTCACCATCGTCTGCGCGGCGCTCATCGGCTCCGGCCTCGGCTTTCTGTGGTTCAACGCGCCGCCGGCGCAGATCTTCATGGGCGACACCGGCTCGCTGGCGCTCGGCGGCCTGCTCGGAACCATATCGGTCGCCATCAAGCAGGAGTTCGTGCTCGCCATCATCGGCGGCCTCTTCGTGCTCGAGGGCGCTTCGGTCATCGTGCAGGTGGCGAGCTTCAAGCTCACCGGCAAGCGCGTGTTCCGCATGGCGCCGATCCACCATCACTTCGAGCAGATGGGTTGGACCGAGCCGCAGATCGTCATTCGCTTCTGGATCATCTCCTTCGTTCTCGCCCTTCTCGGGCTCTCCTCGCTGAAGCTGAGGTGAGCGCATGACTCCGGCGACGACATTTGCAGGGCGCAAGGTCGCGCTCTTTGGGCTCGGCGGCTCCGGCCTTGCGACGGCGCGTGCATTGATCGCAGGCGGCGCGAATGTCGCCGCCTGGGACGATGGCGAGGCGGGCCGCGCCAGGGCGCGCGAGCAGGGCGTGGAGATCGTCGATCTGACGAGCGCGGATTGGCGCGAGTTCTCCGCGCTCATTCTTTCGCCCGGCGTGCCGCTGACACATCCAGAGCCGCATTGGACGGTCGCGCGCGCGCGCGAGGCGGGCGTCGAGGTGATCGGCGACATAGAGCTTTTCTGCCGCGAACGGCAGGTGAAGGCGCCGGGCGCGCCCTTCATCGCCATCACGGGCACCAATGGCAAATCGACGACCACGGCGCTGATCGCGCATCTCTTGCGCAGCGCCGGCAAGGATGTGCAGCTCGGCGGCAATATCGGCACGCCGATCCTCGATCTCGAGCCGCCCTCCGAGACGCGCATTCACGTCATCGAATGCTCCTCTTTTCAGATCGATCTGACGCCTTCGCTCGCGCCGTCGATCGGCATTCTCATCAATCTGACGCCGGACCACATCGACCGTCACGGCACGATGGAGAATTACGCGGCGGTGAAGGAGCGCCTCGTCGCCGGCGCCGATGTCGCGCTGATCGGCGTCGATGACGCCTTCTCGCACGCGATCGGCGCGCGGCTGACCGAGCGACGCCGCGAGGGCCAGCGCGTCTATCCCGTCTCTGCTGCGCGCGCGCTCGATTGGGGCTTTTTCATCGAGGATCGCAAGGCGCTCTATCGCGAGGCCGGCCATGGGTCGGAGGAGACCGAGACGCTCGGCGATCTCGAGGGCGCGCGCACATTGCGCGGCGCGCATAATGCGCAGAACGCCGCCTTCGCCGCCGCGGTCGCCTGGCATTGCGGACTTTCCTGCGCGGAGATCGCGCGCGGGCTGCTCACCTATCCCGGCCTGCCGCATCGCATGGAGGAGGTGGGGCGTCGCGGACGCGTCGTCTTCGTCAACGACTCGAAAGCCACCAACGCCGACGCCGCGGAGAAGGCTCTGCTCTCCTATGACGATATTTTCTGGATCGCCGGCGGCAAGGCGAAGGAGGGCGGCATAGAGCCGCTGCGTCCGCTGTTCCCGCGCATCGCCAAAGCCTATCTCATCGGCGCGGCGGCGCAGGATTTCGCGCGCACGCTCGAGGGCGCCGTGACGTATGAGCAATGCGGAACGCTCGATGTGGCGATCGCGCGCGCGGCCGAGGAGGCCGCGTTGAGCGAGGCGCGCGAGCCCGTGGTGCTGCTGTCGCCGGCCTGCGCCTCTTACGATCAATTCGCCAATTTCGAAGCGCGCGGCGACGCTTTTCGCCTGCTCGCGCGCGAGCTGCATGCGCATGCGCCCATTGCCGGAGAAAGCCTATGATCTCGCGCGCGGAGCGTTCCACCTTCTCTGATTGGGCCTGGACGATCGATCGCTGGCTCCTCGCCGGCGTCGCGCTGCTCATCGTCTGCGGCCTCGTCTTCGCTATGGCCGGCAGCCCGCCCGTCGCCGAGCGGCTGCATCTCTCCACCTTTCATTTCGTGCATCGGCAGGTGATCTATCTCGCGCCGGCGATCCTCGTGATGATCGGCGTCTCCTTTCTCACGCCGCGTCATGTGCGGCGCGCGGCGATTTTGCTGTGGATCGTCTCGCTCGCGCTCGTCGTCGGCACGCTGTTCTTCGGCCAGGAGGTGAAGGGCGCCAAGCGCTGGATCTTCGGCGTTCAGCCCTCCGAATTCTTGAAGCCGGCCTTCGTCATCATGGCCGCATGGGCCTTTTCGGAAGGCGCCAAGCGCAAGGACGTTCCCGGCAATCTTCTCGCCATCGCTCTGCTGCCCGTCACCGTCGCGCCGCTGGTGATGCAGCCGGACATCGGCCAGACCATGCTGATCTCGCTCGTCTGGGCGGGGCTCTTGTTCATGGCCGGCATTCACTGGTTCTGGATTTTCGGCGTCGGGGGCGCGGGCGCGGTGGGCGCGGTCGCGGCCTATAAATTCCTGCCGCATGTGCATGCGCGCGTGACGCGCTTTCTCGACCCGCAAGCGGCGGGGCAGGGCGTCGCCGATACATTCCAGGCCGACACGGCGCTCTACAGCTTCATCAGCGGCTCCTGGTTCGGCAAAGGGCCGGGCGAAGGCACGCTGAAGCGCATATTGCCGGACGCGCATACGGATACGATCTTCGCCGTCATCGGCGAGGAGTTCGGCCTCTTCGTCTGCATGGCGGTGGCGGCGATCTATGGCCTCATCGTGCTGCGCGGACTCTATTCCGCCTCGCGCAACGACGACGCCTTCTGCGGCTTCGCGACCGCCGGCCTCGTCATGCTGTTCGGCCTGCAGGCCGCGATCAATATGGCGGTCAATCTTCAGCTCATGCCGTCGAAGGGCATGACGCTTCCATTCATCTCCTATGGCGGCTCCTCGCTCATCTCGCTGGCGCTCGGCTTCGGCTTTCTACTCGCCGTCACGCGTCGGCGCCCGCATATAGAACCCGTCGTCGAGACGGAGCATGCGAGCCATGCGCCGATGGGAGCGGTGGCATGAGCGCGCCTTTTCTGCTCGCCGCCGGCGGCACCGGCGGTCATCTTTTTCCGGCCGAGGCGCTGGCGCATGCGCTGCGCGCGCGTGGGCTCGAGGTGGAACTCGTCACCGATGAGCGCGCCTTGCGCTATGGCGGCGAGTTTCCCGCGCGCGCCCTGCATACAATCGCTTCCGCGACTCCGCGCGGCGGCTCTGTCTTCGCCAAGGCGACGGCGATCGCGACACTCGGCGTAGGCGCCGCGCAGGCGCTGTTTCTTCTGCGGCGCATTCGGCCGCTCGCCGTCGTCGGCTTCGGCGGCTATCCCAGCGTGCCGCCGCTCTTCGCCGCCACGCTTCTGCGCATTCCCGCAGTGCTGCATGAGGCGAATGCGGTGATGGGCCGCGCCAATTCCTTTCTCGCCGGCCGCGTCGATGCGGTCGCCTCGGGCTTTCCGCTCTCCGGCGTTTCGGATGTGCTCACGGAAAAGATCGTCGTCACCGGCAATCCGCTGCGACCCGCCGCGCTCGCGGCGGCTGCGCTGCCCTATCCCGGCTTTGAGGACGGCAAGCTGCGCCTTCTCGTCACCGGCGGCTCGCAAGGCGCGCGGGTGATGTCCGATATCGTGCCTGCGGCGCTCGAATCTCTGCCGAAAGAATTGCGCGAGCGCATCGAGCTGACGCAGCAGGCGCGCGAGGAAGATCTCGCGCGCGTCACCATGACTTACGCGCGCGCCGGAATCGTCGCGCAGATCGCGCCCTTCTTCGCCGATCTGCCGGAGCGCATCGCGCATGCGCATCTCGTGATCGCGCGCGCCGGCGCCTCCACCGTCACCGAGCTGGCGGCGATCGGGCGACCGAGCATTCTGGTGCCGCTGCCGCATGCGTTGGACCAGGACCAGGCGGCAAACGCCGCCGTGCTGGCGAAATCGGGCGCGGCGGAGGTCGTGCGCCAAGCTGATTTCACGCCGCAATGGCTCGCCGAACGCATCGCCGCGCTCGTTGCGGACAGCGGCGAATTGCAGCGGCGCGGGCAGGCGGCAAAAAGCGTCGGCGTGACCGACGCGGCCGAGCGGCTCGCCGATCTCGTGCTCGCCGTCGCGCAGAAGAGAGAGAGCGCCGCGCTGGCGCGAGGGAGCCTCACATGAGAATGCCGCGCCGTCTCGGCCCCATTCATTTCGTCGGCATTGGCGGAATTGGAATGTCCGGCGTCGCCGAAATTCTGCTCGCACAAGGCTATGATGTGCAAGGCACGGACGCCGCCGACAGCGCCAATCTGCAACGGCTCGCCGGCAAGGGCGCGCGCGTGCATGTCGGCCATGACGCCAAATGTCTGGGCGAAGCAGCCGTCGTCGTCGTGTCGAGCGCGATCAAGCGCGACAATCCCGAGCTGGCGGAGGCGCGCGCGCGGCGCCTGCCCGTGGTGAAGCGCGCGGAAATGCTCGCCGAGCTGATGCGCGACAAGCGTTGCGTCGCCGTCGCCGGCACGCATGGCAAGACGACGACCACCTCGTTGGTCGCCACTCTGCTCGACGCCGGCGGTCTCGATCCGACAGTCGTGAATGGCGGCATCATCAACGCTTACGGCACAAATGCGCGGCCGGGCGCCGGCGAATGGATGGTGGTCGAAGCTGACGAGAGCGACGGCACATTCTTGAAGCTGCCGGCGGAAGTCGCCATCGTCACCAATGTCGATCCCGAGCATTTGGATCATTTCGGCGATTTCGACGGCGTGAAGAAGGGCTTTCGTAGCTTCATCGAAAATCTGCCGTTCTATGGTTTTGCAGCCGTCTGTCTCGATCATCCGACCGCGCGCGAGATCATCGGCCAAATCGAAGATCGCCGCGTCATTTCCTATGGCGAGAGCGAGGAGGCCGAGGCGCGTCTGCTCGATCTCGATCTTTCCGGCGGCGTCGGACGCTTTTCGGTGCTCCTGCGTGATCGTGATACGGGCGCAGAGACGCGGCTCGACGAGCTTCTGCTGCCGGCAGCGGGGCGGCACAATGCGCTCAACGCCACGGCGGCCATTGCGGTGGCCCATCGGCTCGGCGTTCCCGCGGATAAGATTCGCGAGGGGCTCGCGCGCTTCGCCGGCGTGAAGCGGCGCTTCACCAAGACGGGCGAGTGGAAGGGCGTTTCCATCTTCGACGATTACGGTCATCACCCGGTCGAGATCGCCGCCGTGCTGCGCGCCGCGCGCGCTTCCACCAAGGGCAAGGTGATCGCCATCATGCAGCCGCATCGCTACACGCGGCTGCAGTCGCTGTTCGATCAATTCGCAGGCTGTTTCAGTGACGCGGATGTGGCGCTGATCGCCGATGTTTATCCGGCCGGCGAGAGCGAGATAGAGGGCGTCGACGGCCCGGCGCTGGCGCGCGCCGCCGCTGCGCAAGGGCATGAGCGCGCGAGCGCCTTCGCTTCGCCGCAGGAGCTGCCGGGATTGATCCGCGAGATCGCCGCGCCGGGCGATTATGTGGTGTTTCTCGGCGCCGGCGACATTACGAAATGGGCTTATGCGCTGCCGGCGCAATTGGCGGAGCTCGCACCATGACAATCGCGCAGACATGGAGAACGCGCGTCCCTTCTCCCGCTCGCGGGAGAAGGTGGCCCTCGCGTCAGCGAGGGTCGGATGAGGGGCCGCGTAGAAGTGCGGGGCTCTTCGTTTTGCTGCGTTCAAGTGCTGCGCGTAATGTCGATGGACCCTCATCCGACCCGGCTACGCCGGGCCACCTTCTCCCACGAGTGGGAGAAGGAGACGCGCACGGAGATTGCGGATGAGCTTTCCGGATATCTCGGCCGAGATCGTCGCGCTCGCGCCGGAATTGCGCGGGCGTCTCGCCGCAAATGAGCCGCTCGCGCCGCTCACCTGGTTTCGTGTCGGCGGGCCGGCGCAGCTTCTCTTCTCGCCGGCGGACGAGGCCGATCTCGCTTACTTTCTCGCGCGACTGCCGCGCGAGATTCCGGTCACGGTCATCGGCCTCGGCTCCAATCTCATCGTGCGCGACGGCGGCGTCACGGGCGTCGTCGTTCGGCTGACGGCCAAGGGCTTCGGGGCCATCGCTGTCGAAGAGGGCGAGCGCATTCGCGTCGGCGCCGCGGTTCCCGATGTGAAGCTCGCGCGCGCGGCGGCGGACGCCGGCATAGACGGGCTCGCTTTCTATCGCGGCATTCCGGGCGGCGTCGGCGGCGCGCTGCGCATGAACGCGGGCGCGCATGGCGGCGAGACCAAGGATGCGCTGATCGAGGCGCGCGGCGTCGATCGCTCCGGCAATGCGCGCGTCTATGCCAATGCCGATCTCGGCTTCTCCTATCGCCATAGCGATGCGCCGGACGATATGATTTTCACGCAGGCGCTGTATCAGGGCCGCAAGGGCGATCCCGCGACGATCCTCGCGGAGATGGAGCGCATCACGCAGGCGCGCGAGGCCTCGCAGCCCATTCGCGAGAAGACGGGCGGCTCCACTTTCGCCAATCCGCCGGGCCATAAAGCGTGGCAATTGATCGACGAGGCTGGCTGCCGCGGGCTCGTGATCGGCGATGCGCAGGTCAGCGAGATGCATTGCAATTTCCTCGTCAATCGGGGCCAGGCGACGGCCGCCGACGTCGAGGCGCTGGGCGAGGAGGTGCGGCGGCGCGTGCAGGAGAAGAGCGGCGTTCTCCTGCGCTGGGAGATCAAGCGGATCGGCCTCGCCCTCGCATGACGGTCCTCGAGAAGAGCGCGCGCGCGAGCGTCGAGAGCGACGGGCTCGCGCAGCTTTTGTCGAGCCCGCTGCTCGGCGTGGCGCTCGCTGTTGTCGCCGTCGCGCAGCAGCTCATCGGCCATATCGATTGCGACGTCTCCTGGTTCTCGACCTTCGCCGAGAAGGTTCTCGATGGGCGCGTCGCTTATGTCGAGGTGAGCGATCCCAATCCGCCGGCGGCGTTTCTCTCGCTCATGCCGGCCGTGCTGCTGGCCCGCGCGCTGCATCTTCCGACGGAGGCGATGGTCGCGGCGCTGGTCTTTTTCGCCGCCGCGGGCTCCATCGGCTTTTCTTTTCTGCTGCTGCGCCATGGCGCGGCGCGCAGCTGGCGCGAATGGATGCAGCTGCTCAACGCCGCGATCTTTCTGCTGCTGGTCGCGCCGGAGATCGTCTTCGCCGAGCGCGAGCATATTGCTCTGCTCGCTCTGCTGCCGCTGCTCGCCGCGCTGGCGGCGGAGGGGCGCGCGCCGGCGCCGCGGCTCGCGCATATCGTCGCGGGAGTTTGCGGCGGTCTCGCCGTGGCGTTGAAGCCGCATTTCATCCTCGCCATCGCGCTGCCGGCTCTGGCGATAGTTCTCCGGGAACGCAGCGTGCGCGCCTTGCTGCGAGCGGAACTGATCGCCGCGGCGCTCGCCTCCGTCGCCGTGACCGGCGCGACGCTGATCGCTTTTCCGGCCTATGTCGGCGAGGCGCTGCCGCTCGCGCTCGAGGTCTATGGGCCGGCGCGCGACGAGCTCGGCCATTTTCTCGCGCATTCGCTCGCGCTCGCCTATGTGGCGCTGCTCGCGGGCTTTGTCGTCGCGGCGCGCGGGGCCGCCCTCGGCCGTGCGAGTCTGGTCGCGCTCTATTCCTCACTGGGTTTTTTCGCGGCCTTTCTGCTGCAGGGGAAGGGCTGGATGAATCATGCCTATCCCGCGATCGTTCTGCTGCTATTCGCCTGGATATTTCTCGCTCTGCGCGACCGCGCGGCCCCCGTCGCCGGCGTGCGCGCGGCGCTGACGAAATTCCTGTTCGTGCCGGCGCTGCTCGCCGCGCCGGCCTATTTCGGAATCGTCGAGCAGCTGACCGATCACGAGGAGCACGAGGGCCTGCTGGCCGCCGTGGCCGCGGTCGCGCCGCCGCATCCGCGCATCGCGACCATCGCCAGCCAGCTCGATTTCGGTCATCCTCTGACGCGGCGGCTCGCGGGCGAATGGGTGGGACGGCAGAATGCGCTCTTCGTCACCGCGGCCGTGGGCCGGCTGCTCGAAGCGGCGGGACCGGAACAGCGCGAACGGCTGGAGGCGCGGCGCAGCGCCGATCTCGCCGCTCTCGCCGAGGATATTCGCGTGGGGCGCCCCGATATTATCGTCGCCGAAGATCGGGCGACGCGGGAGTGGGTCCTGCGGCGGCCCGAGATGGCCGGCGCGCTCGACGCCTACAGGCTCGCGAAACGGGCGGGGGATATCGAGATTTGGCGGCGGACGGAGTGAGAGTGGGGGAGGCGCCGCCTGACCGATTCCTAGTCGCTCGGGGAATTCTCGAGGTTGCCGAGCCCCATTTGCGAATTGCTCGCGCTGCTGGCAGAGTGCGTTCGACGAGGGACGACCTATGAGAGCGGATGATTTTCAAATTTGGCTCGAGGAAAAGGGAGCCCTCGGCGGCTGCCCCTTTTGCGGGACGAACAATTGGATCGGTGAATCTGCCGCCGACAATGAGCAGCAATTGGTGAAGGTGTCCGTCGATTCTCTCGGAAAATCGTTTTCAGACGATTCTGGCCGCCCGTATTCGGTGGAGATGGTCCGACACGACTGCTATATGCTTACGTGTAGTCATTGCGGCTTCGTGCGCTTACATAACGTGTCGGTGGTCGACAAAAATGACTGAAAAGCCTCGTCTGCATGTCGTCGGCGGCTCGACGGCTCCCCATGATAGAAACATCGCCCAGGCAAGCGCTGGACCTGCAAGCGTTGGACCTGGAGGAGGCGGCGGAGGAGAGGGGATGAGCGATCTCGAGCGTCGTGTCACCACACTCGAGTCGGACATGAAGAAGCTTCTTCAGGACACCGCCGAGATCAAGGGGCTTCTCCGCGCAATGCCGACGTCCTCCGACTTCAAGGACCTGAAGGCGATGTTGGCTGCGGATATCGGCGAGCTGAAGGGGCGTGTGGCCGGCCTTCCTTCCGCGGTCGAGTTTGGCGAGCTGAAAGGGCGTGTGAACGCCCTTCCGACTACGGCTAAGATCGCGTCGATCGTCTCGATCATCGGCGCCGTGGTCGCCATCATTCTGCGCTGGCAGGAGATCGTCGCCTTCACCGCCGGAATGGTAGCGAAGCATTAATTTCGCGCTGCCACTCCAAGGCGCGAGCCGATCGTCGATAGCGTCGTCGCGGGCCGGGCGCCATGTCTCGGAGCCTTCCCAAGGCGGCTCTGATCTGCCTTGGCGTCACATGTGACGGGCGTCGGAGCGCGCCAGCGCCGCCGCCGGCCCATTCGCAAATCCATCCGAGGGTCGAAGCCCTCGCACAACTCGAAGGTGCGTCATGACTGCTCACGTCGCCGTGCTCATGGGCGGATTCTCCTCGGAGCGCGATGTCTCGTTGCGATCGGGCGAGGCGAGCGCCAAGGCGCTGGAGAGCGTCGGCTATCGCGTCACCCGCGTCGATGTCGGCCGCGACGTCGCCGAGGTTCTGGCCAAGCTCGCGCCGGATGTCGCCTTCAACGCGCTGCACGGCCGCTTCGGCGAGGATGGCGCCATTCAGGGCGTGCTGGAGATTTTGCGCATCCCCTACACGCATTCGGGCGTGCTCGCCTCCTCTCTGGCGATGAAGAAGGATGTCGCCAAGAGCGTCATGGCGGCGGCCGGCGTGCCGGTGCCGCGGGGCAGGGTGCTGCATCGACTGGAGGCGGCCAAGGCCCACGCGCTGCCGCCGCCTTACGTGCTGAAGCCGGTGAGCGAGGGGTCGTCCTTCGGCGTCTTCATCGTCAAGGAGGGGCGCTCGCATCCGCCGCAGGAGCTGGCCGCCGCCGATTGGCGCCATGGCGATTTCATGCTGGCGGAGAATTTCGTCGACGGCCGCGAGCTCACTTGCGCGGTGATGGGCGACCGCGCTCTCGACGTCATCGAAATCCTCCCCGTGTCGGAGGACTTCTACGGTTTCGACGCGAAATACGCGAAAGGCGGGTCGAAACACGTGCTTCCAGCGAATCTTAAACAAAATATTTACCAAGAGGTCCAACAGTTGGCGCTCGAGGCTCATCGGGCTCTCGGCTGTCGTGGCGTCAGCCGTGCGGACTTTCGATACGACGATCGCCCCGGAGGTACGGGCGAGCTCGTCGTGTTGGAGGTCAACACGCAGCCGGGCATGACCGAGACCTCGCTGGTTCCCGAAATGGCGGCATATGCCGGATATTCGTTTGGCGAGCTCGTAAGATGGATGGTGGAAGACGCGTCCTGCGATCGTTGAGGGAGCCTGTCGAGGCTCTCTTCGATGTCGCGCATCCGCATCCCGTCCAAGCTGGTTCGATCCACGCCGGCTCGCTTCAGCCCGGCGCCTATTCCGCTCCTTACGTAAATTCCACCGCATCCCAGCCGGCCGAGCGGCGCGTCCGCCCGCCGGCCGCCGCGGCTCCGCGCGCGGAGCGCGGGCGTCTCTCGCGGCTTGCCGCTCTGCCGGGAATCGGCACGGCGGCGCTCGCTCTGCTGTTCGGCGGAGTGGGCTTCGCCGGCGTCGCGCATAATGGCGGCTATGCGGAATTCGTCGCCCGCAATGGCGCGCCGCGCGATATCGTGGCGCGCGCGCTCGGCTTTTCCATCGAGGTCGTCACCATCAGCGGGCTCGGCGAGCTCTCCGAGGGCGACGTGCTCGCCGCTTCGGGCGTGAAGCCCACACATTCGCTGCTCTTTCTCGACGCGGAGACGATTCGCGAGCGGCTGACCGCGCTGCCGCTGGTGGAGAGCGCGCGTGTGCTGAAGCTCTATCCCGATCGGCTCATTATTGCGCTCGAGGGGCGTCGGCCCTTCGCGCTCTGGCAGCGCGACGGCAAGCTCTCGGTCGTCGCCGCCGATGGCGTCGTCATCGACGAGATGCGCGACGAGCGATTTTTGGGCCTGCCCTTTGTCGTCGGCGAGGGCGCGGAGAAGCGGCTCGACGAATATATGCGGCTGCTGGAAGCCGCCGGCGATCTCAAATCGCGCGTGCGCGCCGGCATTCTCGTCTCCGGGCGGCGCTGGTCGCTCGACATGACCAATGGCGTCGAGGTCAAGCTCCCCGAGCAGGATCCGGAGGCGGCGCTCGCCGTCCTGCAGCGACTCCAGCGTGAGGCCAGGATCCTCGATAAGGATGTGATCTCGATCGATTTGCGCGCGCCGGGACGCGTAGCGGCGCGCCTTTCCGAGGAGGCGGCCGCCGCGCGTGCGGCCGCGAGTTCGCGTGGTTCACACAAGGGCGGCCAGACATGAAGTCACATCTCTTCCCGCCGCGAATGAAGCAGCTCGGCGCTCGTCGCAGCGCGACCATGGCGGTGCTCGACGTCGGCACGTCGAAGATCGCCTGCATCATCGCGCGGCTGACGCCGGTCGGCGACGGCTCGCCGCGCGGGCGCACGCATCGTGCGCGCGTGCTCGGCATCGGCCATCAGCGCTCGCGCGGCGTGAAGGCCGGCCAGATCGTCGATATGGAGGAGGTGGAGAGCGCGCTGCGCCGGACCGTCGACGCGGCCGAGCGCATGGCGCGCTCGCAGATCGACGCCATCATCGTCACCGCTTCCGGCGGCCGCCTCGCCTCGCAGCATTTCGCCGCCAAGACGCGCGTCGTCTCGGGCGCCGTCGCGCCTTCCGATGTGCATCGCGTGCTCGAGGCCTCCGCCGCCCATGTGACGGAGCGCGGCCGCGTCGTCGTCCATTCGCTGCCCACCGGCTTCTCGCTGGACGGCTCCGCCGGCATTCGCGAGCCCGCCGGCATGGTCGGCGGCGAGCTCGGCGTCGATCTCCATGTCGCCAGCTGCGATCAGGCGGCGATGCGCAATCTTCTCGTCGCCGTGGAGCGCTGCCATCTCGGCATAGAGGCGGCCGCTGCGGCGCCTTACGTCGCCGGCCTCGCCGTGCTGGAGGCCGATGAGGCCGAACTCGGCGCCATCGTCATCGATATGGGCGCGGGCGTCACCTCGCTCGCCGTCTTCGCCGGCGGCGCGCTGGCGCATGTCGATGCGGTGACGCTCGGCGGCAATCACATCACTATGGATATCGCCCGCGGCCTCGACTGTCGTCTGAGCGACGCCGAGCGTCTGAAGACGCTCTATGGCGCGGCGATCTCCTCTCCCTCCGACGATCGCGAGACGATCGCCTTCGATCATGTGGGCGAGAGCGGCGAGCATCCGGCGCATGCGCCGAAATCGCATCTCGTGCGCATCATTCGTCCGCGCGTCGAGGAGACCTTGGAGTTCCTGCGCGACCGTCTGGCGGCGTCCGGCTTCTCGGCGCATGCGGGGCGGCGCGTGGTGCTCACCGGCGGGGCCTGCATGCTCACGGGCCTGCCGGAGGCGGCGCGCCGCATTCTGGGCGGACAGGTGCGCGTCGGCCGGCCGGCCGGCATAGACGGCCTGCCCGAATCGGCCAGGAGCCCGGCTTTCGCCGCGGCCGTCGGTCTGCTCGTCTATCCGCAATTCGCGGGGCGCGAATATTTCGAGCCACGCCGCGAGGCGGAGATGCGCGGGACCGGGACCAATGGGTACATCTCTCGGGTCGGACAGTGGTTGAGAGACAGTTTTTGAGAATTTCGAGCATGGAGAGCGAGGCGCGCGTCGGCGACACGCTCCGGGGATGGCAACCGACGCGCAGTCGCATGAAAATCAGTCGAAAGGTCTGGCGATGACGATCAATCTCAAGGCGCCCGAGCTCCGGGAATTGAAGCCCCGCATATTGGTGTGCGGCATCGGCGGCGGTGGGGGCAACGCCGTCAACAACATGATCATGTCGGGCCTGTCGGGCGTGGACTTTCTGATCGCCAACACCGACGCGCAGGCGCTCGCCTCCTCGCGCGCCGAGCGCATCATCCAGATGGGCCTGCAGGTGACCGAAGGCCTCGGCGCCGGCGCGCAGCCGGAAGTCGGCCGCGCCGCCGCGGAAGAGGCCAAGGACGAGATCCGCGAGCACCTCACCGGCGCGCATATGGTGTTCGTCACCGCCGGCATGGGCGGCGGCACGGGCACGGGCGCCGCGCCTGTCATCGCGGCCATCGCCCGCGAGATGGGCATTCTCACCGTCGGCGTCGTCACCAAGCCCTTCCATTTCGAGGGCCAGCGCCGCCTGCGCATCGCCGAGGGCGGCATCGCCGAGCTGCAGAAGTCGGTCGACACTCTGATCATCATCCCGAATCAGAATCTTTTCCGCATCGCCACGGAGAAGACGACCTTCGCCGACGCTTTCGCCATGGCCGATCAGGTGCTCTACTCGGGCGTCGCCTCGGTCACTGATCTCATGGTCAAGGAAGGCCTCATCAATCTCGACTTCGCCGACGTGCGCTCGATCATGCGCGGCATGGGCAAGGCGATGATGGGCACGGGCGAGGCCACCGGCGAGCGCCGCGCCAGCCTCGCGGCGGAGGCGGCCATCGCCAATCCGCTGCTCGACGAAGTGTCGATGAAGGGCGCCCGCGGCCTCTTGATCTCGATCACCGGCGGCAACGACCTCACCCTCTATGAGGTGGACGAGGCGGCGAGCCGCATCCGCCAGGAGGTGGACGAGGACGCCAACATTATTCTCGGCGCGACCTTCGACTCCTCGCTCGAGGGCGTCGTGCGCGTGTCGGTGGTGGCGACGGGCATCGATCTGCCTTCTACCGCCGCCGAGGACGCCGCGGCCGCGGAAGCCCGCGTGCTGGAGGCCGCCGAGCGTCTGCGCGCCCAGGTGGCGGCGCAGGGTCGGGTCTCCTTCGTCCAGACCATCTCCGAGCCCGCTCCGCAGCCGGCGCCTCAGGCCTATGCGCCCGAGCCCGCGCCGGCCCCGATCGAGCGCCAGCCCTCGCCCTATTACGGCGAGCCGCAGCAGGCGCAGGCGCCCTCGCGCGACGTCTATCTCGAGCAGGTGGCGGCGCGTCCGGTCTATGCGCCGGAGCCCGCGCCGCAGCCGGCCCATATGATGGAGGCGCATGAGCCCTACATCCCGCCGGCCGCCGAGCTGCCGCGCATGCGCATGCCGCAGATCGAGGACTTCCCGCGTCCGGTGCAGGAGCAGTATCGCCAGGCGCGCGGCGACGTCGCCGGCGCTCAGGCGCCGGAGGCCGCCCGCCGCCGCACGCTGCTGGAGCGCCTCGCCTCCTTCGGCGCGAGCCGCCAGGAGGACACGCTGCAGGGGCCGGCCGCCGCCGCCGCGCCGCGTCCGCAGATGCGCCCGCAGGCTCCCGCGCCCACGCAGAGCCATGCGGAATACGCCAAGCGCCCGGTTCCCCAGGCGCCGCAGCAGCCGGCGGGACACGCCGGGCTCGATCCGCATGGCCGCCGCGTCGCGCAGGCCCGCTCGATCGAGGAGGAGCAGCTCGAGATCCCGGCCTTCCTGCGCCGCCAGATCAACAGCTGATCTTTCGCCGATCCTGCGCCGCATGATCGCGAAATCTGTGAAAGGCCCGCTCCGGCGGGCCTTTTCTCATTCGTGTCGGCTGTAACATTTTGTAAAAAACCGTGACTGGAGCCCCGCTGCGGCGCGGATTATTCTGCGCCGGCGCCGCTCCGCCACAATCGCGCATCATCGCGCGCGTGCGGCGGGCCGGACCGCTTTCCCGGAGTGAGACGAAATCGATGACGTCGCATCGACCGACGAGGATGCAGACGACGCTCGGCGCCGCAGTGGCGCTGGACGGCGTCGGCGCGCATAGCGGCCTCGCCTCGCGGCTCCTCCTCATGCCCGCCGAGGCGGGCTCGGGAATCGTCTTCACGCGGCTCGGCGGCGTGGATGCGCTACGCGCTGAGGCGCGCAATGTCTCCTCCACCGATCTTTGCGTGCGCCTCGGCTCCGGCGCCGCGTCCATCTCGACGATCGAGCATCTGATGGCGGCGCTGCGCGGCCTTCGGGTCGACAATGTGGCGATCGAGGTCGACGGGCCGGAGGTTCCGGCGATGGACGGCTCGGCGGCGGCTTTCGTCGAGGCGATCGACGAAGCGGGAATCGTCGCGCTCGCCGCGCCGCGCCGCGCCATTGTGATTCGCGCGCCGGTGCGCGTCGCCGACGGCGCCGCTTGGGCCGAGCTCACGCCCGCGCCAGCCGGCGGCTTTTCCATGGATGTCGAGATTTCCTACGCCGCCGCGCCGATCGGCCGCATGCGGCGGCGGATGCGGCTGACGCCGGCGAGCTTTCGCGCCGAGATCGCCCGCGCCCGCACCTTCGGCTTTCTATCGGACGCCGAGCGTCTGTGGCGCGAGGGCAGGGCGCTCGGCGCCTCGCTGGACAACACCATCGTCCTTTCGGACGGCCGCGCGCTCAATCCGCAGGGGCTGCGCTTCGCCGACGAGTTCGTCCGTCACAAAATGCTGGACGTGCTCGGCGATCTCGCTCTCGCCGGCGCGCCGATCATCGGCGCTTTCCGCTCCTATCGCGGCGGCCACAGGCTCAATCTCGCTCTGGTCGAGACGCTGCTGGCGACGCCTTCCGCTTTCGCCATCGTCGGCGGCGAGCGGCGGCCGCACGGGCGCCCCGCCGCCCGCATCGGCGCGTCTGGCTGAGGCTCCGCTTCCGCTCGTCCGCCATGTTGCAGTCGGAGCGCCCGCCGCGTGACGCTCCGGCTTGACACCGGCGCTTCCCCCTGCGCTTCTCCGCGGCTAGAAACGTCCCTCCCTACGAGACAAAAGACACGCAAAATGCATCGCTATCGTTCGCATAATTGTGGAGAGCCGCGCGAGGCCCATGCCGGCGAGAAAATCCGGCTCTCCGGCTGGTGCCACCGCATTCGCGACCACGGCGGGGTTCTGTTCATCGATCTGCGCGACCATTACGGCCTTACCCAATGCGTGGTCGACCCCGATTCGCCGGCCTTCAAGGCCGCGGAGAAGCTGCGCTCCGAATGGGTCGCGCGCCTCGACGGCGAGGTGCGCAAGCGCCCCGCCGGCACCGAGAATCCCGATATGCCGACCGGCCTCGTCGAGGTCTATGTCACCGAGATCGAGGTGCTCGGCCCCGCCGCCGAGCTGCCGCTGCCGGTCTTCGGCGATCTTCCCTATCCCGAGGAGACGCGGCTCAAATACCGCTTCCTGGACCTGCGCCGCGAGAAGCTGCACGCCAATATCATGCTGCGCGGCCAGGTGATCGATTCGCTGCGCCAGCGCATGAAGTCCCAGGGCTTCTTCGAGTTCCAGACGCCGATCCTCACCGCCTCCTCGCCGGAGGGCGCGCGCGACTTTCTGGTGCCTTCGCGCATTCACCCCGGCAAATTCTATGCATTGCCGCAGGCGCCGCAGCAGTTCAAGCAGCTGCTGATGGTGGCGGGCTTCGATCGCTATTTCCAGATCGCGCCCTGTTTCCGCGACGAGGACGCCCGCGCCGACCGCAGCCCCGGCGAGTTCTACCAGCTCGATATAGAAATGAGCTTCGTGACGCAGGAAGACGTGTTCGCCTCGGTCGAGCCCGTGCTGCGTGGCGTGTTCGAGGAATTCGGCGGCGGCAAGCCGGTGACGCCGGTCTTCCCCAAGATCGCCTTCCGCGACGCCATGCTGAAATATGGCTCCGACAAGCCCGATCTGCGCAATCCGCTGATCATCGCCGATGTGAGCGCGGAATTCGCGCGCGACGATGTGAGCTTCAAGGCCTTCAAGGGCAAGGTGGTGCGCGCCATTCCGGCGCCGGGCGCGGCCGCGCAGCCGCGCAGCTTCTTCGACAAGCTCAATGATTGGGCGCGGTCAGAGGGCGCGCCGGGCCTCGGCTACATCATCTTCGACGAGGAGAATGGCGCGCTGATCGGCAAAGGCCCGATCGCGAAATTCATCCCGCCGGAGGCGCTGGCTGCGCTCGCCGCCAAGGGCGGCGTGAAGGCCGGCGATGCGCTGTTCTTCTTGGCCGGTGAGGAGCTGAAGGCCGCCAAGCTCGCCGGCGCCGCGCGTCTGCGCGTCGGCACGGAGCTCGGCCTTTCGAAGACCGATGTCTTCGAGTTCTGCTGGATCGTCGACTTCCCGATGTACGAGTATAACGAGGACGACAAGAAGATCGACTTCTCGCACAATCCCTTCTCCATGCCGCAGGGCGGCCTGGAGGCGTTGGAGGGCAAGGACCCGCTCGATCTTCTCGCCTATCAATACGACATCGTCTGCAACGGCATCGAATTGTCCTCGGGCGCGATAAGAAACCATCGCCCGGACATTATGAAGAAGGCCTTCGAGATCGCCGGCTATGGCGAGGATGTGCTGATCGAGAAATTCGGCGGCATGTATCGCGCCTTCCAATATGGCGCCCCGCCGCATGGCGGCATTGCGCCGGGCGTCGATCGCATCGTTATGCTGCTCGCGGGCGAGGAGAATTTGCGCGAGGTGGTGCTGTTCCCGATGAATCAGCGCGCCGAAGATCTGCTGATGGGCGCGCCATCCGAGGCGACGGCCAAGCAGCTGCGCGAATTGCACATCCGCTTGAACCTGCCCGAAAAGGGCTGAGCCTATCAGCTGCGCCCCTTCTCCCACTCGTGGGAGAAGGTGGCCTCGCGAAGCGAGGTCGGATGAGGGCGGCTGCGGTTGGCGGCCCTCTTGAAATTTATCTCCATGTCGGATCGCAATGAAAATCCGCGCATGGATTTGTTATTTCGCCCTACGTCGAAGAACCCTCATCCGACCCCGCTTCGCGGGGCCACCTTCTCCCACGAGTGGGAGAAGGAAGGGATGCGGCGTCATTTTTCCGCGAGAGCTTCCAGCGCGGCGCCGGTCATGCGGCAGATTTTCCATTCATGCATGAGCTTTGCGCCTTGCCCTTCGTAGAAGGCGAGGGAGGGCGCGTTCCAATCCAGCACCGACCATTCGAAACGGCCGAGTCCCTCGGCGACGCAGCGCCGCGCGAGATGGGCGAGCAGCGCCTTGCCTATGCCGGCGCCGCGAAATTGCGGGCGCACGAAAATATCCTCGAGCCAGATTCCGTGCCGGCCGCGAAACGACGAAAACGTATAGAACCAGAGCGCGAAGCCCGCCGGCGCGCCGTCCCATTCGGCGATATCGCAGAAGACGCGCGGAGTAGGGCCGAACAGCGCCTGCGCGAGCATTTCCTCCGACGCTTCGACTTCATGCGAGAGCTTTTCATATTCCGCGAGCTCGCGCACGAAAGCGGCGACTAGCGCGCCATCCGCGCGCGCGGCGGGGCGGATGTGGATCACGCCTCCTCGTCCTCGGCGGTCTCGTCCTCGACGGTCACTTCCTCGACGATCAGAGCCGCGCGAACGAGCCCGCGCACGGAATTGCCGAAATAAAATTCCGCGTCGCCGGCAAAGTCCTCGAGCCGCAGCAGGCTCTCGCGCGCCTTGCCGCTGGCGAGAAGATGCGCGCGCAATGTTCCCGGCAACAGCCCGCTGGAGAGCGGCGGCGTCAGTAGCACGCCATCGCGTGCGAGAAAGACATTGGTGCGCGCGCCCTCGCAGACTTCGTCACGCTCATTGCGAAACAGCACCTCGTCGGCGCGGCAGCGCATCGCCGCTTCGGCCAGCTCGCGCTCATAGAGCTCGCGTCGCGTCGTCTTGTGGCGCAGCATCGGATCGTCGGATTCGAAGCGCGCCTCGGCGATGGCGACGCGCCAGATCGTATCCGGCGTGATCGCGTCGATCGGCAGCGAGCTGGCCTCGAAACGGCCGTCGCGGCCGAGCGCATAGCGCACGCGCAGACGGTCGTCGAGCGGATCGGCGACCTCCTCGTTCAGCGCCGCGAGAAAGGCCTCGTCGCTATGGAGAAAGCCGAGCGCGCGCGCCGAGGCGGAAAGCCGCGCGACATGCTCGTCCAGATAGAGAAAACCGCCGTCCTGCGTCCACAGCAGCGTTTCGATCAGGCCGAAGTCTTCGCTCCGGTCAGGAATTTCGCCTTGATCAGACATTCCTCATATTCCTCGCGCGCCCGCGAATCGGCGACGACCGCAGAGCCGACGTTGCAGACGAGCTCCCCATCGGGGAAAAGTGTGAGCGTGCGGATCGCCACATTGAAACGGATCGCCCCGTCGGGCGCGATGAGGCCGAGCGAGCCGCAATACACGCCGCGGGGCGCGCATTCGAGATCGCGAATAATCTCCATGGCGCGGATTTTCGGCGCGCCGGTCACGGAGCCGCAGGGAAATAGCCCGGCGAAGAGATCGGCGAGCGTCACGCCGTCGCGCAGCTTGGCCTCTATGCCGGAAGTCATCTGATGCAGCGTCGGATAGGTCTCGACGGTGAAGAGATCGGTCACGCGCACCGAGCCGACCTCGGAGAGGCGCGAGAGATCGTTGCGCAGAAGATCGACGATCATCAGATTTTCGGCGCGCGATTTCTCGTCCTGCGTCAGCAGCGCGGCGCGCGCCATATCCTCGGTCGGCAGAAAGCCGCGCCGCGCCGTGCCCTTCATCGGCCGCGCGCGGATCACGCCTTCGCAGGCGTCGAAAAAAACCTCCGGCGAGAGCGAGACGATTTTCTCCTCGCCGAGCGCGACCACGCCGCCATAGGCGACCGGCTGGCGCTTGCGCAGCGCGCGATAGAGCGCCGTCGCCTCGCCCTCGTAGCGGCCATGCATGGGGAAGGTCAGATTGATCTGATAGACGTCGCCCGCATAGATGAGCTCGCGGCAGGCGTCGAAGCGCTCGGTATATTCGGCGAGGCTCCACGCGGGGGTCAGCGCGATCTCGACCGGCGCGGTCTCGGTCGCGAGCGAGGCGGCGTTGCGCCACTCATATTGGCGCGGCGCGCGAAACGCGCCGAAGAGCAGCAGCGGCGTGCGCGCCCGGGGCAGGGGGCCGCTCGCGAATTTCGCTTCCAGCGCATAGCCCAGCTCATAGCCGGCGTAGCCCGCGAGAAAGAGCCCGCGCCGTGTCGCCGCCTCCATGCGCGCGAAAGCCTGCGGGACCTCCGCCGCCGTGTCGGCGCGGATGATCTCCTCCGGCTCGTCGAAGAGCAGGGCGGCGCCGTTTCGTCCGTCCTCGAAGACGACGAAGGGGCCATCGGGCGCCTTATTGGGGTCGAAAGGCTCGCGCCCGCGAAGCTCGGCGATATGGAACATGAGGGACGCGGCGCTCCGGTTCGGAAAGCCCATCTTATATCAGCCGGGCCTGCGGATGAAGCCGCGAGTTGGAGCTTCATAGCGAAGCGCCTGAAGCTTTCGCCGGCGCGATTTTGTCGAGCAGCCGGATCAGCTGCTCGATCTCGGCCGCGCTAAGCTCGGAAAAGGCGCTCTGCAAGGCTTCTGCAAGCAGAGGCGCCGCGCGTTCGAGCAGCTCTCTTCCCGAATCTGTCAGATGGTGGCGGATCGCGCGGCCGGGTCCGCTCACGCGTTCGACGAGGCCACGTTTCGCCAATTTGCTCACCAGCTCGCCGACGGATTGATCGGTCATCAGGCTCGCCTCGGCGAGCGCATGGGTGGATAGGGCCGGATTGGCGCGAATTCGTTCGAGGACGACCCAGAGCGCCATCGTCAGGCCGATGCTCGCGAGACGTCGGTCGAGAAGCGCGCTCTTTGCGGCTTGCGCGCGCTTCAGCCCGAGCGCCGCCGCCCTCAATCGGTCATCGACCATATAAGGCCCCTTGTATAATTGCCTCGATCAATATATAAGGGTCCTTGTATAAGGGGCCTTTAATTTTCAGGAGAGCGCTCATGTCCATCGTCGAGTCCGCCGATTCCACGGGCGATACCGCCCGCGTCGCTCTTATAACCGGAGCCACTGCCGGCATGGGGCTCGAAATCGCGCGTCAGCTGGCGGCGAAAGGGTTGAAGGTCGTCATCGGCGCGCGCGACGTCGAGCGCGGCGACTCTGTCGTGACGGAACTTCGCGCGGGGGGAGGGGATGTCGTCGCGCTCGCGCTGGACGTCACCGATTCCGCCGGCGTCTCTCAGGCCGCGATCCGGCTCGCCGGCGAGATTGGTCGGCTGGACGTGCTGATCAACAATGCGGGGATCGCCCGGGACCAGCACAAGCGCCCGCCGGAAACGACATTGCAGGATTTTCGTGAAACCTATGAGACCAATGTCTTCGGCGTGGCCGCGGTGACCAATGCATTTTTGCCGCTGCTGCTGAACGCGCGAGACGGCCGCATCATAAATCAATCCGCGGCGCTCGGCTCGCATAGCATGACGGCGCGCATGGAGCCGCCTCTGGTGAAGCTCAATTGGCTCGCCTACAACAGCTCGAAAGCGGCGCTGAATTCGCTCACGCTGGAATATGCGAAGCATTTGAGAGAGACCTCGGTCAAAGTCTATGCGACCTCGCCGGGCCAGGTCGCGACCGCGCTCAATGGCTATCGCGCGGGCGGGGTGACGCCGGCGGAGGGCGCCGAAGTCGCCGTGCGTCTCGCGACGCTGGACCCGGCGCCGCCGAGCGGAGGCTTTTGGGGGCCTGCCGGGCGACTGGACTGGTAGCGTCGACCCCAGCGGAAAATTGCTCCCCGCCCCATTGCGCTATATGGAACATCTGAGCTTCCCTTCCGTCCCACGAGCGTTCTCATGCCCCATTCCCCCGATCATTCGCCGAGCGAGCGCGGTATGCGCCTCCTCTTCATCGGCGATGTGGTGGGGCGGGCCGGGCGTAAGGCGATACAGGAGCGGCTGCCGGAGCTGCGCCGTCGTTGGGCGCTCGATTTCATCGTCGTCAATGGCGAGAACGCCGCCGGCGGCTTCGGCATAACCGAGGCGATCTGCGACGAGACGCTCGCCGCCGGGGCCGATTGCATCACCACCGGCAATCACGCCTTCGATCAGCGCGAGGCGCTGGTCTTCATCGAGCGCCAGCCGCGGCTGCTGCGCCCGGTGAATTATCCACCCGGCACGCCCGGCCGGGGCGCCAATCTCTACACGGCCGAGAACGGCCGCCAGGTGCTGGTGGTGAACGTCCAGGGCCGCGTCTTCATGGATGCGCTGGACGATCCCTTCGCCGCCATAGAGCGGGAAGTGGGCGCCTGTCCGCTGGGCATGGCTTGCGACGCGCTCATCGTCGACATACATGCCGAAACGTCCAGCGAGAAAATGGCCATGGGCCATTTCGTCGACGGACGCGCCTCTCTGGTGGTGGGCACCCACACCCATGTGCCGACGGCGGATGGGCAGATCCTGCCGCATGGCACGGCCTATATGACCGACGCCGGCATGACCGGAGACTATGATTCGGTCATCGGCATGGAGAAGGAGGAGCCGCTGCGTCGCTTCACGCGCAAAACGCCGGGCGCCCGTTTCGAGCCCGCCCAGGGCGAGGCGACGCTCTGCGGCGTCGCGGTGGAGCTTTCGGCCGATGGCCTCGCGCGGCGCATCGCCCCGGTGCGGATCGGCGGCCGGCTGGCGCAGGCCAAGCCGGACTTCTGGCAGGAGGAGGACGAGGCCCGGGCAGGGCGGCTCGTCGAAGCTATCGGAGCGCCAAGGCGATGAGATGGGATCAGCTCGGCCAGTCCGACAACATTGAGGATCGTCGCAGCCAGGATTACGCCGACGCCGGCGCGGGGCCGAGCTTCGGAGGCGGCGGTGGGCTCGGGCTGGGCACGATCGTCATTCTCGGCGTCCTCGCCTATGCGTTCGGCATAAATCCGGCGCTGCTGATCGGCGGCGCGGAAGTGCTCAGCAATATGCGCGGCGGCGGGCAGGTGGCGCAGCAGCGGCTCGATCGCCCGACGCGTCAGGCGCCGACTGGCGCGCCGGCCGATCGCCAGGGTCAGTTCATCTCCGCCGTGCTCGCCGGCAATGAGCGCGTGTGGTCGCAGATTTTGCCCGAGCAGAAGGGCATTCGCTTCGACCCGGCGCGGCTCGTTCTGTTCAACGGCGTCACCGGTTCGGCTTGCGGCCGCGCGCAATCGGCCATGGGGCCTTTCTACTGCCCCGTCGACCGGAAAATCTATCTCGACACATCGTTTTTCCGCGACATGGATCGGCGCTTCGGCGGCGGCGGCGATTTCGCCTATGCCTATGTGATCTCCCATGAGATGGGCCATCACATCGAGAATCTGCTCGGCATTCTGCCCAAGGTGCAGCGCGCGCAGCAGATGGCGTCGAGCCGTTCCGAGTCCAATAATCTCTCGGTCCGCGTGGAGCTGATGGCCGATTGCCTCTCCGGCGTCTGGGCGGCGCACGCCGATCAGAATTGGAAGATTCTCGAGAAGGGCGACATCGAAAAGGCGATCAACACCGCGCAGGCGATCGGCGACGATCGTCTCCAGCGTTCCGCGCAGGGCTATGCGGTGCCGGACAGCTTCACCCATGGCTCCTCGGCGCAGCGCGTCGAATGGTTCCAGCGCGGTCTGCAGACCGGCAAGATCGACGCCTGCAACACATTTACGGCGCAGCGCTAGCGTCTCGCGTCATTGTTCGACTGAGAAGCGAGCCTGAAGGCTCGCGGTCCAAAGAGCTCCCTGGACCGCGAGCCTTCAGGCTAGCTCTGTGAAGCGGTTTCGATTTTGCGGAGATCGATTGCAATGCCCGACCGGCTCATTCCCAGAGCGCATCTTTTCGGCAATCCGACCAAGGCGGGGACGCGGCTGAGCCCGGACGGGCGGCGGCTCGCCTGGCTGCAGCCGGATGCAGGCGTGCTCAATATTTTCGTCGCGCCGCTCGATCGCCTCGAGGATGCGCGCGTAGTCACCAATGATCGCAAGCGCGGCGTGCGGAACTTCTCCTGGGCCTATGACGGCCACAGCCTGCTCTATATGCAGGACGAGGGCGGCGACGAGAATTTTCACGTCTATGTCGTCGACGCCGAGGGCGGTCCCGCGCGCGACCTCACGCCCTTCGAGGGCGTCGCCGCGCGCGTCAGCGGAACCAGTCGCAAGATTCGCGATCGAATCCTTCTCTCCATCAACCGCCGCGACAAGCGCTTTCACGATCTCTATTCGGCGATCATCGCCACTGGCGAACTGACGCTGGTGCAAGAAAATCCAGGCTTCGCCGGCTTCATCCACGACGATGATCTCGCGCCGCGCCTCGCCATACGCAGCGGCAAGGATGGAAGCAGCGAGATTTTGCGTCCCGATGGCGGCCGTGGCTGGACGCAATGGATTACCTTTTCGCCGGAGGATGCGCGCACATCATCGCCGCTGCATCTCGACGCCGCGGCGAAGACCTTGTTCTTGCGCGACAGCCGCGGGCGTGACAAGGCTGCGCTGTTTCGCGTCGATGTCGCCTCTGGCGAGACCAAGCTCATCGCCGAGAGCGACAAGGCCGATATCGGTCATATCATCGGCGATCACGACAGCTATGAGCCGCTCGCCTATAGCGTCGAGCGCGAGCGCTTCGAATATGTCGCGCTCGACGATCGCATAAAGGCGGATATCGACTTTCTGAACGCGCGCGGCATCGGCGATTGGAGCATCGGTAGCCGCACCGAGGATGATTCTCTCTGGACCGTCTCGGCGCAATCCGACACCAGCCCGTCCGCCTCCTATCTCTATGATCGCCGCGCGAAGAGCCTGCGCCTGCTGCATCATGCGCGGCCGCAGCTCATTGGCGCGCCTTTGCGTCCGATGCGGCCGGTGACGATCAAATCGCGCGATGGGCTCGATCTCGTCTGCTATCTCACGTCGCCGCAGACGGCGGAGGCGAAGGCGCCGCAGCCCATGGTTCTCTATGTCCATGGCGGGCCATGGTCGCGCGATTCCTTCGGCTATAACGCCGCGCATCAATGGCTCGCCAATCGCGGCTATGCCGTGCTCAGCGTGAATTTCCGCGCCTCGACCGGGCTCGGCAAAGCATTCGTCAACGCCGGCGATCACGAATGGGGCCGGCGCATGGACGATGATCTCAACGACGCCGTCGATTGGGCGATCCGCCAGGGGATCGCCGATATGAGCCGCATCGCCATAATGGGCGGCAGCTATGGCGGCTATGCGACTCTCGTCGGCCTCACGCGCAATCCGCAGCGCTATGTTTGCGGCGTCGATGTCGTCGGCCCGTCCAATCTCGAGACGTTGATCGCGACCATTCCGCCCTATTGGGAATCCGCACGCGCGCAATTGGTGAAGGCGCTCGGCGATCCGGCGACGGAGGAGGGGCGCGTGCTGCTGCGCGAGCGTTCGCCGCTCCATTCCGCCGATCGTCTCGCCAAGCCGCTGCTGATCGCGCAAGGCGCCAATGATCCGCGCGTGAAGAAAGCCGAGGCCGAGCAAATGGTCGCGGCGCTGGAGGCCAAGAAGATTCCCGTCGCCTATCTGCTCTATCCCGACGAGGGCCATGGCTTCGCGCGGCCGGAGAATGCGCTCTCCTACCACGCCGTCGCGGAGAATTTCCTCGCCCGTCATCTCGGCGGTCGCGCCGAGCCGGTGCGGGCGGAAGAGCTTTCTGCGAGCAGCCTGAAGATAGAAAAGGGCGCGTCGGAGCTGGCGCTGCCGTAGCGGCCGCCCGCCGCTGGACGAGAGCGAGCCTGAAGGCTCGCGGTCCAACGCGCGCCATGGACGGCGAGCCTTCAGGCTCGCATCGGAGAACCCACGTCAGATTGCGCGGCGGGCTTTCGTCGTCAGCTCGGTCGCGCGCAGCTTTTTGGCGAGCGTCGCCAAATCACCGGCGGCGCCGAAATCCTCGCGCCGGGCGACGAGGCCGACGGGCTCCGCCAGCCGCGGCGCGATGCGCGTCAGCAGCGAGCTGGGCGCGGCGCGCAGCACGAGCGCGCGGTCGCGTCCGCCATAGGCGAGAGCGTCGCGCACTTCATCGACGAAGCCGCGCTCGGGCGCATGGCCGGCGCGCAGAACAAGCACATCGGGATAGCGCATCGCTGGCAGCGCGCGGGCGAGGCCGGAGCGCGCGTCGACGGCTTCCACCAGCCCACAGCCGGCCTCCTCGGCAATGATGCCGAGGCCGGAGTCGGGCGGCCCCACCAGCACGGCGTCGGCGACGAGGCCGGCGACGCAAGCGTCGATGAGCGAGGCGAGCGTGCGCACGATCGCGTCGCGCTCGGCCGATTCCCGGGCGCGCCCGCCCGTCGCCGGGGGCGTGTCGAATGCGAGTATGACGGCCGAAAGCATGAGCGTCGCCAGAGAGAGCGCCTGTCGTAAGACGCTCATATCCCATATTTTCGCCCTGCTCGGCAAATGCGCCGCGTCAGCCCCGCCAAATGTGCCGCGTCAGCTTCGCAACGTGTCGAATGTCGCGGCGATCTCGGCGGCGTCGAAATCCGCTATTGCGGCGGGCAGCAGCGGGTCCTCGCCGTCGATCCAGCGCTGCTCGGCGTCGGCGTCGTCGAGCGCTATGGCGACTGCGCCATTGAGCTCATAGAGGCGCCAGGCGAGGCCGGCCGAGCGCATCGAGGACATCATCGCATTCTGCACCATGCTGCGGACCATGAGATGCGGCGTCGAGACGGCGGTGTCGGCGTCGTAGCCGTTGGTCGCAGCGAGGCAGGCGTTCTTGTCATAGGAGGCGTGCCCGCGACAGGCGAGCGGACGCAGCCGATAGAGCAGGCAGAGGCCCGCCTCGATATAGGGGCAGGGCTGGCGCAGCGCCATGCGCGCGCTCTCCGAGCAGCCATTGGCGAAAGCGTTGATCGCCGCTATGCGCCCCGGCAGATCGACGCCGCGCTGCGCGAGCGCGCGCTGATTGGCGTTGACGAAACGCGCGATGAGAAACACCTCCGGCGCCGTGGCGACAACGCGCAGCACGCAGCAGGCGGGACAATCGCCGGCGCAGGCGATGGCCGGCGCGCCTTCCGTCTGAATGACGAGATTGCCCTCGAAGCTGTCGAAGGCCTGGAGGCAGAGCGCGCCGATGAATTCCGGCCGCTTGCGGCGCTCGCGGATCGTCGCGTCGAAGGCGTTCGCCATAGCTTTGAAGAAGGAGGAGGGGCCGTCGGAGGTCGGATCGGTCGGGCTCGGATCGGTCATGGGCGCGCTCGGGTCGTGGCTCTCGTTCGTGTTATGTAACCATGATACATAACGATGGGCAAGCCGCCGAATCCCCCCCAAAGCCGGCGGTCGCAGCGCCGGACGCCCGCGGCGGCCGGAACTCGCATCCTGCTCGCGCGTTTTCTAGCTCTTTGGGGCCGGGCGCGTAAAGAGGAGACCGTTATGGGACGAAACGCGTTGAAATTGGCCTCGGCCGCCGTCGTGGCCTCAGCCTTCGCCGGCGCCGCGCAGGCGCATAATGATTTCACCGATCGCGCGGAAAATTACGCCGCCACGCCGCAGTCCCCGGCCTATTACGAACCGCAGTATTATTACGCTTATCCGAGCTATGTGGAGCCGTATTATTCGGGACGCTCGATCTATGTCGCGCCCCGGCGCAGGTGGCGCTATCGCTAGGCGATGTCGGAAACCTAAAGAGCGCGAGGCGCGAGCTTCAAAACTCGACCTCGAGCTCCTCGATCTCTTCCTTCTCGAGCAGCGCCGCAGCGATCCATTCCTGCATTGCAGGCAATTCGAAAATGCGATCGCAATAGGCTTGGCTGACGTCGTCCAGAGGAACGTCGTAAGTGCGAAAGCGCGTCGCCACCGGCGCGTACATCGCGTCGGCCATGGATATCTGGCCGAAGAGATAAGGCCCGCCATAGGTCTCGAGGCATTCGCGCCAGATCTGCGTGACGCGCGCGATGTCGCCTTGCGCCTTCGACCAGACCTTGAACTTGGGGAAATGGCCTTTCAGATTCATCGGCAGCGCCGAGCGCAGCGATGTGAAGCCCGAGTGAATCTCGCCGCAGATCGAGCGGCAATGCGCGCGGCGCATGCGATCGGCCGGCAATAGTCCCGCCGTCGGCGCGATCTCGTTCAAGAATTCGCCAATCGCCAGAGTGTCCCAGATTTTCGCGCCGTCATGCGTGAGGCAAGGCACGAGGATGGACGGCGACAGCAGGAGAATTTCCGCGCGCGCCGCGACATCGTCGGGACTGACGACGACTTCCTCGAAAGAGACGCCGGAAAGCTTGGCCATCAGCCAGCCCCGCAAGGACCAAGACGAATAGTTTTTGCTGCTGATCGTGAGCGTCGTCGTCGCCGCCGTGTTCGCCGCCATGAGAAACGCTTCCTCCTTTTCCTTTGGTGGACTGTGCAGCAAGCGCTGTGCCATGCTAGAGCCCGTCCATGGCACGGGGCTTGCTCGACCTGCCCCATCGGTAACGGAAGGTTTCGCTCAGCCGCATGATGTATGACGCATATCAGAGCTACGCCGACGTGAGCAATCGACTTCGTCTGGCGGCGGCGAGCGGCGAGCGACTTGCTCGCCTATGGAAATCGACGCCTTACGCGTCGCCTTTGCGGTGCTTCGAGGCCTATTGCGAGCTGGTCTCGCTGCTCGGCTTCACGCATGTGCGTCCCGACTATGGCGTCACGCAGATCACGACGCATAATGGCGCCGCCATCGACGTGATAGAGGAGCCGGTCTACGCCACGCCCTTCTGCCAGCTGCTGCGCTTCGTGCGCAAGGATGCGGAAAATCTCCCGCGCGTGCTGCTCGTCGCGCCAATGTCCGGGCATTTCGCGACTCTGCTGCGCGGCACGATCCGCACGCTCGCGCAGGACCACGACGTCTATGTCACCGACTGGATCAACACGCGCGACATACCGCTCTCGCAGGGCGTTTTCGGCATGGACGAGTTCGTCCAGCATCTGATCGATTTTCTGCGCTTCCTCGGCCCGCCCGCCCATGTCGTCGCGGTCTGCCAGCCGACGGTCGCGGCGCTCTCCGCCGTCGCCATAATGGCCGAGGACAATGACCCCGCGCAGCCGGCGAGCCTCACGCTGATGGCGGGGCCGCTCGATGTCAGCGTCTCGCCCACCAAGGTCAATGAATTCGCCGTCTCCAAGCCGATCGAATGGTTCCGCAGCAATGTGATCGGCACAGTGCCGCGCATGCTGCCGGGGGCGGGGCGGCGGGTCTATCCCGGCTTTCTGCAAATCTCCGGCTTCATGAGCATGAACGCCGAGCGCCACGCCAACGCCTTCATCGATCTCTTCCGCCACCGCGTCGAGGGCGACCATGAGAAGGCGGACCGCATCCGCACCTTCTATGAGGAATATTTCGCGATAATGGACCTCGATGCGGATTTCTATCTGGAGACGATCGAGACCGTCTTCCACAAAAATGCCCTTTCCGCGGGCAGTCTGCTCTTTAAAGGGCGGAAGGTGACGCCGCGCGCGATCAAGAAGACCTTCCTGCTCACGGTGGAGGGCGAAAAGGACGATATTTGCGCCGTGGGCCAGACACTCGCCGCTCAGGATATGTGCAGTGGCCTGCGTCCCTATATGAAGTCACACCATTTGCAGGCCGGCGTCGGCCATTATGGCGTCTTCAACGGCAAGCGCTGGGACAATCAGATCTACCCCGTCGTACGCGACCATATCCAAAACAGCCTGTGAGCGAGGCGCCGCAGGGGCGGAATCTGGGCGATCGGACGGGCGCCGAAGGCGTTGCGCCGCCCCGGGGCCGTTGAGCCCGCCCGAGACCGCCGCCTCTCGCCTTCGTCGTGCCGCGCAAGCCGCCAGCGCCTTCCTCTCACGATGCTGGACCTCAACGCGCAGCAGCAGGCCGGCGTCGGCATTATGGCGTCTTCAATGGTGAGCGCTGGGACAATCAGTTCTGCCCCGGTCCCGCGCGACCACATTCAGAACAGCCTGCGAGCGGCGAGCCGAGGCCGGGACTGTGACAAATTGTTGCAGGGCGTCACGGCGGCGCCGCAGGGGCGCGAGCCGGGCGTCCAGCCTCGGCGTAAAATGCACGACAAGCATATGATATAAAACAAAATAAGTCGGTCTTTTAGGCGTCATAAGGGTTACTGGACTATTACGTTCCTCTATAGCCCAACGGGAATTTTTCCTTGAAATTTTTGTGCGGCGCAATATTCTAAGTTCACTGAATTTCGGCGCGCTCCGTCGAGCATCGTTCCCGAGCCGCGCCGCCGGAATCGAACTTTAAAAGAAGCCTTCCGACCCGTTCGACCGTGGCTGTGAAGGCGAGACGAGGTCACTATGGAATCGATCAAGACTTGGTTTCAGGACTGGTCCGACGCCTGCGAATACGCCAAGGAATGCGCGCCCGACCTGTCTTTCCTCCCTGGCGAGCCCTTCACCGCGCTCTTCGGCATCGCCGCCGTGTGCTTCCTCGTCTGGTGGTGGAACGAGCGTTCCTTGCGCGCCCAATTGGCGATCGTCGCCAGCGCTTGGGCCACGCCGCAGCAGGTCGAGGCTCCTGCGAGCCCGGTCGCCGCTCGTGACCGCGCATGGGCTTTCTCTCCGGCCGCTCTGAAGCGCGCCGCTTGATCTGGACGAGCGGGCGGCGGCGCGACAGCGCGGGCCGCCCGATCGCTTTTGGGCGAAAGGTCGACAGGACGGCGGCCATAGGCTAGGCGTGGAGCAGGACTCCGCCGGACACGCCGCCGCGATGCGCATCAACTCACGCCACTACCGCACCATCTGGGAAAACGCCGACGGAAGCGTCGAGGCGATCGACCAGACCAAGCTCCCCCACAGATTCGAGTCTAGAAGACTCGCCTCGCTCGACGACGCCGTCGCCGCGATTGCGACCATGGTCGTGCGCGGCGCGCCGCTGATCGGCGTCACCGGCGCCTATGGGCTGGCGCTCGCCGCAGCCGTCGATCCGAGCGACGCTGCGCTGGAGGAGGCCCATGCCCGGCTCGCCGCGGCGCGCCCCACGGCTGTCAATTTGCGCTGGGCGCTCGATCGCATGCGCAGGCTGCTGCTTTCCGCGGCGCCCTCGGACCGGCGCGCGCTTGCTTTCGGCGAGGCCGGCGCCATCGCCGATGAGGACGCGCTCTGCTGCGAGGCGATCGCCGACCATGGCGCGACGCTGATCTGCGCCGCCGCCGCCGAGCATCCGGGCCGGCCGGTGAATATCCTCACCCATTGCAACGCCGGCTGGCTCGCCGCCGTCGATTGGGGCACGGCGCTCGCGCCCATCTACAAGGCGGCGCGCGATGGAATCGATCTGCATGTGTGGGTCGACGAGACGCGGCCGCGCAATCAAGGCGCGAGCCTCACCGCCTTCGAGCTTTCGGGCGAAGGGATTCCCCACACCGTCATCGCCGACAACACCGGCGGCCATTTGATGCAGCACGGGCTCGTCGATCTCTGCATCGTCGGCAGCGACCGCACGACGCGAATCGGCGATGTCTGCAACAAGATCGGCACCTATCTGAAGGCGCTCGCCGCCCATGACAATGGCGTGCCCTTCTATGTCGCGCTGCCGAGCTCGACGATCGATTGGGCGATGCGCGACGGCGTCGCCGAAATCCCGATCGAGCAGCGCGACGCGAGCGAGGTGACGCATATCTCCGGCCTCGCCGAAGATGGCGCGGTGACGCGCGTGCAGGTGACGCCGAAGGGCTCGCCGGCCGCCAATTACGCTTTCGACGTGACTCCGGCGCGTCTCGTCGGCGCGCTGATAACGGAGCGCGGCGTATGCGCCGCGAGCGAGGCGGGACTGCGCGGATTGTTTCCTGATCTGGCGTAAGCGATGTGCGCGATTCCTTCTCCCACGAGTGGGAGAAGGATGCGCAGCGGAGCGATCTCACTTCGACGATTTCAATCCATAATTTTCGAAACGCGTGATCTCGCTCTCTATCTCGTCCTCTGAAATCAGCGCCGGCTCGCCGGCGATGCGCGCGAGATAATAGAGCCGCGCCAGCGTCTCCAGCTCCACGGCGCGCCACATTGCGCGATCCAATCCTTCGCCGAGCGCGATCATGCCGTGATTGCCGAGCAGCACGCCATGCGCGCGGCCCAATCCTTCGACCGCGAGATCGGAGAGCGCCTGTGTGCCGAAAGGCGCGTAATCGGTGCAGCGAATGCGGGACGTGCGGAAAATCCCGATCATATAATGCACGGGCGGAATCTCGCGCCGCAGCGTGGCCAGCGTCGTCGCATAAATGGAATGCGTATGCACCACCGCCTGCACATCCGGCCTGGCGCGTAGGATATCGCGATGCATGCGCCATTCGCTGGAAGGCGCCAGTGGTCCTTCAGACTCGCCGTCGCCCGCGAGCGGCATGCGCGCGATCATCTGCGGGGTCATTGTGGCGTAGGAGATTCCGCTCGGCGTGATCAGCATCGCCTCGCCGTCGCGCACCGATAGATTGCCGGCGGTTCCTTGATTGAGGCCGAGCGCATTCATGCTCCGCGCCGCTTCGACGATCGCCTCTCGCTTGCTCGCATCCGTCATTCCACCCCTCCGTCTGCGAATGCGCGCCCCTTGCCGAGCGACGCCTCAATCCCTACATCCTCGAAACTCTTTTTCCAGCCGAGGCTCGGATGACACAAGAACAAAATACGAAACCGGCGAGCTGGCACGCGACGACCATCGTTCTGGTGAAAAAGAACGGCAAGACCGTCATCGCGGGCGACGGACAGGTGAGCCTCGGCCAGACCATCGTCAAGGCGAACGCCAAGAAGGTGCGTCGTCTCGGCAAGGGTGATGTGATCGCGGGTTTCGCCGGCGCAACGGCTGACGCCTTCACTCTGTTCGAGCGGCTCGAGGGCAAGCTCGAGCAATATCCCGGGCAATTGACGCGCGCCTGCGTGGAGCTCGCCAAGGATTGGCGCATGGACCGTTATCTGCGCCGGCTCGAGGCGATGATGCTGGTCGCCGATCGCGAGGTGGGGCTGACGCTGACCGGCGCCGGCGACGTGCTGGAGCCGGAAGCCTTCGAGCATGGTTCGGTGGCGGCGATCGGCTCCGGCGGCAATTTTGCGCTGGCCGCGGCGCGCGCGCTGCTCGATCAGCCGATAGAGGCGGAGGTGATCGCCAAGCGCGCGATGGAGATCGCCGCCGACATCTGCGTCTACACCAATCGCAACATCGTGCTCGAATCGATCTGAGCTTTCCGAGGAACTGATATGGCCGATTTTTCCCCGCGCGAGATCGTCTCGGAGCTCGACCGATTCATCGTCGGACAGAAGGACGCCAAGCGCGCCGTCGCCATTGCGCTGCGCAATCGCTGGCGTAGGCTGCGCCTCGAAGGCGCTATGCGCGAAGAGGTGCTGCCGAAGAATATTTTGATGATCGGCCCCACCGGCTGCGGCAAGACCGAGATCGCGCGCCGTCTCGCCAAGCTCGCCAATGCGCCCTTCCTCAAGATCGAGGCGACGAAATTCACCGAGGTCGGCTATGTCGGCCGCGATGTCGAGCAGATCGTCCGTGATCTTGTCGAGGTGGCGATCCTGCTGGTGAAGGAGCGTCGGCGCAAGGACGTCGAGGCCAAGGCCCAGCTGGCGGCGGAGGAGCGCGTGCTCGATGCGCTCGTCGGCCCGGCGGCCTCGCCGGCGACGCGCGATTCCTTCCGCAAGAAGCTGCGCGCCGGCGAGCTGGACGATAAGGAGATCGAGATCGAGCTGGCGCAATCGGGGCCGCAGGTCCCCATGTTCGAGCTGCCGAACATGCCCGGCGCCAGCGTCTCCGCCTTCTCCATCGGCGATATTTTCGGCAAGGCGTTTCAGGGCCGGCCGAAGCGCCGAAAAATGCTGGTGAAGGAGGCCCGTGGCCCGCTGCTCGCGGAGGAGAGCGACAAGCTCATCGATCAGGAGGAGAGCGTCCGCGAGGCGATTTCCGAGGTCGAGAATAATGGGATCGTCTTCCTCGACGAGATGGACAAAATTTGCGCCCGCGAGGGCAGGGGCGGAGCCGATGTCTCGCGCGAGGGCGTGCAGCGCGACCTGCTGCCGCTGATCGAGGGCACCACGGTCGCGACCAAGCACGGGCCGGTGAAGACCGACCATGTTTTGTTCATCGCCTCCGGCGCCTTCCATGTCGCCAAGCCCTCCGATCTCCTGCCGGAGCTGCAGGGCCGCCTGCCGATCAGAGTGGAACTCGCCTCGCTGGACGAGGAGGATTTCCGCCGCATCCTCACCGAGACCGAGGCCTGCCTCACCAAGCAATATGTGGCGCTGCTGGCGACAGAGGGCGTCGCGCTGGAGATCGCGCCCTCGGCCGTGGACGCCATCGCCCGCGTCGCCGTGCAGGTGAATTCCTCGGTCGAGAACATAGGCGCGCGCCGCCTGCAGACGGTGATGGAGCGGGTGCTGGACGAGGTGAGCTTCTCCGCCTCCGATCGCGCCGGCGAGACGGTGACGATCGACGGCGCCTATGTCGAGGAGCACATCGGCGACCTCGCCAAGAACCGCGATTTGAGCCGCTTCATTCTCTGACGAGAAAGGACGAAAAGCGGGCTTGCGGCGCGCGGCGGGCTGCACTATACAGCCCTCGCGCTGCAGCGGCGACGCCGCGGTTCGCCCCGCCCTCACCCCAGAGAGGGCGGCAAAAAAGTGGGGCCATAGCTCAGTTGGGAGAGCGCTTCAATGGCATTGAAGAGGTCGTCGGTTCGATTCCGTCTGGCTCCACCAAAGACATCCCGCTGCAGATACGCTCATGCTTCCGCTCCGAGCCTCGGCGCTCGAAGAGCCTTGAAGCAGGCATGATTCTCTGATCTCGAAGGCGCCGGAACGAACGGGCGCGCTCGCCCCTCGGCGACCAATCGCGAAGCCCCATGCAGCAGCCTCGAAAGCCTCGTCTCCAGCATCTCGACATGCTGCGCGGTCTCTGCGCGCTCGGCGTGGTGGTGAGCCATTTGCGAGCGCTGCTCGTCGTTCCCTATGCCGAGGCGGCGCGACATGGCCTCCTCGACAAATTCCTCTTCACGCTCGGCGGTCTCGGCCATGAATGCGTGATCGCCTTTTTCGCGCTCAGCGGCTTTCTCGTCGGCGGCTCGACTCTCGCTGCGATGCGGGCGGGGCGCTTCTCCTGGGCGGATTACGGCGCCGCGCGGCTCTCGCGTCTGTGGACCGTGCTGATTCCCGCGCTGGCGCTCACTGCGCTCTGGGACTTCGCCGGCGCGGCGCTCGGCCCCGCCGGCGCCTATCAGGGCGCGCTGGCGGCGGTGCTGCAGAGCGGGCCGACGCCCGCCGAGCCGGCGAATCACTCGCTCGCGACGCTGCTCGGCAATCTCTTTTTCCTGCAGACGATCGAGACGCCAGTCTTCGGCTCCAACCGGCCGCTGTGGAGCCTCGCCAATGAGGCCTGGTATTATCTCGCCTTCCCGCTGCTCGCCTTTGCCTTTTTCCACCGCGCGTCGCTGGTGCGGGGGCTGTGCGCGAGCGCGGGCCTGCTGACTCTGGCGCTTCTGCCGGCGGAGATCGCGCTGCTCGGCCTGCCATGGCTCGCCGGGGCGCTGGCCGCCGATCATTCGGCGCGCCCGTCGCCGGCGCGCGCCATCGGCGGCGCGCTCGCCACCGTGGCGGCGATCGGCGTCGCCCATGCGTGGCGCAATATTTTCGGCGATATGATTCTCGGCTGCGTCATCGCCTTCTGGCTGCGCGATCTCGCCGCCTTTCGGCCTTTCGGCGGGCTCTATGGCGGCGCGGCGCAGGGGCTGTCGGAAATTTCCTACACGCTCTACGCAGTGCATTTTCCGCTGCTGCTGATGCTGTGGTTCTGGCTGCTGGCGCCCGGCCAGAGCCAGCCGGGCGTCGCCGTCCTCTTGCGAATGGCCGCGCTGATGGCCGTCGCGCTGCTCTATGCGACGGCCGTCTGGTTCCTGTTCGAGCGCCGCACCAATTTGGCGCGCGGCTGGATGCGAGGGCTGGCGCGCTGGCGGCCGCTCTGAAGGCGAGCGCGCGAGCAGGCGATCAATCCTTGGCGCGGAACGCCACTTTCTGACGCCAGGCGGCTCTGATCTGATCCTTCACCGCATGGGGCAGCGGAACATATTGCAGGGCTTTCGCCGCCTTGTCGCCATGAGCGAAAGCCCAATCGAAGAACTTCAGCAGAGCCGCCGTCCGCTCCGCCTTGGCCGGAGCTTTCGGCGCCAGCACGAAGGTCGCCGTCACCAGCGGCCAGCTTTTCTCGCCCGGCATATTGGTGAGATCGACGGCGAAATTATCAGCGGCCGCCCAATCCGTATTGGCCGCCGCCGCGGCGAAGCTCTCTTCATTCGGCGCGACATATTTGCCGGCGCGATTGAGCAGCTTCGCCGGCGCGAGATGATTGGTCGTCACATAGGAATTTTCGGCATAGCCGATCGAGCCCAGTGTGCGCGGAACCTCGCCCGACGTGCCGGCGCTGCCATGCACGCCGACGCCGCTGGGCCATTCCAGAGTCAGCGCGACGCCCATGCGTGTCTTCCACGCCTCGCTCACCTTGGAGAGATAGCGCGACAGCGCGAAGGTCGTTCCAGAAGCGTTGGAATGATGGATCGGAATGATCAGCAGATCGGGAAGCGCGAGACCATGATTGAGCGCGACGATGCGCGGATCGTTCCAGCGCGTGATCGCGCCGAGATAGATATCGGCGATGACCGGTCCGTCGAGCTTCAGCGCATTGGCGCCGACGCCGGGAATGTTGACGATCACATCGAGGCCGCCGACGACGGTCGGAAATTGCAGAAGATCGGCGTCCTCTATGCGCTTTGCTTCCATCGCGACATCGGAGGCGCCGAAATCGACGGTTCCCGCCGCGGCCTGCTTTTGGCCGACGCCGGAGCCGGTCGCCTGATAATTCACTTGCACGCCGAGGCTCGGCTTCGCCTCCTGCGCCCAGCGCGTGTAGATGGGCGCGGCGAAAGCAGAGCCTGTTCCCGCAAGGGAAGTCTCGGCGCGCGCGGCGTCGAGACAGGAGATGGCGGCGATCGAAATGATGAAAATGCTGCAGGCGTTACGCATGGTCGTTCATCCTGTGGCGGATAGAAAATCGGGAAGCTCGCGCGCGTCAGATCACGCGATTGAGGGCGAGCGCGAAGACGTCGAAATTCCGCAGGCGCGCATTGCTCTCGCGTCTGACGGGTCGATTGAGCAGCAGCGGAACCTGCTGCTCCGAGAGGCCGCCATGCGAGCGCAGCGGCGCGGTCAATCCGCCGAGGTCATGGCTCGTCGCGGATGTGCCGAGCGTGAAGAGACGTTCCGCGAGCACGACGAGATCGCCGACGCGCTCATTGGGCAATTCGAAGCGCGCGCAGGCGGCCCGATTGTCGAGCACGCGATCGACGCCTTCGAGCGCGGCGACGCATTGCGCGACTTCGCTCAATATCGACTGAGGCGCCGAGACCGTCGCATAGGAGCCGAGCGCGCCGTGATGCACGACATAAGGATCGGTGATCGGCAGGATCACGCGGCATGTCCCGGCGCCGAAGCGCATGTCCAGCACGTCTTGCAGAAAGACGATATTGGGGCGGCCGATCGAATCCGTCTTGGCGTTCATGCCGTGATCGGCGGTGATTCCGATGACGGCGCCCATCGCGTCGAGCTGCGTGAGATATTTGTCGAGCATCGCATAGAAGGCGTTGGAGACGGGCGTTCCGGGCGCATGCTTGTGCTGCACATAATCCGTCGTCGAGAGATACATGATATCCGGCCGCATCGTCCGCATGAGCCAGACGCCGGCGGCGAGAACGAATTCCGACAATTCTGCGCTATAGACGGCGGGAAGCGGCAGGCCGATTTTGGCGAGAAGATCGTCGACGCCGTTTTGCGCGAGCGTCGCCTCATTGGCCTTTTCGGCGGAGAAGCGAACGCCCTCGAGCCCGCTGCCGAGCAGGGCGCTGAGCTTGTCCTTCGCCGTCACCGTCGCGACCTTGCGGCCGGCCTTGGAAAACTCCGCGAGAATCGTCGGCGCGCGAAGATATTTCGCGTCGTTCATCAGCACTTCGACGCCCTGCTCGGGGTCGAAGAAATAATTGCCGCATATGCCGTGAACGCTCGGCGGCGCGCCGGTCACGATGGAGAGATTATTGGGATTGGTGAAGGAGGGCATCACGCAATCGGCGGCGAGCACGGCGCCGCGCTCGCCGAGGCCGGCGAAGAAAGGCGCAACGCCGGCGCGGATCGCCTGATTGATATAGTCCTGCTCGCATCCGTCGATGCAGACGACGACGGTCGGCTCGGAGGGCGCGGCGTAGCGCCTTCCGTTGACGATGATTTCGGATGTCATTTTCGCGCCCCGCATTCTCTCGTCGCATCATTGGCGACTTCGCTTCGGCGCTGGTTCATCTATCAGGCGGGGACGCCATCTCGAAACGAATAAATCTCACAGACCCTGTGAGCGAAGCCGATATGCTTCACAAAAGCGTCACATCCGCAGGATGTTCATCGCGTGATACTGCATATGAGAGAGTGAGTGACACGAGATGGCGCGCAAGCCGCTACCGCTGAAAATGCTGCAGACGCTCGAGGCCGTGGTGCGGCTCGACGGCGTCTCCAACGCCGCCAAGGAGCTCGGCGTCACTCATGGCGCGGTGAGCCGGCAGATCGCCGCGCTGGAGGATTGGCTCGGGCGCGCATTGTTCGAGCGTGATCGCGGACGTCTGCGGCCGGTCGACGAAACGCGCGAATTCGTCGCCGTCATTACCGATAGCTTCGAGCGTATGGATGCGGCCATGGGACGCGTCGCGACGGCGCGCCGGCGTCTCAAGGTTTTCGCCCATGCGACTTTCGCGATGCATTGGCTGGTGCCGCGGCTCGAGCAATTCTATGCGCTGCATCCCGATGTGGATGTGCATGTGCAGACGCGTCAGACAGGAGAAGATCCCGCTTCGTCCTTCTTCGACGTCGCCATCATGCGCGGGTCCGAGCAGATCGGCAATTGGGAGGCGTCTCCCATATTGCAGGAGACGCTCACCCTGCTGACGACGCGCGATCATGCGGCGAAGCTCGCCGCGCGCGGCGTCGCGTCTCTTTCCGGCGAGACATTCGCGGTGAGCGACACGCGGCCGGGCGAGATCGAGCGATGGCTCGAGATCGCTGATCTGCCGCCGCTGCAAAAGTGGCGGGAACGTCGCTTCGGCCATTTCCACACGGCGCTGATGGCCGTGCTCAACGGGCAGGGCGTTACTGTCGGCCCGATCGAGCTGACCGGCGGGAAAGTGGCGGAAGGGCTGCTCGCCGCGCCTTTCCCGCACATCGTCGCGCCCGGTCCGCGCCATGTCGCCTTCATCGATCCGCATTCGGAGAGCTATCCGATGGCGAAGCGCTTCGTGCTGTGGCTAGGCGAAGCCGCGAACGCTGCGGAACGAGGGGTTTAATACACGAATTTCGAGGTCCCGCCGCGGCCGCGCGGGACGGGACCGCTCTGCGCCCCCGGCTTGCCTTCGACGCCCGGCGCGCCGGCGGCGAGGGCGCTCGCGTCGAGCGCGAAGCCCTCGTTCTCATCGATGAAGCTGGAGCGTCCCTCGACGGATTTCTGCGTCACCGTGCTCGGCGTCACATTCTGCCCGGTGGCGGGGCCGGAGGTGCGGCCGCGCTGCGTCATCTGCTGCTCGGCGATGGCCGCGCCGCCGAGGATTAGAACGAGGCTCGTCGAAAAGAGCGCGAGCTTGCGCATGGTGTCTCCTCCTTCGCAAATTCGATCCGCCCCTTACATCGAACCGCCCCGCCGCGCGGCAAGCGGAGGCGGTTTCGATCAGCCGAGGCGCAGGCGCAGCGCCATTAGAGCGGCGGCGCAGGCGTTGGAGACATTGAGGCTCTTGATCGGCCCCGGCATGTCGAGCCGCGCGAGAATATCGCAGCGCTCGCGCGTCAGACGGCGCAGGCCCTTGCCTTCGGCCCCCAGAACCAGCGCCAGCGGCTTGCGCAAAGGGCTCGCCTCCAGCGGCTGCGGACCTTCCGAATCGAGGCCGACGATCAGAAAATCGCGCTCCGCCAATTGCTCGAGCGCGCGGGCGAGATTGACGACGGAGACGATCGTCACATGCTCGAGCGCCCCCGAGGCGGCCTTGGCGAGCACGCCGGTGAAATCCGGGCTGTGCCGCTCGGTCACGATCAGCGCATCGACGGCGAAGGCCGCCGCCGTGCGCAGAATCGCGCCGACATTATGCGGATCGGTCACTTGATCGAGGACGAGGACGAGTCCGCTCTTTGGCTCTATGTCGGCGATATCCGCCTCCGGCAGCGGGCGCGCCTCCAGCATCAGCCCTTGATGGACGCTCTCCTCGCCGAGCCGCTGCGACAGCGCGCGCGGGTCCACGATCTTCGGCGCGAGGCCGGCGGCGGCTGCCAGCGGCGCGATGCGCTCGGCGGCGTTCTCCGTCGCATAGAGCGCCAGCAATTTGCGCCGGCCGGCGATGAGCGCCTCGCGCACCGCATGGGCGCCATAGAGCACCACGACATCGGCCGCAGGCCGGCGGAAGGGCGTCTCCTCCTTGGGCGGATGACGCGGCGGCGGCAGGCGGCGGCCGCGGTCCTTGCCGGCGGGCGGGCGGCTCATCGCAGCACCGCGGTCTTCACCCACCAGTCCGCGTGCTGGCGGCGGATCACCGCCGCCGCGCGGGCGGCCGCCTGACGGGTCGAGAACAGAGCGAAGCAGGTCGCGCCGGAGCCGGACATTCGCGCGAGCCGGCAGCCTTTGGCTGCCGACAGCACGGCGAGCGCATCGACGATGACCGGCGCCTCGACGCAGGCGGCGTCCTCCATATCGTTGCGGCCGCGGCGCAGCGCCGCCGCTATCCCCTCCGCGCCGAGCGCTGGCGCGATCTCTGGATGCGCCGCCGCGCCGGTCTGCTCGCCCGCGGCGAGGCCGAGGCGGGCGAAGACGCCGCGCGTCTCGACCGGCGCGCCGGGATTGATGAGCACGGCCGGCAGCGGCGGCAGGCCGAGCGGCGCGCCGATCGTCTCGCCGCGGCCGAGCATGAAGCGCGCGTGCGGCGAGAGGCAGACGGGCACGTCGGAGCCGGTGGCGCGGGCGGCCTCGAGCAGGCGCGGATCGTCGGCGGAAAGGCCATTGGCGCGGGCGAGCAGGCGCAGCGCCGCCGCGGCGTCGGAGGAGCCGCCGCCTATGCCGGCCGCGACCGGCAGATATTTGGTGAGATGAAAGGCGCCGAGACGCAGGCCATGGACGCGCTCGGCGAGACGCTGGGCGGCGCGCAGGACCAGATTATCGGCGTCCGAGCCGGCGGCGGCGGCGGTGGGGCCGTCCACGGTCAGCGACAGCGCCTCGCCCGGCTCGAGACGCAGGCTGTCGCCGGCGCCGGAGAAGGCCACGAGGCTCTCGAGCTCGTGATAGCCGTCGGCGCGGCGGCCGAGAATGTGAAGCGTCAGATTGATCTTGGCGGGGGCGCGCGTCGCGAGCATGAATTCCCGTGTCTTCGCCTGTGGAACGGTCCGGGCGCGCCGGAAGCGGGCGACAGATGCGCCGCCCGCGCCGGACCTGTCAAGAACGCGCCGACCTCCAGCTAGACCGCCGATGCGGCCGAAATTCGTCCGCGCCGTGGCCCGCGTCTCTCGCGGATGATGCGCGGCTCTTGACGGCCGTTCGCCGATCATGGGACCTTTTCGGCATGGCGAAGCTATGGGCCAATTCTGGGTGGATGGCGCGCGCGCTCGTGCTGAGCGGGATCGTCGCGCTGTTTCTCGCGCAGGCGCTCGCCATTGCGCGGCCCGACTCGTCGCGTCGCGACGGCTCCTCGTTCGCGGCGGCGGATCGGCCCTGCCTCTCCGCCGCAAGTCATGACGTCGCCGATACAGAAGGCGGTCCTGCGGGCGGACGCCATCATTGTGAGATGTGCCCCACCGCCTGCGGAGGAGCCGCGGCGGACGCCATTGTCGCGCCCATGCGGCTCGGCGCGGTTTTGCCTCATGCGCCGCCGGCCATTGCGGCGTCGCGGCCCCTCGAGGCTCCGGCTGTCTTCCGGTCTGGATGGCGCGGCTCCTGGTCGTCGCGCGCGCCGCCGTTCGTCGCCTGATCGCGCCGATCCACGCGACGGCGCCGCGACTCCTCCCGCCGCCATTCCTCCCGCATGCATCCGGACGCCGCGTATGTCGGACAGCAAATTCTTGTCGTTCCGCGAGCTTTTCCTCCGCAACAAGCGCGGCTTGCTCGCTTTTTTGACGCGCCGGGTCGGACGCGAGGAGGCCTCTGATCTGCTGCAGGAGACCTTCGTGCGCGCGCTCCGCCACGACCGTTTCGAGAGCGTCGCGGATTCGACGGCGTTCCTGAAGCAGATCGCCGTCAATCTCACCAGGGATTTCGCCCGTCGGCGCAAGACCGAGACGCGCTATCTCGATTTCGGCGATCCGCCCGTCGAGGCGCCCTCGGAAGCGGCGACGCCCGAAGAGTCGCTCGATCGCCGCCACAAGACGCGCATCGTGCTGGAGACGATCGAGGCGCTGCCGCCCCGCTGCCGGGAGGTCTGCCTGCTGGTGATGCACGAGGGCGTCTCCCTGAACGAGGCGGCGCGGCGGCTCGGCATTTCCGAGACGATGGCGCGCCGGCATTTGCGGCTCGCTCTGCTGCGATGCCGGGCGGCGCTCGATTGATTTTTTTTCTCGCCCCCCGTTTCGTTTTCCGTTCCGGCGCGTCCTATGAGACAGCGGCCGGCGGAGGAGCCGCGCCGATCGATGGCCGTGACCAATGACCGACTATAGCGATGGTTTCGATCACGACAGCCCGCGCGTCGCCGCCGTCAATTGGTGGATACGGATGCGGGCCGGCGCGCTATCGGCCGCCGAGAAGGCCGAGTTCGACGCATGGCGGGCGGCCGATCCGGCCAATGCCGCGGCTTTCGACGATATGGCGGAAATGTGCGGCTTCGTGGAGAGCCTCGCGCCCAGCCGGCAGGCGGAGCCTCCTCGCGCAGCCACCCGCCGCCCCTCGCTGGCCGGCGTGGCGACGATTGCCGCCGCGCTCTGCCTCGCTATAGCGGTCGGCTTCGGCGATCTCGCGACCTGGCTTCGCTCCGACATTTACGCGGGCGTCGGCGACCGCAAGAGCGTGACGCTGGAGGATGGGTCGCGCGTCGAGCTGGACGCCCATTCGGCCATTGCGCTGCATTTCGAGCCCGGCCGTCGGCGGCTCACCCTCCTCGAGGGCGAGGCCTGGTTCCAGGTCGCGCCGGACGCCGCGCGGCCCTTTGTCGTGGAGGCGGCCGGCGGCTCGGTGACGGCGCTCGGCACGGCTTTCGACATCGCCATCGACAAGGGCGAGGCGCGCGTCACCGTCACCGCGCACAGCGTCGCGGTCGCGAGCGGCGGCGATTCCGTGGTGGTGGAGGAGGGCGCGCAGAGCGCCTTTTCCGCCGAGCGCGCCGCGCGCGCGCCCGAAACCGTCGACGTCAAGCGCGCCACCGCCTGGCGGCGCGGCAGGCTGATCTTCGAGAACAAGCCGCTCGGCGAAGTGCTCGCGGCGCTCGGCAGACACCGGCGCGGCTATGTCTATTGCATCGGCGAAGCGAGCTGCGCCCGGCGCGTGACCGGCGTTTTCGACGCCGAGAATCCGGCCCAGGCGCTGCGCGAGATCGAGGCTTTTCTCGGCCTGCGCGCCATTCACGTCACCGACTATCTGATCCTGCTCCACGGCTGAGGCGTTTCGCCTCGCGCGAAAAAAATTTTCTCCGCGACGTTTCGTTTTCCGCATCGACCGCGTCCAGCAAGACAGGGGCCTTTCAGCGCCCCGAGGCGGACGATCGTTACGGAGATGCGGAGACATGGCGAGGAAGTCGGCGCGCGGCGAGCGGCGAGGAAAAGCGAATATGGGTTCGGCGGTCGCGGCGGCGGCGTTCGGCGCCTTGATGACGGGAGCGGGAGTCTCGGATTCTCCTGCGCAGGCCGCTATTGCGCCGCAGGAGCGTTCGGGAGCGATTTTGGCCTACCGCATTCCCGCGGGCTCGGTGGCTTCGGCGCTGAATGTCATCGCCGATGAGAACGATCTCCATGTGCTCTATGACGCGCGCCTCACCCATGGGCGCGTGACGCCGGGGCTCTCCGGCAAATATTCCGTGCGCGAGGCGCTCGGCGCGCTGCTGGCGGGCACCGGCCTCACTTATGAATTCTCGCGCGACGGGCAGGCGGTGTCGATCGTGCTGGCGCAGAATGACGCCGCGACGCAGAACGACGCGAGCGGCGCGACGCCGCTGCCGACGATCGACATAGGCGCGCAGCCTGGGCGCAAAGACGCCGCGCCGACTGGCGGCCGCGCGGCGCCGGGGCCGGGCGATCGCTATACCGGCTATAACGCCGCGAGCGCGCCGACGACGTTGAAGGTCGACACGCCGCTGTTGAAGACGCCCGTCGCCGTCGAGGTGGTGACGCGCCAGACGATGGACGATCAGCAGGCCATCTCCGTCGGCGACGCCGTGCTGACCAATGTCTCCGGCGTGACGCCGCTTCCCAATCTTCTCGACGTCTACAAGGTGCGCGGCTTCACCGTCTCGCAGAGCACCTATAAGAACGGCCTGATCGAGCTGCGGTCGCGATATCTCGACACCGCCAATCTGCAATCCATCGACGTTCTGAAAGGTCCGGCCGCCATGCTGTTCGGCCGCAGCGAGCCGGGCGGCCTCATCAATCTCGTCGTGAAGCGGCCTCTGGTGACGCCCTATTACTCGATCCAGGAGCAGGTGAAATCCTATGGCGGCGCGCGCACGACGATCGACGCGACCGGCCCGCTGACGGCGGACAAATCCCTGCTCTATCGCGTCAACGCCGAATATTACCGCACCGATTCCTATCGCGACTTTGTCACCGACCGCAATTTTTTCGTCGCGCCGACGATCTCCTATCGGCCGATCGAGCAGTTCCGCATCAATGTCGAGTTCGAATATCAGAACAAGACCTGGGTCGATGATTACGAGCTGCTGCCGGCGGTCTACGACCATCCCGCGAATATTCCGATCAGCCGCTATCTGTCGGCCCCCTATCTCACCACCAATCTGAAAAATCACTTCGACAAGAAGCGCATCGCCTATGATTGGACCTATGACATATCGAAGGATTGGAGCCTCACCAATCGGCTGAGCTATACGAGTGTGGGCACGAGGAACGGCAATGTGGCCGGCGCCGCCTTCAATCAGAACACCGGCGTGCTGAACCGCACTTACGTCTATTTCCCTGGCAATACGGATAACACATTCGCCACCAATCTCGATCTCAAAGGCAAGTTCGAGACGGGGCCGCTCTCGCATTCGATTCTCGTCGGCTTCGACTATTTCAGCAATTATTGGGGCATGAAGAGCCAGATCATCACGCCGATCAGCGCCATCAATATCTACGCCCCCAACTATTACACGCTCGACGTTCCGCGCGGCGGCGGCTATGCGCATTCCGGCGAGCAATGGACCGGCGTCTACGGGCAGGACATGATCTCCTTCCTCGACGACAGCGTCCATGTGCTGCTCGGCGGACGCTATGATTGGAACGCCGTGGGTTCGTCTGGCGGCTATAATTCCAATTGGTGGACGGCCTATGGCAATTACAAGACCGCCTATTCCTCCGCCTTCAGCCCGCGCGTCGGCGTCGTCTATCAGCCGCTGCCCTGGATGTCGGTCTACGGCAATTTCGCGCAGTCCTTCGGCTCCAACAACACGACCAATTACAGCCAGCCGCAGCCGCCGCAACGCGGCGAGATATGGGAGGCGGGCGCCAAGGCGGAGCTCCTGGACAAGCGCCTGACGCTGACCATGGCGTATTTCGACATCACCAAGACCAATATTCCGACCGCCGATCCGCTCAATTCGACCATCACCTATCTGATCGGCAAAGCGCGCAGCCAGGGCTTCGAATTCGATCTCACCGGCCGCATCGACGACAATTGGAGCGTCATCGCCAACTACACACATGACGATGTGCGCACGGTCGAGGGCTCCTCGGCCAATGCGCTCGCCGTCTACAACAGCAACCTCGCTGTGGCCGGCAAGGTGCTGGCCTCGAGCCCGCGCAACTATGGCAATCTCTGGGTGAAATACGACGCCGACGACGCTTTCAAAGGACTGAGCCTCGGCGCCGGCCTCACGGTGACGGGCAGCGCGCTCGGCGACAACGCCAATTCCTATGTGCTGCCGGGCTATGCGCTGCTCAATGGCATGATCGCCTATACGACGAAGATCGAGGGCTACAATGTCACTGCGCAGCTCAATGTTAAGAACATCACCGACACGGTCTATTACCCTGCGTCTCAGGACCGCACCTATATCATGACCGGCGCTCCGCGCACCTTCCTCGGCTCGCTGCGGTTGGAGTTCTGAGTCTCACTCCAATGTCGCGCCGAGCCCGTGACGTTGGAGCGATCCCTTTATCGCCGCACGGCTCTCTGCGCTCCGGGCGGCCCGCGCCGTTGACTTGCCGCGAAGGCGTGTTCTAGAGTCACTCCGGTTCAATCTGAACCGGAGTGACTCTAGATCTCCTTGTTCGGGCGTGCTTTCTTCACGCGAGCCGGTTCCCGCTTCGCTCGAAGGCACTCTCAAGCGACAGAGCGCGGTCGTCCCTTCGCGGATCGTTCGCTCGTCGCCGGATCATTCGATATGGCCAGGTCGCGCGGCAAAAGAACTCTCTGGGAGCGTGCGACGATCGCGCGGCTCGCTGTTCTCGCGTCGATCCTGCAAGCCGTTCTGCTGCTGGCCGCCGTTGCCGGGAACGGCGCTTGCCGCTCTCATGACGCGCCGGCGAGCTTCGAAATCGCGAGCGCCGATTGCGGCGCGTCGGCGGCGGGCCAGCAGAGCCCGACGTCGCCGACCATGCCGCATGATCGGCAATGTTGCATCATCGGCTCCGCGGTCTCGCTTTCTGACGCCGTCGAAGCGTTCGTTTCGCTTTCGGCCGGGGCCGGCGAAACGGCCGTGATCGGCTTTTCCTGCGCCCCCGGAACTCTCGGTCCCGAGCCGGCGCGGCCCTGGTCGTCGCGCGCGCCTCCATCTCTTTGACCGATCGCTGATTTTCACTCTATTCGTCCAGGCGGGCGCATTGCGTCGATGACCTGTTCCTCGCCAATTCCTCGCCGGCCTCGGGCGCGCCCGGGCGCTTCGGCAATCGTCGGCCATCGTCCATGTCAGATGAGAAATCGAACCTCGTCGCTCGATTATTCGCGCGCAGCCAGCGCCAGCTCCTCGCCTATCTGTCGCGAAAAGTGGGACGCGATGACGCCTCCGACCTGCTTCAGGAGACCTTCGTGCGCGTGCTGCGGCACGGCCGCATCGATGCGCTGGCCGATCCGCCCTCGCTCCTGCAACGTATCGCGACCAATCTCGCCCGTGACCATGCCCGCCGACGGCGGACGGAGGCGAAATATCTGGCGGTCGGCGTCGACGCCGGAGAGGCCGTCGCGGTGGGCGAAAGGCCCGACTCTCGCCTCGAGGCCGAGGAGAGATGGCGTCTGCTGCAAGAGGCGGTCGAAGGCCTGCCGCCCCGCTGCCGCGACGTTTTTCTCCTTTATGTGCAGGAGGGGCTCGATCTCGGCGAGATCGCCGCTCGGCTCGGAATATCGCGCAATATGGCGCAAAAGCACATGCGCCTCGCCATGGCGCGCTGCTGGGCGGCGCTGGATTAGAGTGTTTTCGAGCGAAGCAGGAACCGGAACGGCTCTCGATTTTGCGCGGAGAGCGCCTCCCGTTTCGCGTTCTCGCGCGTGGTATGAAGCGCAGGCTCCCGCTCATCGGCGTCGGCCGCGCGCACAGCTCTGTGACGGATGACGCAATGTCCGAGAAGAAGCCCGCCGCCGCTCCACCCGACGTCCGCGACGCTGCGATAGGCTGGTGGCTGCGGCGGAACGAAGCGACATTCTCCAAGCGAGACGGGGCCGCTTTCGAGGCCTGGCTGGCCGAGGACGCCGCTCATCGCGCCGCTTTCGACAAGCTCGCAGCGCTCGGCGACTTCATGGCGCCGCGCTGGCCGGGCGTCGGACCTCTGCGCAAAGCGCGCCGCCGGCGGCGAAGAGCGGCGGCTGCTGCCACAGCGACGCTGCTTGCGCTCTTCGCCTATGACGAGATCGCGTTGCGCCTTCGGGCGGACTACGCGACCGGCCCCGGCGAGACGCGCCAGGCGACGCTGGAGGATGGTTCGCGCGTCGAGCTCGACGCCCGCAGCGCGCTGGCCGTGCGGTACAGCGCCGGACAAAGGCGCGTCGTCCTTCTCGACGGCGAGGCTTGGTTCGACGTCGCGCCCGATCCGGCGCGGCCTTTCGTCGTCGAGGCGGCCGGCGGAACGGCGACCGCGCTCGGCACGGCCTTCGATGTGGCGCTCGACGGCGGAAAGGCGCGCGTGACGGTGACGAGCCATCGGGTTCGCGTTTCGACCGGCCGCGGCGAGGTCGTCGTCGAGGAAGGGCAGCAGAGCGCCTATGACGAAGGCGGGGCGGCCGCGGCGCCGGAGCCGGCCGATATCGCTCGCGCCACCGCCTGGCGGCGCGGCAAGCTGATGTTCGAGAACCGTCCTATCGGCGAGGTCGTGCGCGCGCTCGGCCGCTATCATCGCGGCTTGGTCTATTTCGTCGACCCGGCGTTGAAGGCGCGGCGCGTGACCGGCGTGTTCAACGCCGATGATCCGATCGCCGCGCTGGACGAGATCGAGACGTCGCTCGGCCTCCATGCCGTGCATGTCACGCGATATCTGACGATCGTCTACGAATGAGCGCCGCGGCGCGCGAATTTTTTTGCGCGCCGACCTCCTCTTTGGCCTCTTGCCGCGTGGAGCGCTGACGAAGGGGGCGAAACACGACCCCTCATGACAAAGAGGCGGCGCAATGGCGGGGCAGAATTTTCGTAAAAAGTTCGGAGCAGGCGAGGCCGATATGAGCTCGACGCTGGCGATCGCGGCAATGGGCGCTTTGGCGCTGGGCTCGAGCGTCTCCGACTCGCCGGCGCAGGCCGCCATTTCTCCGCAGGAGCGCGCCGGCCTGGCGCAGAGCTATCGGATCGCCTCGGGTCCGCTGCCGGGCGCCTTGAACGCTTTCGCCGATCTCAATGGATTGCAGATTCTTTATGATTCCGAAGTCACCAGCCGGTTGAGGACGGTGGGGCTCGACGGTGATTTCGCGGTGGACGAAGGGCTCGATCGGCTGCTGTCGGGAACGGGATTGTCGTGGCGCTTCGCGGCCAAGGGCAAGACGGTGTCGATCATTCTGGCGCAGAACGATCGCGGAACGGCGACCGACGCCTCCGGCGCGGCGGCTTTGCCGCCGATCGATGTGGGGGCTGAGGCCAAGGAGCGGACGCGCGGGGCGCCGCAGGGGCCGGGCGACCGCTTCACCGGATATCGGCCGAGTCCGACTGCGGCGACGACGCTGAAGACCGATACGCCGATCATGCAGACGCCGATCTCCGTCCAGGTGGTGACGCGCCAGACGATGGACGATCAGCAGGCGATCAGCATGAGGGACGCCATCGTCTCGAATGTCAGCGGCGTGACGCTCTCACCGAATTTCTTCGACATTCTCAAGATTCGCGGCTTCTCCTCCTTCGGGAGCACATTCAAGAACGGCTTGCAGGACTATCGCGCCCGCAATTACGACACGACGAATCTGCAATCGATCGATGTGCTGAAAGGGCCGGCCGCTATGCTCTTCGGCCGCATGGAGCCCGGCGGAGTCATCGACATGGTCCTCAAGCGGCCGCTGGAGACGCCCTATTATTCGGTGGAGGAGCAGCTCGGCTCCTATGGGCTGACGCGAACCACGATCGACGCCACTGGCCCCATAACAAGCGACAAATCCATTCTCTATCGCGTCAACGGCGAATATTACCGCACAGATTCCTATCGCGATTACGTCACCGATAGAGCCGTTTTCATCGCGCCGACGGTCTCCTTTCATCCGATCGAGCAATTCCGGATGAATGTCGATTTCGAATATCAGAACAAGACCTGGGTGGATGATTATCCGATCTACCCCGCCGTGGCGGGCGGCCCGGCGAATCTTCCGCGCAGCCGCTACCTCTCGCCGGCCTTCCTCACGGTGAACATGCCGAACAATATCAGCAAGAGGCGCATCGCCTATGATTGGACCTATGATCTCTCGCCCGACTGGAGCGTGACCAATCGTCTGAGCTATGCGCTGACGAACAATCGGACCGACAATGGCTTTCCGCTCGGATTCAATCAGGCGACCGGCGTTCTCACGCGGTCTATGACGCTCAATCTCGGCTATGTGGACAAGGTCTTCTCGACCAATCTCGACGTGAAGGGAAAATTCGCCACCGGCCCGCTCCAGCATTCAATTCTGGTCGGCTTCGATCATTTCGACTTTTTCTCGCCGATGAGCGTCGGAGCGTCGTTGAGCGCCAGCGCGATCAATGTGTATGCTCCGAATTCTTGGCAGTTCGAGAATATTCTGGGCGCGTCGCAGTATACGATACAGGGCCAGAAATGGACCGGCGTCTACGCTCAGGACATGATCTCCTTCCTCGGCGACTCCGTGCATGTTCTGCTCGGCGGCCGTTACGATTGGGCGGAGACGGCGATCAGCCGATACCGGACTTCCCCCTATCTTGCCGCGTCTACCTATTGGGCGAGCTACGACAAGGGATTCAGCCCGCGCCTCGGCGTCGTCTATCAGCCGTTTTCATGGTTGTCGCTCTACGGCAATTTCACTCAGGCGCTGGGCGCAAATCAGGTCACCACGCAAGGCGTGACGCTGTCGCCGCAGAGAGGCGAGCAATATGAGGGCGGCCTCAAGGCCGAATTCTTCGACAAGGGTCTTTTGTTGACGATGGCCTATTTCGACATCACCAAGACGAATGTGCCGGTGACCGATCCGAGCAATGCGAACAACACGCTGCTGATCGGCAAGGCGCGCAGCCAGGGTTTCGAGATCGATCTGACCGGCCGCATCGACGACAATTGGAGCGTCATCGCCAATTATACGCATGACGATGTGCGGACGCTCGTCGGCACGGCCACCGATCCCGTCAGCGCCTATACGCGGCAGGTCGCGGTCAGCGGCGGCATTCTGCCGGGCAGCCCGCGCAACTACGGCAATCTGTGGGTCAAATACGACGCGGATGGCGATCTGCGCGGGCTGAGCGTCGCCGGCGGCGTCTCCGCGAGCTCGGATCAGCTGGGCGACACGGCGAACTCCTTCGTTCTGCCGAGCTATTCCATCTTCAACGGCATGATCGCCTATCGGACGAAGATCGAAGGTTTTAACGTCACCGCGCAGCTCAATGTGAAGAATATCGGCGATAGAACCTATTACCCTTCGGCGGCCAGCCGATACCTCATCCAAACCGGGACGCCCCGCACTTTTATGGGGTCGCTGCGGGTGGAATTCTGATCGGCGTGCGTCGCGGGACGGGAGATCTTGCGCTTGCCGCAAAAAATCTTTCGTCCCGACGTTCCTTTTTCGCCTCCTCGCGCGTCCTATAAGACAGGCGAGGCCCTCGGGAATTTTTGCGGCGGGCGGAACGCCCGGCCGAAAAGCGGAGGAAGTCGAGATGCGGATTTTACGAAACCTCGGATTTGCGGCCATGGCGGCCGGCTATTTTTGCGGCGTTTCCGGGCCTGTTCTCGCCGCCTCCAGCGAGACGAAGCCGGTGTCCATTTCCTTCGTGCTGATGGACGACGGCAAGGAGGTCGGCTGCGGCGCGCCGCTCGCCAATCTGGGGACGGGCCATCTGTCCGCCAAGCTCCATGAAGCGCGTCTCTACGTGTATGGCTTCAAGCTGGTCGACGCCAAGGGCAAGCGCACGCCGGTGGCGCTGGAGCAGAGCGAATGGCAATATGGCGATGTCGCTCTGCTCGATTTCAAAGATGCGCGCGGCGGCAATAGTCCATGCACGCCGGGCAATCCGGCCAAGAACACGACAATCGTCGGCAAAGCGCCGGCGGGCGCCTATGTGGGCCTCGAATTCTCGGTCGGCGCCCCGGTGGAGACGATCGTCGACGGCAAGCCCGTTTCGATCAATCATTCCAATGTCGAGACCGCGCCGGCGCCGCTCGATGTGGTCGGCATGGCGTGGAACTGGCAGGCCGGCCGCCGCTTCGTGACTTTCGAGTTCGATCCGGAGACGCCGGTCGTCAAGGCCGACGGCTCCAAGACGCGGACGTGGATGGTGCATATCGGCTCCACCGCCTGCAAGGGCAATCCGGCGACCGGCGAGATCGTCGCTTGCGCGCATGAGAACCGCTTCTCTGTGGCGCTCGACCGCTTCGATCCCAAGACGCAGCGCGTCGAGTTCGATTTGACCCGTCTGCTCGCAAATTCCGATATCGCCGCCGACAAGGGCGGGGCGATCGGCTGCATGAGCGCGCTCGACGACCCCGAATGTATTGCCGTTTTCGCCGCGCTCGGCCTCAATCTCGGCGACAGCGCCGCGGGCGCCGGCGACGCCGGCAAGCAGACCAAGCCCGGCCTCTCGCCGATTTTCAAGGTCGGCGCGACGACGCCGGCGAAAGTCGTGGGCGCAAAGCAATGAGCCGGGCCGCGCTCTTCGGAATAACGCTCACCGTCGCGGCGACTTGCGTCGCGACGGCAGAGCCGACGGAATGGAAATGGGAGCTTCCCAAATATGTTCCGCCGCCGCGCGTGCCTGCCGACAATCCCATGTCGGAGGAGAAGTTTCAGCTCGGACGGCGCTTGTTCTTCGACAAGCGCGTCTCCGGCAATGCGACCGTCTCCTGCTCCTCCTGTCATTTGCAGGAGCGCGCCTTCACCGACGGGCGCGTCGTCAGCGTCGGCTCCACGGGCGAGAAGACGCCGCGCAATGCGCCGTCGATCGTCAATTCCGGCTGGCATGCGACGCTCACCTGGGCCAATCCGGCGCTGGTGACGCTCGAGCGGCAGATGGAAAATCCGCTCTATGGCGAGCGGCCGATCGAGATGGGCGTCAATGACGCCAATAAGGCGGAGATCGTCGCGCGCTTCCGCAATGACGCGGATTATAAGAAATGGTTCGCCGCCGCTTTTCCGGAGAAAAAGCCGGCCGAGCAGATCTCCTTCGAGACGATCATCAAGGCGATCTCGGCTTTCCAGCGCGGCGTCGTTTCCTTCGACAGCCGTTACGATCAATATCTGCAAGGCAAGATCAAGCTGACCGAGGCGGAGCAGCGCGGGCACGATCTCTATTTCGGCGAGAAGGCGGAATGTCATCACTGCCATGGCAGCGTCAATCTCGACGATCAATTCGTGCACGCCAAGACGCGGGAGGCGGAGACGCCGTTCCACAATACGGGGCTCTACGACATCAACGGAAAGGGCGCCTATCCAGAGCCCAATCACGGCCTCTACGACATCACGCAAGACCCGGACGATATGGGCAAGTTCCGCGCGCCGGGACTGCGCAACATAGCGGTGACAGGGCCTTATATGCATGACGGAACGGTCGCGACGCTCGAGGAGGTCATCGATATCTATGCGCGCAGCGGGCGGAAGATCGCGAGCGGCCCCAACGCCGGCGACGGCGCGGCCAATCCGTTGAAGAGCCCGCTGATCGTGAAGGTCGATCTGACGCCGCAGGAGAAGGCCGATCTGCTCGCTTTTCTGAAGGCGTTGACCGACGAGACTCTGCTCACCTCGCCGCGCTTCGCCGATCCCTGGAAGACGCAGGCCGCGGGGAAATAGCTGCGCAGAGGGGCAATATTACGTATCCGGCTGTATGTATTGTGAGCGTATTGCTTCTATACGGATAGAAATTACATGTATCTACGTTATGTATTTTGCTTGCCTGAAGTTATTTCTATTATATATTCCTCGTTCATTGGCGTGTAAGGCGGTAGAGCAGGGCGCAATCTCCGACGACGAGGAGGCTCGTCTCGGAGAACGATGAGGGATTGCTCGTCGAGCGCTGCGTCCGACTGCCGGAAGCGCGTCGCATTCACCGAAACGTCCATAGCGACATTCACGCAAGCAGATTTCGACATGACAAATATTGCTCGAGATATGGATTCTAACGACGTCGACCCGGCGCGCGCCGCCGACGCTCGCGGGCTGATCGATGCGCTTCGACCCTGCTTGCCTCTTATGGCGCATCCGAGGGGACGGTCGCTGGCTCTGTCGATCGCGGCCGCGCGGCGTCGCGGCTCGGACCGGCGATGCACTGTGACCAATGTTTTCGACGCCGGCGACGCCTTCGGCCTCATGTGCCAAGTCGAGGTCGGCGGCGGCGCAGCTCCCGCGATCTTCGTGGCGCCCATCGCCGAGCTCGCATTCGGTCGGCATCCGATCGCGCGCGCGGTCGCCGATTATCGACGCCGCCGCGCGCGAGCGCATGTCGCCGCATCCTCGTGAGCGTCGTCCGCGGACGTCGCAACGGCGCATTTCGCGTCCTGCAGCTCGCTGCGCGTCATGACGCTCCCAGATCCGGCAGCGCGAGGCCGAATGTCGCGCCGCCGCCCGGGGTCTCGACGACGAAGACTCTGCCGCCTTGCTTTTCCGAAAGTTCCTTGACGATGGAGAGGCCGAGGCCGGCTCCGCGCGTCGTCTCGGTCCGGCGCCAGAAGGGCTCGAAGACCAGTTCCCGCTCGCTCGCCGCGACCCCTTCGCCATGGTCGGCGACCTCCAGGCTGGCGCCGGCGCGCACGCGAAGCTCGATCGTCCCGCCGACGGGTTCGGCGCGCAGGGCGTTATTGATGAGATTGGACAGCATGCATTCGAGCGCTTGCCGATTGGCGCGGACGACGACCGGCGTCGCCGGGGGATCGAAGGCGATCGCCCGGCCATTGTCGACGATCAATGGCAGATAGTCGGCGATCATATGGCGGGCGAGCGCGCCGAGATCTATGTCCTCGGCGACGAGGCTTCCACGCTCCGCTCCGCGGGCGAGAACCAGCAATTGCTCGACGATGGACTGCATGCGCCGAATGTCGCGGGCGAGATCGCCGAGAAAGCCCGGCTCGTTGGGCGCGTCGAGACGCGCGCGCAGAATCGCGATCGGCGTGAGCAGCTCATGCGCGGCATTGGCCGTGAAGCGCCGCTGCTGCTTGGCGCCGTCCTCGAGCCGCGCCAGAGCGGCGTTGAGCGCGCCGAGAAACGGCGCGATCTCCTTGGGCGCCTTGGAGCCGTCTATGCGCTGGTCGACCGATTTGAAATCGATGCTGGCGAGCTGGTCCTTCGCTTTGTAGAGCGGCGTCAGCCCGAAGCGCGTCATCAGCCAGGAGATGAGAATAGCCGACACGACGAAGGGCAGGAAAGGAATGATCTGCGTGCGATCCGCCAGCATGCGCATCACGGCGCCGAGATCGTCCCAATGCAGCGTGTAGCCATAGATCGCCACCCGATAGGGCGGCTTGGCCTCCCGCAAGACGCCGCGGGCGTCGGGATCGGGATCATTCGGAAGTCGGAAATAATTTCGGATGGCGATGATCCCGCCGCCGCTCGGCAAAACGCGCGCGAGCGCCTCCGATGAGCCGGCGAGCGCGGCGCCGTTGCGGCTGTCGATGATCGCGAAACGGAAATTGGGATTGCGGGCCTGATAGGCGCGCAGCGCCGGCGTCTCCTCTATATGGGCGGCGTCTTTCACCAGCGCGGCGTCGACCACCTCGATGGCCCGAAACTCCGCCCAATAATTGACGGAGTCGGTCACTGCGAGCCCCATGTAAGTGGCGAGGATCGCCGTGACCGGCCAAATGAGAAAATAGGTGAGCAGCTCGATCGCAGTGATGCCGAGCACGAAGCGCGTGAGCAGGGATGGGCTTCTCATTTCTCCTTGCGCTCCGTCAGCAGATAGCCGACGTCGCGCGCCGTGTGAATCTCGACGCCGGCGTCGAGATCGAGCAGCCGGCGTCGCAGGCGCGAAACCAGCATGCTGAGCGCGGTGGCCTGCACATCGTCCGCGAAACCGTAGATTTCCGCGAGCAGCCGGTCGCGCAGCACGGCGCGTCCGGCGTTGAGCAGCAGAATGTCCAGCAGAGCGCGCTCACGCTTGTGAAACAGAACCAGCGCGCCATCGACGCTGACGTCGCGCGTATCTGGATGAAAGACGATTCTGCCGACCGCGATCGGGGTCGCCGCCTCGCCGCCCGGCCGCCGCAGGCAGGCGCGCACGCGCGCGATCAGCTCATTGGCGTCGAAGGGCTTGGTCACATAATCATCGGCGCCGGCGTCGAGCCCTTCGATCCGATCCTCGACGGCGTTGCGCGCGGTCAGCATCACGATGCGGATCGACGGCTGCGCTCGACGAATCTTGGGCAATATGGAGATCGCGTCGCCGTCCGGAAGACGACGGTCGAGCAGCACCAGCGAATATTTGTGCTGCCGCAGCGCCTCCATCGTCTCGTCGAGCGAGCCGACGCGATCGGCAACGAAGCCCGAACGCGCGAGCTTCCCCGCGACGAGCTTCGCCATCTCCGGCTCGTCCTCCACCATCAGAACCCGCATCTTTCGGCGCCGCCTCGCGTCTATCGGGAGCGCGGATTATCGTGGCCAATTGTGGCGGTGGCAAGCGGACGCGAGCGTGACTGTTGCGCCGGCGCCACAGTCCGCGAAAAGCCATGGAGGCGGCGCTCACGTTACATTCGGGTTAAGTGGGGTCCTTAGAGCGCTGCTCCGAGGGTTGGAGGCTGGCGGGCCTCGCTCCCCTGTCGGACGTTACGACATCCACGCCGTCGAGAGAGCGGCGATCAAGGAGGCCACAAATGAATCGTCGTTTTTCCCTGCGATCGGTCAGCGCGCTCGCCCTCGTCGTGGCCGGCCTGCCCGGCGCCGCCGCGCAAGAGGCGCTGCCGCCCATCTCCATCGCTGCGGATGAGCGCCGCGCGGCCGCCGCAAAGACCGCCACGGATGTCGAGCAGACCACCGCCGGGCCGGTGCGCGGCTATCAGGCGCTGACCGCGCGCATCGCGCGCATGGCCACGCCGCTCAAGGAGCTGCCGCTTTCCGTCGTCGTCGTCCCACGCAAGCTGATCGACGACCAAAACGCCATCTCGCAGTCCGAACTCTTCCACAACATCTCCGGCCTCACGCCGCTCGATCCGCGCTTTCCCGGCGGGCTCGGCGTCAAGCTGCGCGGAATGGACGCGGAGCGCTATATCGACGGATTGCCGAATTACGGCTCGCTCGGCGAGCGCGATCTGCTCGTCAATGTCGAGCGGGTCGAGGTTTTGAAGGGTCCCGCAAATATATTGTTCCAAGGCGGGTCGAGCCCGATCGGAGGCGTCGTCAACATCGTGTCGAAGCTCCCCACACCGGATCGGTTCGCGGAAGTGGGCGTGCGCGCCGGCGGCTATCGCTTCGGCAGTCCTTATCTCGACATCAATCAGCCGCTCAATGACTCCAAGACGCTGCTGTTTCGCTTCGCCGGCCAGTTCGAGACCTCGCAATCGATTGTCGACACGATCCGCCGCCAGAGCTACACGCTCGATCCGACGCTGACCATCACCAATAACGCGGGAACCTCGCTCACGCTGCAAGGCCATATCGCGCGGCGCGAGCAGCAGGATTATCCCGGCCTGCCGGCCGTCGGCTCTGTCGATCGCTCATTCTATTCCATTCGCCGCTCGGCCTTCCTCGCCAACGCCGGCCTTCCCGTCACCTCCACGGAATCGCAGTCGGTGACGGCGCGCTTCGATCACGCCTTCGACGACACATTTTCCACTTTCACCACGGCGCGCTACTCGGTCACGAAAATTCACGAGCCGTCGCAGCTCCTCTTCGGCAATGAGCCGACCACGTACGACTTCGGTCCCTACGGCGTCTATGGCGGGCCGTCGCAATTCTATGTCGCGAACGACATTCTCGATCAGAAGCTGACCGAATTCTCGATCAGCTCCAATTTCGTCGCGAAATTCGACTATGGCCCGACCCGCAATCGTCTGCTCGTCGGCGGCGATTTCAATCGCGTCGTCGATCACGGAGTCATGGCGGGCAATAATGCGACAGACGCCGATCCCTTCTTCGGCTTCCCTCAGCTGATCGACTTTCGCGCGCCCTATTTTCCGGCCTTTCGGCTGCCGGTCGAAGGAGCGGCGGACACGGTGGTGTTCACGAAGATCGCAAATAGCTATCAGAACGCCGGCGCGAGCGTTCAATTGCAGTCGACGATCTTCGATCGCTTGCATTTCCTCGGCGCTCTGCGCGTCGCCACGGTCGATATCCATTTCACCGAAAATGCGGTCACGCCGCCGACTCATTATGACGCGAGCGCGACGCGCGTGCTGCCGCGCGTCGGCGCGACCTATGATGTGACCGACTGGCTCTCCGTCTATGGGAGCTATTCTGAAGGCTTGCGCGGGGTCAGCTATTTCTCGGGCGCCAATAATGCGCCGCCCAAGCCCGAAGGGTCGCGACAGCTCGAAGGCGGCGTGAAGCTCGACGGTCCGTTCGGCCTTTCGGGCACGCTCGCTTATTTCGATCTCACGCGCACCAATGTGCCGACCGCCGTGTCCGGCTCCCTCACTCAGAGGCAGACCGGCGAGCAGAACTCGCATGGATTCGAGGCCGACCTCGTCTGGCAGCCGACGCCAAATCTCTCTTTCCTCGGCAGCTACGCCCATATCGACGCCAAGGTCACGAGCGATGAGAACACGCAATATATGAACGCGCGCCTCGTCGGGACGCCCAGCGACTCCGGCCGTTTCTGGGGCCATTACGCCTTCGACGGCGCGCTGCAGGGCTGGTCCTTCGGCGCCGGCTTCTACGCCGCCTCATCCTCGCGCGTCGAACTCGGCCGCACCTGGACGACGCCGGGCTACATCACATTCGACGCCGATGTCGCCTACAAGCACGAGAATTTCACCTTCTCGATCGCCGCCAAAAATCTCGGCGATCGACGCTATTACGTCCAATATCCCTATCTCTCCGGGCGCGTCGCGCCGGGGGAGGGGCGCACATTCTTCGCCACCGTTTCCGTGAAAATGTAGGAGGGGCCATTGGACACGCTCGATCGCCGCCGCTTCGGCGAAGCCTTGGCCGCATTCGCCGCGCTCGTCGCCGGCGGCGCGCTCGATGCGCGCGCCGATCAGAAGGTCACGGCCGATCATGATATGTCGAACATGCCGGCCTCGTGGTCCGGCAATGAGAAGATCGGCTTTCTGATCTATCCGGAGTTCACCGCGCTCGACATGATCGGCCCGCATTACATGCTCACCGGGCTGATGGGCGCGACGGCTTTCGTGATCGCAAAGAGCAAGACGCCGGTGGTCAGCGATACGGGATTGACGATCACGCCGGACGCGAGCTTCGACGATGCGCCGGTCGATCTCGATATTCTCTGCGTGCCCGGCGGCGCCTCCGGCACGCTCGCCGCCATGCAGGACGAGCCGACGTTGCGCTTCATCAAAAGCCGCGGCGCGCGCGCGAAATATGTCACCTCGGTCTGCACGGGCTCGCTTCTGCTCGGCGCGGCGGGCCTGCTCGACGGCTATCGTGCGACGTCGCACTGGTCGGCGAAGCCGCTGCTGCCGATCTTCGGCGCGACGCCGACGCCCGGCCGTTTCGTGCGCGATCGCAATCGCATCACCGCGGAGGGCGTGACGGCGGGCCTCGATTTCGCCCTGGCTCTGGTCGGCGAATTGCGCGACCGCACTTACGCCGAGGGCGTGCAGCTCATCGCGCAATATGCGCCCGAGCCGCCATTCGACGCCGGCCAGCCGGAGCGGGCTCCGGCGGCGGTCAAAGCGATGATGGAGCAAATGTTCGCCGGTTTCCGGCTGTCCGCCGACAAGGTCGGCCGAGACGCTTTCGCGAAATCGAAGCGGCTCTGAGGTCTCGAAAAATCACGGCGCCTTCGGTTCGCGCGGCGAAGGACCGGGGTGGGTTCCGGCTTCGTCGGCGCCGCGGCGGTCTCTGTTGCGCTTCTGCAACAGGGAAAGGGTTTCGCTGGCTCGCCGTCCCCCGCGCTTGACACTCGCCAGCATCCGGGGGTTCCGTATGGAGAATGGATAAGTTCGCGCTCTGGCCGAAGGGAATAGCCCGCCTATTGATCGTGGGCCTCTTGGCTTGGGCTCTCGTCTTGCCCGGCATGGCGGTCGCGGCTTTGTCCGCTGTCGAACCGGGGGTCGTCGCCGCAGAGGCCGGCCATTGCGCCACGTCCGGCGGCGCCGATGGCCATCGCCATTCCCCTGGACCGCATTTTTCTTGCTCCTGCTGCATTCCGTGCCGGGCCGGCCAGATCGATGGTCCGACGGGTTTTCTCTCGGTCCTCCCAGCCGGCGCCGTTCTCTCATTCCGGGCCGCCGAGATCGTTCTGGGCGACGAGTCTCGGATGGTGGAGCCATCATCGCCGGCCGGCTGGATCAGCTCGTGGTCGCAGCGCGCCCCGCCGCGCTTTTTCTCGATCCCATTGCCGCCAGCCCTAGAGGCGTAGCGATCTCCCTGCCGGGACCGCCGCTCGGGCTTTTTGCGATCTCGATCAGCCCTCGCCGGTGCAAAATGCTCGATTCTGCATTGCGGCGCTCCGTGGGCGAGCTTTTCAAGCGCCACGGTCGTCAGCTTCTCGTCTACCTGCGCGGCAAAGCGGGCGCGAACGACGCGCCGGACCTGCTGCAGGAGACCTTCATCCGCGCTCTGCGCCGTGGCGGGCTCGAGGCCATGCCCGATCCAGAGGCGTTTCTCCATACGATCGCGACAAACCTCGCGCGGGATCTCGCGCGGCGGCGCAATACCGAGGCGAAATATCTCGAATTCAAGGAAGAGCTGCCGGAGGCGCCCTCGGCCGAAGCCTTGCCCGGAGCGTCGAGCGAGGAGAGCGACAGATCGCGGCTTTTGATCGCGACGATCGAAACGCTTCCGCCCCGATGCCGCGAGGTCTTTGTCCTCGTCATGCAGGAAAACCTGCCGGTGAAGGAGGCCGCTGCGCGGCTCGGCATTTCCGACAGCATGGCGCGGCGGCATATCCGCCTCGCCTTTCGGCGCTGCCGCGAGGCGGCGCGCTGATCATGCTGTTACATCGCGAGGTTCCGTTTTTTCCATCCAGCGCGTTGTACTCTATAGAGGGCGCGGGCAAAGCGATCAGGAGCGGGGCCAGGCGGCGCGCTGCGGCGTCATTCCCGAAATCAATGTCCATGCCGATCAGGCGGCGACGCGCATGAGCTTCGACAGCGATACGCCGGAAGACCCGCACGACATTGCGGTGGACTGGGTCCTTCGAAAGAAGGAAGGACCGTTGACGCGCAAGGAGCAGGCGGCGCTCGACGCTTGGCTCGCGGCCGATACCGCGCATGCGGCGGCGTTCCGCGAGGCCGAGGGATTATCCGCCGAGTTCGCCGCGCTGAGCGTGCGCCGCCCTGCGAAGCAAGCTCCGGTGAGGCGCAGGGGCCGCCCGGTCATGGCCGGCGCCGCCGCCGCTATGGCTCTCGCCTTGTTGCTCGGCGATCTCTCCATTCCGTTTGTCGCCGACTATTCCACCGGCGCCGGCGAAACGCGTCGCGTGACGCTCGCGGACGGATCGCATGTCGAGCTCGGCGCGCGCTCGGCGATCACGCTCCACTTCACGCCGGCGCGCCGTCGCCTCACGCTGCTGCGCGGGGAGGCATGGTTCGATGTGGCGCCGGATGCGTCGAGACCCTTCGTCGTGGAGGCCGCCGGTGGCTCGGCGACAGCGCTCGGCACGTCTTTCGACGTCGCCCTCGACGAGAATGGCGCGCGCGTGACGGTCACGGAGCACAGCGTTTCCGTGGCCAGCGGCGGCGCGGAGGTCGTCGCTCGGGAAGGGCAGGAGACGAGCTTCCTACGCGGCTCTTCCGCGAGCGCGCCGGCCGGCGCGAATGTGGCGAAGCTCACCGCTTGGCGGCGCGGCAGGCTGATCGTCGAGGACGAGGCGCTCGGCGATGTGCTCGCCATGCTCGGCCGCTATCGTCATGGCGTCGTCTATTGTCTGCGCCGCGAGATTTGCGCGCGCCGCGTGACCGGCGTCTATCGCACGGATGATCCGACGCAGGCCCTCGCCGATATCGAAACCGCGCTCGGCCTCTCGGCCTATCGCTTGTCGAATTATCTGATCCTGCTCCACGAGTGACGTCCTTCGCCGAAATTCCACCTGCCCGGAAAAAAGTTCGAGGCTTTTTTTTCGGCATGGTTCCGAGGCGCAGATCGACCGCGTTGAATCCAATGAGGGGGCATTTTCGCGCCCTCGATGAATTCAAAAGGCGGCGCAATGGCGAGGACGAAGGCCCCGAAGGGGAAGAGCGACATGGGTTCGGCAATCGCGGCGGCGACAGTCGGCTTTTTGATGGCGGGCTCAGGATCGACCTCCCGTCCGGCCGAGGCCGCCATCGCTCCGCAGGAGCGGACCGGCGCCGTCAAATTCTACCGCATCGACCAAATCCCGCTCACGGAAGCGCTCACCGCCTTCGCGGATCAGAACGATCTTCGGCTCTCCTATGACGCGCGGCTGACGCGCGGCGTGCGAACGCGCGGATTGTCCGGCCAATTCACCACGCAGGACGCCTTGCGCGCTCTGCTGGAGGGAACCACGCTCACTTACAGATTCGCCGATAACGGCCGCTCGGTGCTGATCACTCTGGCGCAGGCGGACAATGGCGTGCGCAATGACGCCGGGGCCGAGTCGCTGCCGCCGATCGATGTGGGGGCGGAGCGCGCCGTGCCGGCAGGACGGCCGGGCAATGGCTCCGGCGGGGACGCCAAGACCTACAATCCCAAGAACACGTCCACAGCGACCAAGATCGACACGCCGATCATGGAGACGCCGTTCTCGGTGAAGGCCGTGCCGCAGCAAGTGTTGCAGGATCAGCAGGTGATCCGCGTCGAGAAGGCGCTGCAGAATGTCAGCGGCGTGCTGCCCATGCCGGGCAATCAGGGTCTCGGCGACATATTCATCATTCGCGGCTTCTTCAATGATACGATCTACCGAGATGGCTTCGCTCTGCCCGGCGTGCTCGGCGGCGGCACGACGAAGCGCTACACCGCCAATCTCGAGCGCATCGAAGTGCTGAAAGGGCCGGGGTCCATTCTCTACGGCCGCAGCGAGCCCGGCGGCATCGTCAATCTCGTCACCAAGCAGCCGCTGGAGACGCCCTATCACGCCATTCAGCAGCAGGCCGGATCATTCGATTTCTACCGGACGACGATCGATTCCACCGGCCCGCTCAACGAGGAGAAATCGCTCCTCTATCGTGTGAATATCGCTTATGAGAACGCCGGATCGTTTCGCGATTTCGTCGAGAATGAAGGCGTCTTCATCGCGCCGGTGGTGCGCTGGAACATCGACGCGGCGACGCGCGCGAATTTCGAATTCGAATATCAGCAATTCGACGAGCGTCCCGATCCCGGCATACCGCCGCTCGGCTCCGGCCCTGCGCCTATCCAGAGGACGCGCTTCGTCGGCGATCCTCTCAACAGCGTCAACAAGGGCTATCGTACGCTCTATGGGTTGAACTGGTCGCATGATTTCGACGAGAATTGGACGCTGACGCATCGATTCACCTTCGAGCACATGGCGTTCGATAATCGGACGATGTTTTTCGGCAAAGCGAACGCTGACGGAACATTGGGACGCTTCTACAATCAGGCGCCCGACACGACGTCCGATCGCTATTACACGACTCTCAATCTCACCGGAAAGATCGACACCGGCCCCGTGCGGCACAAGCTGCTCTTCGGTTACGACTACTTCCACATCGACGACAAGCTCGTCGGTCTTCGCAATTGCTGCGTAGTGGCGTCCCCGTTCAATATCTACGCTCCGACCTATCTGCCCTACACCGTCATACCGGTGTCGCCAGCGACGATCGGGCGGCTCGATCTCTCCCAGGAATGGCACAGCCTGTATTTCCAGGATCAGATGGAGCTTCCCTATAACTTCTTCGCGATGGGCGGATTCCGATTCGACAGCGCGACGGCCGTCAACAATCTCGCGAATGTGATCACCACGAAAGAGGAACAGGTCAGTCCGCGCGGCGGCCTGTTGTGGCGCCCCGCGCCTTGGCTCTCGGTATATGGAAGCTATTCGCAAGGATTCGGCGCGGCCAATAGCGTCTTACGATCCGATGGCGCGCTCTTTCCCGCGCAAACGTCCGAGCAATGGGAAGCGGGCCTGAAAGCCGAAGCCGATGATGGACGTCTGACAGCGACTTTCGCCTATTTCGACCTGAAAAAGCGCAATCTCCCTGTGCCAGATCCTCTGAACCCGAACCTACGACGGACGATCGGCGAAGCCGAAACGCGCGGAATCGAATTCGATGTTTCCGGTGAGGTCCTCCCCGGGTTGAGAGTCATCGGCGCCTATTCCTATCTGCCTTTCGCGAAGATCACGAAGGACAGCGACGCCAGCGGCGGCTATCGCAATCAGGGCAAGCGCCTCTATCTCGCGCCCGAACACTATGGGAGCTTCTGGACGACATACGAATTCCAGCAGGCTTCGCTCCTCGGCTTGAAGGTCGGAGCCGGCGTGGTGGCCGTGGGGCCGCGAGAGGGCGATCAGGGCAATAGCTACCAGTTGCCCGGCTATGCGATCGTGAATGTGATGGGCAGCTATTCGTGGCGGATAGGGCCGACGCGCGTCACCGCGCAGCTCAATATCGACAATCTTGCCGACGAACATTATTTTGTCGGCTCGAACAGCGGCAATTTCATCATGCCCGGCGCGCCGCGCACCTTCCTCGGGTCGCTCAAAGTCGAGTTCTAAAAGATGCGGCGTTCCTTCTGGGTTATCGTACATCGCTGGGTCGGCCTGACCATGGCCGGGTTTCTGATCCTGGTCGGCCTCACCGGCGCGCTGCTCGCCTTTCTGCCGGAGCTGAACCAATGGCTATCGCCGCGGCTCTTCCCCGGCGCGCGGGCGAGCGTCGCGCGCGACGCCGGCGCGCTTGCGCTTCGGGCCGAGGCGCTGGCCCCGGAGGCGCAAGTCCAATCCGTCTTCTTCAACGGAATGGGCTCGGCGACCATTCGCATGGAGGCGCGCCCTGGCGCGTCTCCGCTCGACTTCAATCAGCTCTTCCTCGACGAAGGCTCCGGCGAGGAGCTGGGCCGCCGCTCGACCAAGGGGCTGCCCGACGGAGCGAGCACGATCCTGCCCTTCGTCTATCGTCTGCATTATGCGCTGGCGCTCGGCGAATTCGGCGGCTGGATTCTCGGCCTTGTCGCGCTCGCCTGGACGATCGATTGCTTCGTTGGCTTCTACCTGACTTTGCCGCCGCAGGGCGGAGCGCACAAGCGCGGCTTTCTCCAGCGCTGGAGACCGTCCTGGCTCGTGAAATCCAGCGCGTCCTTCTATCGCATCAATTTCGATCTGCATCGCGCCGGCGGCCTGTGGCTGTGGGTGGCGCTGCTCGTCTTCGCCTGGTCCAGCGTGTTCATGAATTTGAACGGCCTTTATATGAGCGTGACGGAGCTGCTGTTCGATTTCGAGCGGCCGATCTGGGCGCAGCCGGCGCCGCCATCCGCTTCCGACGGTCGCGAACCGCTGGGGTGGCGGGAGGCGCAGGCGATCGGCGCGCGGCTGATGGACGAGCAGGCGAAAACGAAAGGCTTCACGGTCGAAAGGCAGGTCGCGCTCGCTCTGGAGCGTGAGGAGGGACGCTATCGCTATAGCGCGCACAGCAGCCTCGACATCGGCGAGAAATATGGGAGCACTTCGGTCTATTTCGACGCTCATGGCGGCGAGCTATCGAGCTTTGCTCCGCCCTCGGGCGCGCGCACGGGCAATACGCTGACCGCATGGCTGATGGAGCTGCACATGGCGAATGTGTTCGGCCTTCCATATCGCATCTTCGTCTGCGCGCTCGGCCTCGCTATCGCTATGCTTTCGGTCACAGGCGTCTATATCTGGTGGAAGAAAAGGAAAGCGCGCGGATTCCGCAAGCACGGCGCTGCGACCAGCGCGTCGCCGGAGCCGACGACCGCCGAGTAGGCGCGGCGTTCGAAGCCATCTGCTCGAGGCCATGCCGGCGCCGGCTTCGAATGGTCTGCGTCCGAACGAGCGCGAGCCGCGAGCGTCCGCGATATGACGAGCGCGAGAGGCGCCCATGTCCCGCCCGGTGAGCGCCGTCGCCATGAGGTCGGGAAATTGCGTCTACGACCGTGTCGAGCTCGGGGGTCGGCGGCGTCTTTTCCGACAGCACGGCGATGAGCGGGTCCTGCTGCTCCTCGAGGCGAAGGATGCTTCCGTCCTCCATGGCGCGGGTCAGCGTAGCGGATGCGATTCTCATACGTGCGGGCGGCGCATTGGATGAGCCGCTTCGGCGCGCGATCTGTCGCCAGCGTCGCGGATGGGGTGAGCGACAGCGCGGAGCTGGCCGTCTTCTTCAGCTGGTCGAAAAGCTGCAGGTTGTCGCGACGCTCGCACTTCTTCCGGGATGCGGCGAAGCCCAGGGGCGCGGCGTCAAAATCGGGATCGAGGCTCCATCTCGCGCTTTGCAGAAAAGGCGAGGAGCGATATATCAATATGTCGAGAGGTCCAGACATAACGGCAATAGCCGGGAGGGAGCCCAATGACGGAAGACAAAGTCTATAATGTTCTTTTTCTCTGCACCGGCAATTCCGCGCGCTCGATCATCGCCGAGGCGATCCTCAATCGCGTGGGCGCAGGTCGATTCAACGCCTATAGCGCGGGCTCCCGCCCAAAAGGCGAGGTCAATCCGTATACGGTGGCCGTATTGGAGAAGTCCGGGTTCAAGGCGGACGGCTATCGCTCGAAGAGCTGGAGCGAATTCGCCGAGCCCGGCGCTCCGCCGCTCGATTTCGTCTTCACCGTCTGCGACGACGCTGCGAAAGAAGAGTGTCCCTATTGGCCAGGCCAGCCGATGACGGCGCATTGGGGCTTGCCCGACCCCGCCGCTGTCGAAGGGACCGAGGTCGAAAAGCATCTGGCCTTCGCCGACGCATTCCGCATGCTCAATAACCGTATCTCGATCTTCGCTTCCTTGCCGATGAAGGGTCTGGACAAGCTCTCCTTGCAGAGGCGGCTCGAGGAGATCGGCAAGGCGAAGCCCGTCGACGGCGCCGCCTGAGCGCCGCCATTGGCGCATTTCGTCGAGACATAGCGAAATATCGACGAATGGGCTATCTTCCGCGAAGGGCGGAGGAAGAAAATGGCGGAAGATCGGCTCACCGCGGAGGAGATCGTCGGCATTTTCGAGGCCTTGGCGCAGACGACTCGGCTCGAGGCCTATCGTCTGCTGCTGCGCTATCTTCCCTATGGGCTGCCGGCGGGCGACATCGCCCGCCTGCTGGCCGTGCCGCACAATACGCTCTCGACCCATATCGCCCATCTCGAACGCGCGGGCCTCGTCCTTGGACGACGCGAGGGGCGCTCGGTGATCTACGCCGCCAATTCCGGCAAATTGGGCCATGTGCTCACGACGATGCTGGCCGATCTCGGCGCGTCGCTGGATGATCTCACGCTCTCCGCGCCCGCCTTTCCGCAGAAGCGTCCGAAATCGGCGAGCAGGCGGGCGCGCAATGTTTTGTTTCTCTGCTCCGGCAACGCCGCGCGCTCAATTCTGGCGGAGGCGATCCTGAACCGTGAGGGCGGCGACCGCTTCCGCGGCTTTTCCGCGGGTAGTCGGCCCGCCGAGCGGCCCGATCCGATCGGCGTCGAATTGCTGTCGTCGCTCGGCTATGACACACGGGCGTTTCGTTCCAAGAGCTGGAAGGAATTCACGAGGCCCGACGCGCCTCGCATGGATTTCGTCATCACCCTCTGCGACGACATATGCGAGCAGCCCTGCGGCCCCTGGCCGCGCAACGCGCTGCTGGCGCATTGGGGCGTCGCCGACCCGGCGATAGTGAAGGGCGATGACGCGCAGAAGCGCGCCGCCTTCATGGAAGCCTATCGCCGCCTCGGCGCGCGGCTGACCGCCTTCGTCAATCTGCCGTTCGAAACGCTGGACCGGGCGGCGCTGAAGTGCCGTCTCGCCGATATTGCGACGATGGAGGGGGCGACGGAGCTGGCGATGACGAGCGCGGCGTGACCGGAGGATGATATTATCCTTTCGTAAATTGATTGGAGTCTCAATGCGCGTCCCAATGCCACATTTTCCTTGCGGCTTTGAAATTCCGGACGACTGGCTTGTCGAGTCGGGTATGGATGCCTTCACCCCGGCTTCCTCGTCCTACCGCTCGACAGCTAACGCCGTAATTGTCCCGCTTGATGAGATCGAACCGCCCTACCGGGCGAAGACGTGTCCGAATGATTGGCTCGGCTTTGATCGCACAAGGATGATCCGCGTTATGAGCTGGATCGCAACGGAGTCCGAGATTGAAGCGATCCCATTAATCCAACTACCTGAACTCAATGAGCGCCTAGCGTCTACGCCGTTTCGCTATCGCCGATATTCTTACGGTACGACCGATGGTTTTCATCGATTCTATGCATCGGTCGTCGCGCGGTTTGAAAATGTGCCGGCAACCATCACGACCGTTTCCGAGCTAATGGATTTGGCAGAAAAGCTGGAACTGTGACCTGATGTAAGCTGACTACATCGGCGGTAAATTTTGACCCGCTCTTTCCGCGTTGCGGAGTAGAAACTCGGAATAAGCACAACAAGCGCGGGCATGACTGTGTGCATCGAGGTGAGCTCAGAAACCACCGTAAAGCGCTTGATCTCCCCCATAATTCAAATATATTGGAATTATGGAAAAGACATCCGCCATCACGGCCCTCGTCGCGCTCGCGCACGAATCGCGGCTCGATATCTTCCGACTGCTGATGCAGGCCGGCCCGGAGGGGCTGCCTGCGGGAAAAATCAGCGAGCGGCTGGGGCTTCCTTCGACCACTCTGTCTTTCCACCTCAATCAGCTCAAGCACGCCGATCTCGTGACCTTCCGTCGGGACGGCCGCTCCTTGATCTATTCGGCCGCCTATCCCGTCATGAATGCGCTGCTCGCCTATCTGACGGAGAATTGCTGCAAGGGCGACGCCGCCGCTTGCTGCGTCACGGAAGCCGATACGACCTGCCAGACCGAGAGGGTTCCATGAAGCGCCTGCATCTGCATGTGTCCGTCGATGACCTGCCGCGATCCATTCAATTCTACAGCGCGCTGTTCGGCGCCGCGCCGACGGTCGCAAAGCCCGATTACGCCAAATGGATGCTCGACGATCCGCGCGTGAATTTCGCCATTTCCGCGCGAGGCGGGTCGAGCCTCGGATTGGAGCATCTCGGCATTCAGGTCGAAACCGCGGACGAGCTGCAAGACGTCTATGGACGCCTGAAGCAGGCCGGCGGGCGCATCTATGAAGAGGGCGCGACCACCTGCTGCTATGCGCAGTCGGAAAAATCCTGGATCGCTGATCCGCAAGGGCTGATGTGGGAGACCTTTCTCACGACGGGCGAGAGCGCGGTCTATGGCGGCGATCCGGTGCTGGATGCGCTGAAGGGCGAGGCGAACGCCTGCTGCGCGCCGACGACGCCGCAGGGCGAATGCTGTCCGCCGAAGCCGGAGCTTCCCGCAAAGGCGCCGTGCTGCGGCGCGAAGGAGCCCGCATGAGCGCGTCCGATGTGATCATCTATCACAACCCCGATTGCGGAACCTCGCGCAACACGCTCGGCCTCATCCGCAACGCCGGCATAGAGCCGCATGTGATCGAATATTTGAAGTCGCCGCCGACGCGCGCGCTGCTGGCACAGCTCATCGCGCGAATGGGGATATCGACGCGGGCGCTGCTGCGGGAAAAAGGGACGCCCTATCACGAGCTCGGCCTCGGCGATCCGACGCTGACCGACGAGCAATTGCTCGATGCGATGATGGCGCATCCCATCCTCATCAATCGGCCGATCGTCGTCACCTCCATCGGCGTGAAGCTGTGCCGTCCGTCGGAGGCGGTGCTGGACATTCTGCCGCTGCCGCAGCGCGGCGCGTTTTACAAGGAGGACGGCGAGCTCATCGTCGATTCCGCCGGCCGGCGCGTGGCGACGGCATAGCAATCGAGGGAGACGGATATGACGGCAATCGAAGTCTATGACCCGGCGCTCTGCTGCAGCACGGGCGTGTGCGGAACAGAGGTCGATCAGGCGCTGGTGAGCTTTGCCGCCGATGTCGATTGGGCCAAGCAGAACGGCGCCCGCATCGAGCGATTCAATCTGGCGCAGCAGCCGCTCGCCTTCGCCGAGAATGCGATCGTGAAAGGCTTTCTCGAGCGCTCTGGACAGGAGGCGCTGCCTCTGGTGCTCGTTGCGGGCGAGGTCGCTCTCGCCGGGCGCTATCCGAGCCGCAGCGAGCTGGCCCGCTGGGCCGGGCTCGTCGAGACCGCGACGGAGCCGAAGCCGAGCGGATGCTGTGGCGGTGGCAGCTGCTGAAGGCCGTGATGAAATTCCTCGAGCAGCCGCCGCGCTTCCTGTTCTTCACCGGCAAAGGCGGGGTCGGCAAAACGTCGATCGCCTGCGCGACGGCGATCGCGCTCGCCGAGGCCGGCCGCCGCGTGCTTCTGGTCAGCACCGATCCGGCGTCCAATGTGGCGCAAGTGTTCGGCGCGATCATCGGCAATCGGATGACCGACATTCCCGGCGCGCCGGGCCTGTCGGCGCTGGAGATCGACCCGCAAGCCGCAGCGCAGGCCTATCGCGACCGTATCGTCGGCCCGGTGCGCGGCCTGCTTCCGGACGCGGTGGTGAAAGGGATAGAGGAGCAATTGTCGGGCGCCTGCACGACGGAGATCGCCGCCTTCGATGAGTTCACCGCGCTATTGGTCGATTCCGCGCTGACCGCGAATTACGATCACATTGTCTTCGACACCGCGCCGACGGGGCATACGATCCGTCTCCTGCAATTGCCCGGCGCGTGGAGCGGCTTTCTCGAATCCGGCAAGGGCGACGCTTCTTGCCTCGGGCCGCTGGCGGGGTTGGACAAGCAACGCGCGCAATATGGCCGCGCCGTGGAGGCGCTGGCTGACGCCGCGCGCACGCGCCTCGTGCTTGTCGCCCGCGCGCAGCGATCGGCGCTGAACGAAATCGCCCGCACGCATAAGGAGCTGGCGGCGATCGGCATCGCGCAGCAATATCTCGTCATCAACGGCTTGCTGCCGGAAGAGGAGGCGAAGCAGGATGCGCTCGCCGCCGCCATCTATGAGCGCGAGCAGGCGGCGTTGCGCGCGCTGCCCGCCGAGCTCGCCGCTTTGCCCTGTGATCGCGTCGCGCTCAGGCCGTTCAATCTCGTCGGCTTGGACGCCTTGCGGCAATTGCTCGTCGCAGCGCCGTCGCCGGCGAACGCGAGCGATGACGAGCCGATCGCGCTCGACGCGCCCAGCCTGTCGGAGCTGGTCGACGCAATAGCGGCGGACGGTCACGGCCTCGTGATGCTGATGGGCAAGGGCGGCGTCGGCAAGACGACTCTGGCGGCCGCCGTCGCCGTGGAGCTCGCGCGCCGCGGCCTGCGCGTGCATCTCACCACCTCCGATCCGGCTGCGCATCTTGCGGAAACGCTCCATGGATCATTGGAGCATTTGAAAGTGAGCCGTATCGATCCGCATGCGGAAACGGAGCGCTATCGTCGCGAGATCCTCGCCGCCAAGGGCGCCAAGCTGGACGCCGCGGGCCGCGCGATGCTGGAAGAAGATTTGCGCTCGCCCTGCACCGAGGAAATCGCCGTGTTTCAGGCCTTCTCGCGCATCATCCGCGAGGCGGGCGAGAGTTTCGTGGTGATGGACACGGCGCCGACCGGCCATACACTGCTGCTGCTCGACGCGACCGGCGCCTATCATCGCGAGGTCGCGCGCCAATTGGACGCCAAAGGCGCGCATTACACGACGCCGATGATGCAATTGCAGGATCCGAAACAGACCAAGGTTCTGCTGGCGACGCTCGCCGAGACGACTCCCGTTCTGGAGGCGGCCGGCCTTCAGGCCGATCTGCGGCGCGCCGGAATCGAGCCTTGGGCGTGGATCATCAACAATAGCGTGGCCGCCGCGCGCCCGCATTCGCCGCTGCTCCGTCAGCGCGCGCGCAATGAGATACGCGAGATCGACGCCGTCGCCGCCACGCATGCGCGACGCTATGCGATCGTCCCGCTGCTGAAGGAAGAGCCGGTCGGCGTTTCTCGTCTTCTGGAGCTGGCGGGCCACGCTGTCGAAGCCGCCTGATATTTCACCGAAAGGAAATCCGATGGAACTGCGCGCAACTCCGGCCGCCATGGAGCCGGATCGAAGCAAAGCATCCGCAGCGCCCGCCATGGGTGTTTTCGAGCGCTATCTGACCCTATGGGTCGCGCTCTGCATCATCGTCGGCATCGCGCTCGGCCAGGCGACGCCCGTCGTTTTCCACGCCATTGGAGAAGCGACGGTCGCGCAGGTGAATCTCCCGGTCGCGGCGCTGGTGTGGCTGATGATCATTCCCATGCTGCTGAAGATCGACCCCGCCGCGCTCGGCCGAGTGCGCGAGCATTGGCGCGGCATCGCCGTCACCGTCGGCATCAATTGGCTAGTGAAACCCTTCTCCATGGCGCTGCTCGGCTGGCTGTTCATCGCGCATCTGTTCCGGCCCTTTCTGCCGGCCGATCAGATCGACGCCTATATCGCCGGCCTCATTCTGCTGGCGGCGGCGCCTTGCACGGCGATGGTGTTCGTGTGGTCCAACCTCGTCGAGGGCGAGCCGCATTTCACTTTGTCGCAAGTCGCGCTCAACGACACGATCATGATTGTCGCCTTTGCGCCGCTCGTCGCTCTGCTGCTCGGCCTGTCGTCCATCACCGTGCCTTGGGGCACGCTGCTGCTGTCGGTCGCGCTCTATATCGTCGCGCCGGTCATCGCATCGCAGCTCTGGCGGCGCGCGCTGTTGGCGAAGGGCGGCGCGGCGGTGTTGGCAGCGACGCTGCGCGTGCTCGGCCCGCTCTCGCTCGTCGCGCTGCTGCTGACGCTCGTCATTCTGTTCGGCCTGCAGGGCGAGGAGATCATGCGTCAGCCATTGGTCATCGCGCTCTTGGCGACGCCGATCTTGATCCAGGTCTATTTCAACGCCGGCCTCGCCTATTTGCTCAATCGCCGCCTCGGCGTCGAATGGTGTGTCGCCGGCCCTTCGGCGCTGATCGGAGCCAGCAATTTCTTCGAGCTGGCAGTCGCGACGGCGATCGCTTTGTTCGGTTTCCAATCGGGCGCGGCGCTCGCGACCGTCGTCGGCGTGCTGGTGGAAGTGCCGGTCATGCTCTCCGTCGTCCATATCGTCCGCCGCTCGCGGACATGGTACGAGAACGCCGGCGTGTCCTCGCGCGCGTGAGCGACGCATAGCGAGATCAGGGAAATCGGATGAACGAATTAGAAGCAGCAAAGGCGAAAGCCGCCGCCGCCTACAATGCCGCCGCCGACTATTTCGACCACCCCGTGAGCTCGTTTTGGCATCGCTTCGGACGAGAGACCGTCGCTCGTCTCGATCTTCGGCCCGGCGCATGTGTGCTCGACGTCTGCTCGGGCAGCGGCGGATCGGCCTTACCGGCCGCCGAGCGCGTCGGACCGAAGGGCAGAGTGATCGCCGTCGATCTCGCCGAACGCTTGATCGCATTGGCCGCGTCGAAAGCGCAGAGCAAGGGCCTCGACACTATCGAGTTCCGCGTCGCCGACATGCTCGCCCTCGGCTATCCGGACGACGCATTCGATGCGGTAATTTGCGTGTTCGGCGTCTTTTTCGTGCCCGACATGACCGGGGCGGTCCGGGAACTGTGGCGCATGGTGCGTCCGGGCGGTCGGCTCGCCATCACGACTTGGGGACCCGATCTGTTCGAACCCGCGAACAGCGCCTTCTGGAACGCGATACGGCAGGAGCGCCCCGATCTCTTTCGGGGCTTCAATCCCTGGGACCGTATTTCCCAACCGGCGGGTCTGCACGAAATGCTGGCCGCCGCAGGCGTGAGCGACGTCGACATAGCGGCTGAAGCTGGCCGTCACCCCTTACAGTCGCCCGATGATTGGTGGGCGATCGCGATGGGCAGCGGCTATCGCGGGACACTCGCGCAACTCGATCCCGAGACCTTTTCGCGTGTCAGAGAGACAAATTTGTCTCTCCTGCGCGCGAGCGGTGCGACTTCGATCGAGACGAATGTCCTTTACGCCGTCGCCACCAAGAAATTGTCTCCCGAGTGACGCTCGCGTCCAAGGAGTGCGGTCCGTCGACTGTTTTGGGCGACGGCTGCATTAGGTTATGCAGTTCTTGCGGGCGCAAGAGCCCGGCCGGAGAGACAGGTCGTGCCCGCTGCGGCGCCTTTGCCGGTTCCTCATCCTCGGGCGTTACTCGGGTTCACGTCCTGGAGCGATTCTGACCGCCGCATGGGATCGGTGGACCATCAAGGCCACCGAATTCAATTTCGAAGCTTATCCATTTGATTTCATTGGTGGGCCGGGTAGGACTCGAACCTACAACCAGACCGTTATGAGCGGCCGGCTCTAACCATTGAGCTACCGGCCCAGCCGCCGTTTCGGCCGGGAATAGTGTTCCTATAGCGGATTCGCGCCGCGCCGCAACGTCCGATCGAAAATTGGGCGCCGGCTGAATTTCGCGCGACCAAATCCCTTGCGATGCGCTAAGTTGCGCCGCCCGCCCTCCGGACGCGCCAGGCGTCGGAGCCGGGCCAGAGCTATCGGAGCGGCGATGACCTATTGTTGTGGCATTCTCGTGCGCGGCGGCCTCGTCATGATCGCCGACACCCGCACCAATGCGGGGCTCGACAATATCTCCACATTTCGCAAGCTCCATGTCTTCGAGCAGCCGGGCGAGCGCGTCATGATGCTCGCAACTGCCGGAAATCTCTCCGTCACTCAGGGCGCGGTCACTCTGCTCGCGGAGGGGCTCGAAAATCCCGAGACTCATGAGATCGAGCGCCTCGTCGACGCGCGCGGGATGCTGCAGGCGGCGCAGCTCGTCGGCCGCGCCGTTCGGCGCTCGCACGCCATCGCGGGGGAGGGGGCGGAGGATTCGGGGGTCAGCTTCGATGTCTCGCTGCTGTTCGGCGGGCAGATCGGCAACGGCCAGCTGCGGCTGTTCATGGTCTATACGGCCGGCAATTTCATCGAATGCACGCAGGACACGCCCTATCTGCAGATCGGCGAGCACAAATATGGCAAGCCCATCCTCGACCGCGCGGTCTCCTTCGACACCGATGTGCTCGATGCGCTCAAGATCGGGCTCATCTCCATGGATTCGACGATTCGCTCCAATCTTTCCGTCGGCCTGCCGGTCGATATCGCTCTGCTGCGCCGTGACGCGCTGCGCACCGACGTCTCGACGCGCATAGACGGTTCTGATCCCTATTTCCGGGATTTGCGGGAGAGCTGGTCGCGGGCGCTGCGGGCCGCGCATATCGCCATTCCGGCGCCGCCCTATGGCGGGGCGCGATGACGCTGAGCGAGGACGGCGCGGCGCGGCGCGCGCCGGCCGGGGAGGAGGCGATCGAACGAGGCGCGCGCATTTTGCGCGAGGGCGGGCTCGTCGCCTTCCCCACTGAGACGGTCTATGGGCTCGGGGCGGATGCGACCTCGCCCGCGGCGGTGGCGAAAATCTACGCCGCCAAGGGACGGCCGAGCTTCAATCCGCTCATCGCCCATGTCGCCGATATCGATTCGGCGCTGCGGGAGGCGGAGCTGCCGCCGGCGGCGCTGCGGCTCGCCGAGGCTTTTTGGCCCGGGCCGCTGACTTTGGTGGCGCCGCGGGCGGCAGGCGGCTCAGTCTGCGAGCTCGCGCGCGCCGGCCTCGAGAGCGTGGCGCTGCGGGCGCCGTCGGCGCTGGTCGCGCGGGCGCTGATTTTGGCTGCGGGGCGGCCGATCGCGGCGCCTTCGGCCAATCGCTCCGGCCATGTCAGCCCGGTGACGGCGGAGCATGTGCTGGAGGATCTCGGCGCGAGGGTCGATCTCGTCATCGATGGCGGGCGGGCGGACAAAGGCGTTGAATCGACGATCGTCGCCTTTCTCGGCGCGCGGCCGCGGCTGCTGCGGCCGGGCGCATTGGCGCGAGAGGCGCTGGAGGAGCTTTTGGGCGCGCCGCTGGAGGGCGAGGGCGGAGGGGCGGCGATCGTCGCGCCGGGGATGACCGCCTCCCATTATGCGCCATCGGCGCGGCTGCGGCTCGAGGCCAAGGATCTGCTCGCGGGCGAGGCCGGGCTCGACTTCGGCGGCCGTCTCGCCGAACGCGGAGGGGTGGGGCTCCTGCTGGATTTATCGCCCTCCGCCGATCTCGAGGAGGCGGCGGCCAATCTCTTCCTCTATTTGCGCGAGCTGGACGCCCGCGGCGCAACGGCCGTGGCCGTCGCGCCGATTCCGGCGCATGGGCTCGGCGAGGCGATCAATGATCGGCTGCGGCGGGCCGCGGCGCCGAAGTAATCAGGGGCACTAATCATGCCGCGAGGGCGGCTGCGCCGTCTCCGAGGCGGAAATCCATCGTCGCCGGCTCCGGCAGGCTGCGCCAGGGCGCGCATTCATAGCCGCGCGCGGCGAGACCATCCGCGTGGGTGGAGCTCATCTCGACCACGAGGCGCGTCGTGTGATTGAGCACGGGCGGAATGGCCCAGGCGAAGGGCGCGGCGTTGGCCGATGTCTCGCGCATCAGCGCGCGGCGGGCCTCATTATTCTCCGGCCCCATGCGCCCGCGCCAGCCAGCGCGCGGCTGCTGCCAATCATTGGCGACGATGACGGGACCGCGCAGCACATGGGCCTCGCGCTCCGTCCGCTCGATCAGCGCGATCTCATGCGGAGCCGTTCCCGTCAGCGTGAACAGCACGGGCCGCGCCAGCGGCTCGCGCGCGAGCAGAGCGACCGCCTCTTCGAATGTCGCGCAAGTCTCGAAAGCGTAGCGCAGCAGATGATCCGGCGGCCAGCCGGTCTCGTATTTCAGCGCATTGGCGAGATTGAGCGCGAAATCATAAGGGAAGGCGGCGACGCCTTCGATGCGGCGGCGCATCGGCGCCTGATTGATCACAGCCGAGAAGCGTCCGGGCGCCATGGCCGTCAGCACGCCGATCGCCCCCGGCCAGGTCACATTGTAGAAGCCGCCCGCTGGGCCGGCGGCCCAGGCGATCTCGACGCCGCGGCCGAGGCCGCGAAACGGCCAGTCGAGCGAGCGCCGAATCGTCGGAGCGCCGTCGGGCGCGACAAAGGCCTGGGTGGTGCAGGCGAAGAGATAGGACATGTTGAGCGTCGCCGCGCCGTGAAATCCCAATATTTCTGCGATGCGCTCCAAATCCTCGAAATAGCGGGAGTCGGATTTCTGCAGCCAGGATCGCGCCAGCCGATCGAGCGGCGCGAGGCAGACGTGACCCCAGCGCGGCATGGGCGCGAGACAGGCGTCGCGCAGCGCCTCGGCCGCCGCGATACGCGCCGCCGCATGGGCGATGGGACCGCCATCTCGCACATCCAGAAAAGGAATTTGCCGCACCAAGGCTCCTCCGCCATGTCATCCGAACGAGATAAATCACACATGTAACTGTCATAATACAGTCAGAAAGCAACCAGACGTATATCTCTGCCGAGACAAGGCTGGGTGATTCGCATGAGAGCCTCCGATCCAATCGGAGCGGAGAGGGCTCTAGAGTCTCAGTTTTGGAGTGAGTTCTGATCGATCGAGCGATATCGTTCGATCGGAAAGCGCTCTAATCTCGCGCCGGCGAAAATCGTTGCGCTGCAGAGCGCGCGCATTCGCTGCGGATCGGCTAAAGAAAACAGCGAGGCGGAGACCGCGAGCGTCGCCGTCGTCCCGGGAGGAGATCGAATGTCCCGTCCGCGCGTTCTCGAAGCGATGGCGGCGCTGCAGGATCGCGCGCGGGCGTTGCGCGCGTCGCGCACGCTGGATCTATTCGCCGCCGATGCCGATCGTTTCGCGAAATTCTCGGTGGCGCTGGATGATTTCCTGCTGGATTTCTCCAAGCATCGGATCGACGGCGAGACCATGCGTCTGCTCGTCGATCTCTCCCGCGCCGCCGATCTCGAGGGAGCGCGCGCGTCGCTGTTCGCCGGCGAGCCCGTCAATCTCACCGAGGGCCGCGCCGCCGCGCATTGGGCGCTGCGCGATCTCTCGGATCGCCCTCTCATCGTCGGCGGCGAGAATGTGCGCGGCGTGGTCGAGGCGGAGCGCGGGAAGGTCTACGCCTTTGCGCGCGCGCTGCGGTCGGGCGAATTGCGCGGCGCCGGCGGCGCGCCTTTCACCGATATCGTCAATATCGGCATCGGCGGCTCCGATCTCGGCCCGGCCATGGCCGCGCGCGCGCTCGCGCCTTTCGGCAAAGGCGGCCCGCGCGCGCATTTCGTCTCCAATGTCGACGGCGCCGATATGGCGGACACGCTCGCGGGTCTCGATGCGGCGCGCACGCTGTTCATCGTCTCCTCCAAGACATTCACGACACAAGAGACCATGGCCAATGCCGCTCTGGCGCGCGCTTTCATCGTGGAGCGATTGGGCGAGGCGGCGGTGGCCGCGCATTTCGCCGCCGTGTCGACGCGGCTCGACAAGGTCGCGGAGTTCGGCGTCGATCCTTCGCGCGTCTTCGGCTTTTGGGATTGGGTCGGCGGCCGCTATTCCATCTGGTCGGCCATCGGCCTCTCGCTCGTCATCGCCATAGGCCCGGAGAATTTCACGGAATTTCTGCGCGGCGGCTTCGACATGGACGAGCATTTTCGCAGCGCGCCGCTCGATCGCAATATTCCGGCGCTGATGGGGCTGATCGGCGTGTTTCATCGCGACGTCGAGGGCAGGGCGGCGCAGGCGATCATTCCCTATGACCAGCGCCTCGCGCGTTTTCCCGCCTATCTGCAGCAGCTCGACATGGAGTCGAACGGCAAATCGGTGGCGCGCGACGGGGGCGTCGTGGAATTCGCGACCGGGCCGATCGTGTTCGGCGAGCCGGGGACCAATGGCCAGCACGCTTTTTTCCAGCTGCTGCATCAGGGAACCGACGTCACGCCGATCGATTTCCTCATCGCCGCCGAGCCGATCGCCGCCGATGCGCATCATCACGCGCTGCTCTTTTCCAATTGCCTCGCGCAGAGCGAGGCCTTCATGCGCGGGCGCACGCTCGCCGAGGCGAAAGCGCAGCTCGCCGCCGCAGGGCTAGACGCCGCGCGCGTCGAAGCGCTGGCGCCGCACAAGGTCTTCACCGGCGATCGGCCGAGCAGCGTGCTGCTCTATCGCCGGCTCGATCCGCGCACGCTGGGTCGCCTCGTTGCGCTCTATGAGCACAAGGTCTTCGTGCAATCGGTGATCTGGGACATCAACCCCTTCGATCAATGGGGCGTCGAGCTCGGCAAGGAGCTGGCCAATCGTTTGGCGCCGATCGTGGAGAGCGAGACCGCGCCGCTCGCAGGGCTCGACGGCTCGACGGCGGGGCTCATCCGCTGGCGGCGAAGAGAAGCCTGACTGTCCGTCGCTGGCGGGAAGGAAGACGCCGTGCGTTGCGCGGCGCGCGCGATTGACGCGCGGCCCTGTGCGACGATAATATTTTTATCAATTCAATCCTAGTGGTTTGCAATTTTTCAAAGCTGGGCCGCTGCATGTCGATCCTGTCCGAAGATCAGATCGCAGAATATAGCGCCAAGGGATTTGTCGCCGTCCCCGGCTTTCTCTCCCGAGAAGAGATCGAGCGGCTGCGCCGCGATTTCGACGATGCCTCGCGCGTCAGCTTCCGCTTCTATGGCGTGAAGGACGTCACGCCCGATTGCGCGAAAGCGATGAAGCCGCGTCTGCTCGAGGTCTGCCGCGCCTTGGCGGCGGGCAGCGAGACGCGAGCGGATATGCTGAGCGGCGCGGTCTATTGGTCGTCGCGCAAGGCCAAGGCGGGCGTGACCGACGCATGGCATCAGGACCATGACAGCTGGTGGTTGTGGGGTGAGAACCATGTGGACTATCTTCACATGTTCATTCCCATCGCCAAGCCCGATCCAAACAAGACAGGGCTGACCTTGGCGGCGCTCGACCGTCTCGAGGCGGCGGCGCCCGAGGCGCATCGGCTGACGGTCGGACGAGGCGCCATGTCGCTGAAGCGCGCATCGGGCGCCACGATGGTTCTCGTTCGCGACACGGGGAAAAAGCACGCTTTCGATTTCGACGTCGAAGCGATCGCCGAAACGCCGCGACTCGCCGAGGGCGATCTGCTGCTGTTTCGCGGCGATGTCTTTCATCGCACGCAGGATCGCGAATGCGATCGTCTGGCCGTGTCCTTCCGCATGGCGCGCGGCGGAACGCCGGTTCGGCGCGAGCATCTGCTGAGCTGGGGCAGTCTCGAGAAATTCGTGCTGTCCATGACCAATCACGAAAAATATCGCTATGTGCTCGAGGCGCTGGATCGTCATGGCGACGGCTGTCCGCTCGGCGATGTGGCGTCGCATCTCGAGGCCGCTTACGATCGGCCGCCGCGCGTGAGCTTCGCCGCGCTCCTCGGCCAAAAGCTGCGCGCCGTAGCGTCGGGGCTGCTCGGCGCGCGCGGGACAGGCTTGGCGCGCGAGAGCTAGTCCAGTCTCTACGCTCGGCGCTCTACGGGCAGGAAAGGGCAGGCGATCACGCATTTGCGCGCGCAGGGGATAGCGGTCGTGCTCGTCACGACGGATGCGCTGATCGTGTCTTCGGACAATTCGACGTCGAACGGCGGCGGCGCCTCCATCGCCGTCGTGATCGTCAGCGCGCATGTGTCCATTGCGCGCGCCTTTACGAGTCGGCCAGAGGGGCGACGGACGAATATGCGCGAGGGATCATTCGGATCATAGCGCGCCTCGAGCCGCTTGCGCCCGGCGGCGAAATCATCGGCGATGGCGCGCGACCAATAGAGGCGGCCGTGCAGGCGCAGTCCGTCCTCGTCCAGCACGCCTTCGTCGTCCGGCAGCAGCGATAGGCGGAAGCTCACGCAATCGAGCGGCAGGCGCAGCAGATCGCCGCGCATATGCTTGCGCCACAGCGTCAGCGGCGCGCGACCGAGATCGCGATGCTTGCGGCAATGATAGACGCCGGCGATCTCTGCGCCGATCCAGCTGTCGAGCTCGCGCAGCGTGAGACGTTGCGCATGCGGCCCGACATAGAGGTCGCGCTCGCCGCGCTCCATGGGGCCGACATCGGTGATGAGCGGAACGCAGCCCAATCGGCTGCCGATCAGCTCCTGTATGTGCGCGCCATAGCGTGCGCTCGCCGGCTCGCTCCAGACCGTCTCTATGCCGATTTCACGACAGGCGCGCAGGAAGGCGCGGCGACCGAAGAAGCTGTTGGCGTCGACATGGATCGCCTCCGGCAATCCGGCGACCGGCCAATCGAAATCGACGCCGCGCTCGTTCAGCCAGCGCGTCTTGTCGCAGACGGAGTGGAGAATGGCGAGGCTCGCCGACAGCCGCGTCGGCGGCGTGAGCGCGAGGTGAAAGCCCGTCGCCATTCGTGTGAGCGCGTCTACGCCGAGCGTGATCCACGGCCGGCCGAGCTCGCGGCCGGAGTCTTCGTCGACGATCATCACGTCGACTTTCGCGTGATCGATCTGCACGGCCTCGAGCGGCCGTGTGGCCTCTGATCTCTTCCGCACCTTGCTCGCCGCCGCTTTTGTTCTACTCGGTCTCGCTACGCCGCCGCGCCCGCGTCTGAATGTCGATGTCGTGCACGCGCGCCTTGATCGTGCGCCAATTGGGCGCCGGCAGCCGCTCCTTCAAGCAGCGCTTGGCGATCTCGCGCACCAGCTGGCTGAACTTGGGCCGCGATGGCTGCAGATAGAAGGTCTCGATCGTGTCGCGAATGAGCGTCTCGCGCGCCGAATCGAGCACGCGCGCGCCCTTGGGGCGGCCGACCGGACGCGTCATCGGCGCGGTGACGGCGCCGCAGCTGCGGAAGGTCTTGATCATGCGATAGGCGGTGGCGCGGCTGACGCCGAGATCGCTGGTCAGCTTGCGAATGACCTCCTGCGACAGGCGCTCGCCCTCACGCGTGAGAACCTCGCGAATGACCTCCTCGCGATGACGATTCTCATCCGGGCGCCGGCTGCGTCTCTCGCGTCCAATCGACGTCTCGAGCTTGCGTTCGGGCGCCGGGGCCAGGCGGGGATGGTCAGGATCGAGAACATTTCCGCTCATTTCCAGGCGTTCCTCGTGCAGACTGAACCTCCGCGTCGCACGCTCGTCGATCGTATCGCCGCGCGGCTCCGCGAGGTGGCATTTTTCTCATGATTTCAAAACCGAAGACAATGTTCGATTTTGCACAGTCCACGCGCGCCTGTGGAGCCGAACTGCGGCTCTCGCGCGAGCGCGCCCGCGTCCGCGCCGGGGCGCAGGCGCGAAAACCCTAGTAAACCATGTGTTTCGATGATGTTTCACGGAATTGGAATAGTTCAAAATAGCAAGAATGACGGCCGAGAATCGAATAGAGCCAGTCTTGCTACATAATGTCGCAGCGTAGACTCTCGCCAATTCAGTGGAGTGCGTATCCGTACGTAGTCGATTTCACGAGGAGCGCCGAGAGGGCCGCCGCACGCCGCGCTTCGATCGCGCGAATCGGCTCTACCGAGCGCTCGGCCCGCCGAACGGCCGGAAGCGAAACATCTCCCATTTGTAAGGACCGTCGCGATCGCAGGCGACCGAGCTCGCCGGATTGGCGGAGAGATATTTGGCGTTGTGGCGAATGGCGAATTCGTCGTCCTCATTGTGAAGGAACTCGAAGGTCATGCCCTCCCGCCGCCCTTTGCTCGCGAAGGCGAGCGATCCATCCTCCGCCACGGACAGTGGAAACCTCGTTCCGCCGATGGTCGCGAGCAGCGTGACCTCGGCGCCGTGGAATTCGGCCTCGACCAGAAATTCCCACGGCGCGAGCGGCCCGGCCTTGTGAATCGCTCTGTTCTCGGAGACGTCATAGACCAACGACGAGTCATGAGTCGTCGCAATGGCGACGCGCGCGCCGGTCACGCTGGTGAGAAAAGCGCCGATCAGCAGCTGTTCCGCAGGGCCGGGGATCAGCGACGCATGTTCCTCATAGAAGGCGATCGCGCGCGGCGCGCCGGCCGTCTCCGCGATATGGCTGATGAGCTGCGGGAAATAGCGCCAATTCTCGCGCAGCAGCTCGCGATTGTCGGAGCCGGCGAGATAGGAGGCGGCGAGGCGCGGGAAGCGGCGCATCGCATATTGCAGAATGCGGCTCTGCCAGCGCCAATGGCTCTTGCGAATCTGACGTGCGATTCTGCGCAGCTCCGCCATATCGCGCGTCAGCGCGCCGTCGATGAGCGCGCGCAGATTGGCGGCGCCGGCGAAAACAGTGGTCACATGGTGATCCACTCTCGGCACCTTGATGAAATGCGCGTCGGGGTAGTTCTCCACGATCTTTCGGCAGTGAAAATCGTCGATCGCATTATAGGAGTCGGCGAATATGAACACATCGCCGGCGACGTCCGCGGCGCGGATCGCCATGCCGCGCATGAAGGGGATGAAGTCCTGCTGCCAGCCGGGGTCTCTGCCGTCGCATTCCTCGCGATCGATCGACCATTGCGGACACATTGCGATGACATGTGTGGCGGCGAGAAGACGCGAGAATTTCACCGCGCCATAGCCGCCCATGGAGCCGCCATAGGCGACACGCGTCTCATAGTCCGCGATCGTCTCCAAAATGATCTGCGACGCTCTGCGGAGATTTTCGGACGGATACCAATTGGCGCGCTTGGCCATCACGCCGATCGCCGAAGTCCCCGATTTCCGCAAAGGCGTATCGGCGAAAAAACGATGATCCTTGGCCGGCGTGATCGCATCGCCGAAAGTGATCAAGACGATTTTCGAATCGGCGGGAGCCCAGATGACCCGTATCTCGTCGTCGTCATAGAGAATCGTCGTCGTCGTCAAAGTATGATCCATCCCGCCGCCCACGGTTTCGAGCCGCGGCGGATATAGACCAATTCGCTCGGCGCGGAAACCTCCCGCCGTTTCGGCGCAGGCGGATTTTTCCTGCCTGCGCCGACCTTTGCGTGCGGCGAGCGCGCAGCGCGCAGGATCAGAGATTGAGCGCTCTGTTCACCGTCGGAATGAAGATCGCGAATACGAAGACCGTGACGAGGATCCACAGCACGACCCATTTGAGTTCTTCGACCTTGTGCAGCATTCGAGCTTTCTCCTCCCGTTTTTTAAAATTGGTCCACGCCGCGTCTCGAAGGCGGCGCACGCTCTGTTTTTGAGCCAAGACGCCACGAGTCACAACAAGCATATGCAGGCGGCACAATGTCGCAGTACTTAATAATACGGGATAATCTCATATTTTGTAATTCGTATCATTCAAAAGTGCAGCGTAAAAAGTGACATTATCCGCGAGTGTCTCATTTTGTATAATATGCAAATATCATATTATCGCACGATATAAGTATTAACTGCAGTATATGCAGCATAATGTCGCATATGTATTCTTTATGATCAATTGACAGGCGCCGAGCGCGGCATGATAGGCTCCGACATGCAAAGAGCTTTCGGGCTCTACTGCAAAGAGGCGCGGCGCCGAAATAGTTCCGGCGTCCGCCGCATGCGCCGAACGTCGCGCGCGGCGTCGCGAGGCTGCTGGGATGGCCTTCGCGGCGACCGCGGTACGGGGAGACGAAACGTCATTCGGAACGGCGGGAGACCGTTTTCGAACCGATGACTTCTAAAGAGGAGGAACCCGACAATGAGTCTGACAACGGAGAAAGCGGCCGGATCCGTCCGAGCCGCGGAGAGCGACACCATCGTCAATTACTGGCCTGCATATTGGACGATGATCTGTCTCTTCGTGTTCTATGTGACGATCCGCATCTATGAGCAGTATTTCGGCTGGAAAGCGGGTCTCGATTCTTTCGCGCCCGAGTTTCAGACCTATTGGCTGAATCTCATGTGGACGGAGCTGCCGCTCGAATTCATCGCCTTCTGCGGCATCGGCGGCTATCTCTGGAAAACGCGCGACCGCAATATCGACGCTGTCACGCCGCGCGAGGAGATGCGCCGTCTGCTGACGCTGATCGGCTGGCTCGCGATCTACGCTTTCACCGTCTATTGGGGCGCTTCCTACTTCACCGAGCAGGACGGCACCTGGCATCAGACGGTCATTCGCGACACCGACTTCACGCCGAGCCATATTCTGGAGTTCTACCTCAGCTATCCGATCTACATCATCGCTGGCTGGGGCGCCTTTATGTATGCGCGCACGCGCATTCCGCAATTCGCGAACAAGATCTCGCTGCCCTTCCTGCTGTTCTTTGCCGGTCCGTTCATGATCTTCCCGAACATTGGCCTGAACGAGTGGGGTCACACCTTCTGGTTCATGGAAGAGCTGTTCACGGCGCCGCTGCATTGGGGCTTCGTGTTCTTCGGCTGGTTCGCGCTCGCCGTCTTCGGCACCGCCTGCCAAGTGCTCGATCGCGTGATCGAGCTCTCCAAGGAATATGAGAAGGACGCGCTCTCTCTCTGATCCTTCGCGCTCTCGCGCATTCTCCTCCTCGGCAAAGCGACCGCGTTTCGCGCGCGGTCGCGGCGGAGGCGGAGCAAGCAAAAGAAATATCCGGCGCAGATGCGCCGGGGAGGCGACAATCTCAAGGAGCAAGAACGAAATGTCCATTTCCACAGAGGCCGGCGCTCCAGCCGGCAAGGCATGGAAATCGAAGGAGGAGTTTCTCGGCTGCGTGATGCTGACCGATTGGATTCTCCTCGTCGTGCTATTCGCCGTGGTGCTCGGATCCTTCCACATCCACTATATGCTGCTCGCCGGCGACTGGGACTTCTGGATCGACTTCAAGGACCGCCGCATGTGGCCGACGGTGGCGCCCATCGTCGCAATGTGCTTCGCCGCCGCGGTGCAATCCTTCCTGTGGCAGAAGTTCCGTCTGCCGATCGGCGCCACGGTCGCGTGCCTCGCGCTGCTCACCGGCGAATGGATCAATCGCTACGACAATTTCTGGGGCTGGACCTTCTTCCCGATCAATCTGGTCTTCCCGTCGGCGCTGATCCCCATGGGCTTCTGGCTCGATGTGGTGCTGATGATGTCGGGCAGCTGGCTGGTGACGGCGCTGGTCGGCTCCATGGGCTGGGGCCTCTTGTTCTATCCGATCAACTGGCCGGTGCTGGCGCAATATCACCAGTCCGCCGAGATCGACGGCGTGCTGCTGACGCTCGCCGATCTCATCGGCTTCAACTATGTCCGCACGGGCACGCCGGAATATATCCGCATGGTCGAGCGCGGCACGCTGCGCACCTTCGGCAAGGACGTCGTTCCGGTCGCGGCCTTCTTCTCCTCCTTCATTTCCATGCTGATCTACTTCCTGTGGTGGAAGATCGGCACCTGGTTCACGAACACCAAATACATCGAGGTCGACGATATCTGATCCGCAAATATTCGCGAGCGCGAGGCGGACCTGCGGCCCGCTTCGCCGAGATATCGCAAGAAATCCAAGACGTCGCAGAAGATTCAAGAGGCTCGTCGCAAATGACGGCGCGGCCGAGAAAACAAGGATAAGGGAGACCGATCGAAATGATGAACAAGCTCCTCGCGACACTGGCGGGATGCGTGAGGCCGGGGGCGCTGCGCGCCTTGGCCTTCGGCCTCGCCGCGGCGATCGCCGCCACCACTCTGCCGGCGGCGACGCCCGCATCGGCGCATGGCGAACGCTCGCAGCAGGCCTTTCTGCGCATGCGCACGCTCAACTGGTACGATGTGAAATGGTCGAAGACCGAGGTCAACGTCAACGAAGAGATGGTGCTCTCGGGCAAGGTGCATGTGTTCTCCGGCTGGCCGCAGGCCGTCGCCAAGCCGGATGTCGCCTTTCTGAACGTCGGCGAGCCCGGCCCGGTGCTCATTCGCAAGGGCGCTTATGTCGGCGACGTGCCGGCGCCGCGCTCCTTCTCTCTGCAGGTCGGCAAGGACTATGAGTATAAGCTCGTGCTCAAAGCCCGTCGGCAGGGGCGTTTCCACGTCCATGTGCAGATGAACGTCGAAGGCGGCGGACCCATCGTCGGCCCCGGCGAGTGGATCACCATCAAGGGCGACATGGCGAATTTCACCAATCCGGTGACTTTGCTCGACGGCTCGACCATCGATCTCGAGACCTATGGCATCACCTGGACCTACATCTATCATTTCGCCTGGATGGCGGCCGCGGCGGTCTGGATCCTCTACTGGTTCATGACCAAGGGCCTCATCGTGCGCTATTGGTGGGTGAAGGCCGGCAAGGCCAATGAGCTCATCACCGTGCGCGAGAAGCGCATCGGCGGCCTGTGGCTGGCGGCCACCTTGCTGGCGGTTCTGTTCGGCTACGCCTGGGCCAATAGCGCCTTCCCGCGCACTCTGCCGATGCAGGCGGGCCTGCTCAAGGGCATCGATCCGATCGCTCTGCCGGCGGCCACTGTGACCGCGCAGTTCAAGGGCGGCTCCTACACTGTGCCGGGCCGCGAGCTGTCGGTGAAGCTGCGCATCACCAATAGCGGAACCGAGCCGGTGAAGATCGGCGAGTTCACCACCGCGGGCCTGCGTTTCCTCAACCCCTCGGTGTTCACCACGCGGCCGCAGTTCCCCGAATATCTGCTCGCCGATCGCGGCCTCGCCGTCAGCGACGAGACGCCGATCGCGCCCGGCGAGACGCGCGACGTCACGATCATCGTTCAGGACGCCCGCTTCGACATCGAGCGCCTGTCGGACCTCGCCTATGACACCGACAGCCAGTTCGGCGGCCTGCTGTTCTTCTTCAGCCCGTCGGGCAATCGCGTCGGCGTCGAGATCGGCGGCCCGGTGATCCCGCGCTTCGCGGCCGGAGCCACGCTCTGAGCGCAATAGAGCTTCACGCGGTTCTCTTCACTCTTCTCCGCGTGTTGGTGTGAAACTTCCTCCCCCGCCCGGTTCGTCCGGGCGGGCCTTTTTTTTGCCCGCCGCTCCAGGGCGATGGGGTGAAGGTTTCCTCATCCTGAGGAGCCGCGAAGCGGCGTCTCGAAGGACGAGGGAACCTTCATGCGCTGCCGTCTGGAGCTCCCCCTCGTGCTTCGAGACGCCCGCTTTGCGGGCTCCTCAGCATGAGGGGGAGGGGCGCCTCGTATCGGGGCATGGGGCTTGCGTGCGGAGAGCGCATCCCGGCCTCCGCCGGGCGAGCGAGCAGGGGTGCGATGTACGAGCACGAGCAGGCCGGGGACGTCCGCGCCGTTCCGGCGCAAATGTTGGAGCGCGGCTTTCGGCTTCTCGTGCTCCGAGAGTTTCGCGCGACCGATCAGCCGCCGGCTCTGGCTTTGATTCAGCAGAGTATTTTGCGCGACGTGCATCGCGTTCATCGCCATGGCGTCTCTTTCGGCTGCACCTTTCTGCCCGAGATCATGCAATGGCTGATCGATCTGCTCGGCCGTCCCTCGCTGCATCCGCCGGATTATCCGGCGAGTCCCGCCTATCGCAACCCGGCCTGGCCGTCCTTTCATTGGCGCCCGGAGAGCCGGCTGTGGGAGGAGGGCGTCGAGACAGTGGAGTGGCATGTCGATGTGATCTTCGCCGATTCCGCGTCTTTCGACGCTTTCGCGGCGCGCTGGCGCGACCGTCTGACCCAAGGCGGCCCGACCGAAGCCGGCGCGCCGAGCGACGCCGGAGAAGGGTCGAAGGCCGGGCTCTGACGAGCGCCCTCGGCTTTCGGACGCGGGCGCAGGCTGCTAGGAACAAATTCAGCCCGCGCGGGCGCGCCCCGGCGCCTCGCGGCGGCGGGGAGGGAAGGGCGGTTCGGGACGCTCCGGCCCCTTCGGCCGGTGCGCGAGGAAATCATCCGGGGCCGGAGCGTCCCGAAACGCGGTTGTCGTTCTCGTCGACATCCTGAGGCTTGGTCGAACCCGCGAATCCTGGGATTTCTCGATCAAGACGCGATCGAGTCCGACGGCCTTGGATCACGGAGCGGTTCTTTTTTCTCCCTATGGACGGGAGAAGAACGCCGTCCGGCGACGCGCTGCCTGTCCATGGATGGGGGTCGCCATCCCGGATGGAGCCGCCCCCCGCCCGCGCTCCCTGACCCGAGAAACGCGCCCTTAATGGGCGGAGGTGGGACGGATATAGGAATATTTTCAGGATGTGTCAAGGGGCGCTGTTCCGGTGGGCGGGGTTTCGGTTATGAGTTATAGTGAGTATTCGCGGAAGCTGGGCGACTTTGGACCGAAGCGACGCTCGACTTTTGCGCGTATCTTTTGCATGATCCAACCCATTGAAAATTTGGGTGTGCGGCGACCGTGCAAAAGTCTTGATTTGTGCATTTCGCAGAACATCTGCATAATGGCCTCCACTCGGTTGCGCGCTTGACGACGCATGTTGAAGGCTATAACTTTTCAGCTTGAAACAGGCCTGATGGAGGCTTTTCAAAGTCTATTTTCTGGACAAACGGCGAAATCCGAGGAATAGATGACGGATCATACGAAGAACCTCTCCGACCAGCAAATCATCGGCCTCGTCACGGGAGCCGCCATTGCGGCGACAGTCCCCGTTTGCGCTCTGATGAAAGCCCTTATTTAAAATAAGGCGGTCGACAAAAAGCTCCTCAAGGCTTGCCTCGAAGAAGAAACGAAGCTTGATGAGTTTCCTGCGCACCTGAAGGCGATGCTTCAACCAATTTGGGAGCCCCTGATTCAATGCTGCGGAGATTCAGGTGAATCAGATGAATAGTATTGAATCGAAAACTGGCTCAGAGTTCGATGCTATTTGGGCGGTACGGGCAAGTGCGGAACTTCTGGCGTTAAATAGAATAATTTCGCTTGCTATCATTCCAGTTTGTTTTATAGGCTTTTTAAACATCCAAGATTTGATGAGCGGTAGAGTGCCTCCGGTCGGGCCGAGTGCGGTTGTTGTTGTGGGATTTTTTGTCGTATACGCGCTTAGCGTTCGGATTCTTGGCAGAAGAACTGTATATGTCGGTAGTCAGCGCGGAATATGCGTTTGCTATTGTAAGATATTAGGCGAAAATCATATGGTGGCGAAATACACTAGTGATTTTACCGAATATAGCAGAATTAAAAAAGTCAAGCTTCTGAATGTGCTCGGCAAAAATATAATAGTATTTGAGCAAGATCATGATTCGAAGCCTGTCCGGCTGTCGGCTGATGGTGCGCCGTTTGGATCTGTCAGGCAGTATCGCAATCTAACGATTGCACTCAACTCCGCAGGTATTTGGTCTGGATCTTCGAAATCAGCCGAAAGCGCGGAAGAAAATTTAGTCTCCAGGTTCATTGAAAAAACTTCTGAAAACATTAGTATATTTAAGTTCGTATATTCTAGTGTTTGGATTAGCGGCGGCATATTTTGTGACGAGCAGGCGACGAAATTTGTTATCGCGCGTATTTTGCGTTCTGACAGCCGTCGGTATGGTCAGTAAATCTTTAGCTAAAGACGAACCGTGATGCGGAGGCTTAATTATGGCAAATTGGGCGGAAGTTGCGGGTCTTGGTGGGCGTGGGACAACGGCAGGCGCGGGAAAGTCCGCGTCAACGAAAGAGTTTCATGATGGAAAACTCTCGGTTCGCTCCACGGTCCCCGTCGCACGATCGGCCAACGCTTTTGATCGGCCAAGGCGACGGGATTCTTTCATGCGGGCTCCGCATCGAACGCGAGAAGCCGAAACCCACGCCGTTCTTAAGCTCGGTTCTGCAAACGGCGTAGCGTTTAAATGCACACATGGAACTCGGAAGGCCCGCTTCTTGGTGGGCTTTCGAACGAACGGAAATCGTTGCACTCCTGCGTCGAACGTCGTCAGGGGGTCTCGCGCTGAAGACGCCCTCATCATGGCTCGAGAACTTTACCATCGGGAAAAGGATAGTTGTTGACACCCCGTTAACGACGATCAACAATAATTTGTCCCTCTAAAAGCACAGCCCTTCACCGGCAAATTTTTGCTGAAAGGAGGGTTCTGTGTCGCTCGATCACCAAACCGCCGAAGACATAACCTCGCTTTTGCAGGCTCTCGGGCCTGTTCTTGCCGGGGCCGCAGGTGTTATCGGGGCTATAGCCTATCTCATTCATGGGCGAACCACCGACAATCAAAAGAAAAACTAAGCTGAAAGGCCGAGCAGGGCGCGTCCCCCGCCGCAAAGGCGCGGGGGACACTCTCCGCGCTGATTGTCCTCGCGGCGCGCCTTACTCGTCCTCACGCCCGGCCATGACGCTGGAACGACGTCTGCCCCTCAGCCCGAATTCGGAACCCTAAGCCGGCGGCTCGCGACCTCCCGCGCTATCGCCCGCCCGCGGCATTTGTGACGCGGCGGCGCGCGTTGTATATGCCGATGCCGCGCGGGCCATGGGAAACGGCGCCGCGGCCGGAGATCGAGCCAGATTGCACACCGACGCCGAACATTCCCCCTCGCCGCTCAGCGCTTTGCGCGCGCGGCTCTCCGGACGCTGCCGCCCGCCCGGCGATAAATCCGTCTCGCATCGCTCGCTGATCCTCGGGACGCTGGCGGTGGGCGAGACGCGGGTCGAGGGGCTGCTCGAGGGCGACGATGTTCTGCGCACCGGCGAAGCCTGTCGCAAGCTCGGCGCGCGCATCGAGCGGCTCGGGCCGGGTAGCTGGAGCGTGCGCGGGCCGGGCCTCGGCTCGCTGCTGGAGCCGCGCGAGACGCTGGATTTCGGCAATGCCGGCACCGGCTCGCGGCTGATGATGGGCGTCGTCGGCGGCCATCCGATCACCGCGCGTTTCGATGGCGACGCCTCGCTGCGCAAGCGGCCGATGCGCCGCATTCTCGATCCGCTGGTCCTGCAGGGCGCCCGCGTGCTGGAGCAGGCGGAGGGCGGGCGCTGCCCCATTCTGCTGCAGGGAACCGCTGAGCCTCTGCCGATCGAATATAAGACGCCGGTGGCCTCGGCGCAGATCAAATCCGCCGTGCTGCTGGCCGGGCTGAATTCGCCGGGCCGCACTGTGGTCATCGAGACCGAGGCCTCGCGCGACCATACGGAAAAAATGCTGATCCATTTCGGCGCCCGCGTCGTCAGCGAGCCTTATGGCGAGCATGGGCGCAAGGTGACGCTGGAGGGAAGGCCCGAGCTGCGCCCGAGCCTGGTGCGCGTGCCGGCCGATCCGTCCTCCGCGGCTTTCCCCATTGTCGCGGCGCTGATCGCCGAGGGCTCGGAGATCGTGGTCGAAGGGGTGATGACCAATCCGCTGCGCTGCGGCCTCCTCACCACGCTCGCCGAGATGGGCGCGAAAATCGCGCTCGAAAACGTCCGAGAGGAGGGCGGCGAGGAGGTCGCCGATATTCGCGTCGCCGCCTCGCGCCTCACCGGCGTGGATGTGCCGGCGGCGCGCGCGCCGTCGATGATCGACGAATATCCGATCCTGGCGGTGGCCGCCGCTTTCGCCGAGGGCGAGACGCGCATGCGCGGGCTCTCCGAGCTGCGGGTGAAGGAGTCCGATCGTCTCGAGGCGATCGCCGCGGGGCTGAAGGCCAATGGCGTCGATTGCGAGATCGTCGGCGACGATCTCATCGTGCGCGGCGGGGCTGGCCGCGTGAAAGGCGGGGGAAATGTCGAGACGCATCTCGACCATCGCATCGCCATGAGCTTTCTCGTCATGGGGCTCGGCGCCGACGCGCCTGCGGTGGTGGACGACGATCGCATGATCGCCACGAGCTTTCCGAATTTTCGCGCCCTGATGGAAGGGCTGGGGGCTCGCTTTGCCTGAACGGGGACTTGTCATCGCCATAGACGGGCCGGCGGCCTCGGGGAAGGGCACGCTGGCGCGCCGGCTCGCGGCGCATTTCGGCCTGCCGCATCTCGACACCGGCCTGCTCTATCGCGCCACCGCCTGCGCGCTGCTCGACGATGGACGCGCGCTCGACGATATTCGCGCCGCTGTGGAGGCGGCGCGCGGCCTCGCGCTCTGCGATTTCGACGAGGCGCGGCTGCGCTCGCGCGAATTGGGCGAGGCCTCCTCCGTCGTCGCCGCCATTCCGCAGGTGCGCGCGGCGCTCATCGAGATGCAGCGCAGCTTCGCCTCGCGCTCGGAAGGCGCGGTGCTGGACGGGCGCGACATAGGCACGGTGATCTGTCCCGACGCCGTGGTGAAGATCTTCGTCACCGCCAGCGCCGAGAAGCGCGCGCAGCGCCGCGCGCTGGAGCTCGCCTCACGCGGCGAGCGCGTCGATTATGCGCATATTCTAGAGGATATCCGCCGGCGCGACGAGCGCGACAGCGGCCGCAGCTCGGCGCCGTTGAAAATCGCCGATGACGCCACGCGGCTCGACACCACCGATCTCGACATAGAGGCGGCCTTCGCCGCCGCGCGCGACATTGTGCGGGAGAAGGCGGAGCTCGTCGGAAAGGTCGGCTGAGCGAGGCGGCGCAATGAGCGAGGATGCGAGAAAAATTTTTCGTTTCGCGCCGTCGCCCAATGGCTATCTGCATCTCGGCCACGCCTATTCGGCGCTGCTCGATTTCGATCTCGCGCAGCGCGAGGGCGGCCGCTTCCTGCTGCGGATAGAGGATATCGACCAGGGGCGGGCGCGGCCGGAGTTCGAGGCCGCGATCTATGAGGATCTGGCCTGGCTCGGCCTTTCCTGGGAGGAGCCGGTCCGCCGCCAATCCGAGCATTTGGACGACTACGCCGCGGCGCTCGCCGAGCTCGACGCGCTGGATCTGCTCTATCCTTGCGTCTGCTCGCGCGCCGATATCGCCGGCGCGAGCGGCGCGCGCGATCTCGACGGCGCGCCGCTCTATCCTGGAACCTGCCGCGGCAAGAGGCTCGCGCGCGCCGGCGCCAATCTGCGGCTCGACATGGCGAAAGCCGTGGCGCTCGTCGGCGGCGAGGTCTCCTGGTTCGAGCATGGCAAGGAGATCGTCGCCGCGCCGCAGGAGTGGGGCGATGTCGTGCTGGCGCGCAAGGACATTGGAACGAGCTATCACATCGCCGTCACCATCGATGATGCGTTGCAGGGCGTGACCGATGTGGTGCGGGGCAGGGACCTCTATGAGGCGACCCGGATTCATCGGCTGCTGCAGGAATTGCTCGGCCTGCCGGCGCCGGCCTACCGCCATCACGCGCTGGTGCTGGACGAGGACGGCCGCAAGCTCGCCAAGAGCCGGCTCTCCAAGCCGCTGCGGGATTTGCGGGCCGAGGGCGCGACGCCGGCCGATGTGCGGGCCATGCTCGATCTGCCGTGACGGTCGGGGCGGATGCGGCGCTTGTCGTCCCGGATCAAATCATGCATGTTTGCTCGAGTTTAAATCTCCCGCCTTTCCGCGAAGGAACATCCCGTGAGGACATTGCTCGCCGTCCTGGCCGCCCTGGCGGCCACGACCTCCGCCGCCCATGCCAATTACGGCTATTGCTTCACCCATGGCCTATTGGGCGGGACCAAGGTCGTCGTTCACGATCAGGTGCGCGAGGCCGATTTTTGGGACGGCGCCACGGTGACCGCCTATCGCCAGAGTCTCGAGGCTTCGCATCGCTTCCGCTTCGGGCCGCTGACCTGCCCGGGCTTCGATACGCAGAAGGAGGCGCAGGACAGCCTCACGCAGCTGCGGCGCGCCTCGGTCGAGCAGGGCTTCGCCGATTTCCCCTTTCCGCCGCAGCCCGTGGTCGATTGAGGCTCAGCCCTCGTCGCGCGGCCCTTTGTCGGAGAGCAGCGCCGCGACCCAGCGGCTCGACGGGAATTGATCGCAGAGCGTCAGAAAGGCGATGGCGATCGGCACGCCGATGAAGGCGCCCGGCAGGCCCCAGAGAAAGGTCCATAGCAGGACGGAGAAGACGACGACCGTCGGCGACATGGCCAGCGCCGAGCCGGAGAACGCCGGCTCCAGCCCGCTGCCGATGACGAGCTGAACAAACGCCAGCACGCCGAGCACGAGAAGCGCCATCTGGCCCGAGTCGAATTGCGCATAGGCGAAGAGCGCGGGCAGCAGGGTCGCCACGGCCGGGCCGATATAGGGCAAATAATTCAAGGCGAAGGTCAGCACGCCCCAGGCCGCGGCGAGATCGAGGCCGATCGCCAGAGCGAAGAGGAAGACGACCGCGCCGGTGGCGAGGCTCGCCACTGTGCGCACCAGCATGTAGCGGCGCAGCTTTGTGGCGATGTTCGCGCCGGCTTGCAGCAGCGAGCGCGCCGTCGCCTCGCTGCGGGAGGCGGCGAGCTTCTTCTCGAATCCGCCGGCTTCGGCGAGGCCCATGATCACATAGATCAGCACCACCAGCGCGAAGCCGACGAATATGTTGACGCGGGTCGCCGCCGCCCGCAGCAGCGCCAGCACCCAGGCGGCGTTGAAATGCTCGGTGACCAGCGAGGCCACGAAAATATCATGCGCCTCCAGCCATTTTGTCGCGTTCTCGAAGGCGGCCTTCACGCGCTCGATATTGCGGATGAACCAATCGACGATCTCGCCGCCGCTCCACACGATCAGCGAGGACAGAGCGATCATGACGCCAAGCGCGATGAGAATGCTGAAAGTGAGCGCCACCGGCCGCGGCGTCATCTTCTGCAGCCATTGCTGCAATGGCCAGATGAGCGCGATGATGAAGAGCGCGAAGACGACCGGCTCCAGCACGGATTGGCCGATCGAGAAGGCCGCTAGCATCACGAATGCGATGACGATGACCGCCGCCGTGTCGGCCGCTCGCTCTCCCATCGCCGCCCCCGTTCATTCGCGCCCATCCATCGCGCCATGCGCTCGCGAGAAAAGGTAGAGCGCCGCCGTCTTTGGAAAACGCCCCGCGATTGTCGAAAGCGCGCCGAGCGCTAATTCTCCGCGAGCGTTTTCGGACGAATTGGAGAGATGAGATGTCGACCACAGAGGAAAACAAGGACGAAAATTTCTCCCGCCGCGCTTTCGCCGCTGGCCTTCTGGCGGCGCTGGTCGCTGCGCCGCTCGCCGCCGTCGTCGCGCCGTCCGAAGCCGAGGCGCAGGAGCGGCAGTTCGTGCGCCCGTCCCATACGCCGCGCGTGCAGCGTCCGCGCAGCCATGTGCGCGGTCCGGTGACGCATCGCAGCCTGTTCCGCCGGCGTGTCCGCGTTCCCGTGCGTTGACGCGATAGAACCCATTCGAGCGTGCATGTCCGCCTTTGGGCGGCATGCCTTCAAGGGCAGGGGTGCGCATGTCCGCCTTCGGCGGCCATGCCTTCAAAGGCAGGGGACAAAGATGAACGACTATAGCGTCGCGCCGGAATTCGGAGAGCAAGCCGTCGCGGCGCGGGCGGGCGCCTGGCTGAAGCGCAAGGCGCCCTATCTCATCGTGCTCGGTCTGGCGATTTTCGGCGTCGCCTATACGAGCCTCGCCCAGCAGCCGCTCTATGGCTATTGGGAGTTTCTGGGCGTCGCGATCGGCGTCGCCTGCGTCGCCATAGGCTGGCGCCAGGCTCCGGATCGCCAGGCGCGCTTTATACTCGCGCGCACGCAGGCGCTGCATTGGGCGGCGTTTCTCGTCGCCATGAACATCGTGCTCTGGCCGAGCGTGAACAGCTTCCTCAATGCGCCGGCGACCGGGCTCGCTCTGCTGCTGCTGCTGGCGCTCGGCACATTCGTCGCCGGTATTCAGGTTTCCTTCGACATCGCCGTGCTCGGCCTCGCTATGGCGGTCGCCGTGCCTGCCATTGCCTGGTTCAAGCAATCGGCGCTGTTCCTGATTTTGGCGGTCATTGTCCTCGGCGCGCTGGCCGCCGCCTTTTGGCGACGCGGCGGCGAGGCCTCGGCGTGAGACCTCGGGGCCTCAGCGCCAAGGGCGATGGGTTGAAGGTTTCCTCATCCTGAGGAGCCGCGAAGCGGCGTCTCGAAGGACGAGGAAACCTTCATGCGCGGCCATCTGGAGCTCCCCCTCGCGCTTCGAGACGCGCCCTTCGGGCGCTCCTCAGCATGAGGGGGAGGATTGGACTTCACCCGATCGCCCTGGCCTCAGCGCCCCTGTCGCGTGGCGACATGAGGATTGTTCGGCGCCTTGGCCATCAGCTGATCGATACGGTCGCGCTCGCGCTTGAAATCGGCGAGCAGCCGACCGTCGAACTCGCGCGTGCGCGCCAGCTTCACGCGCATCGGATCGACGAAATGGCCGTTGACCATGACCTCGTAATGGAGATGCGGGCCGGTCGAGAGGCCGGACGAGCCCAAAAATCCGACGATCTGACCCTGCTTTATGCGCAGCCCCTCGCGAATGCCGCGCGCGAAGCCGGACATGTGATTATAGGCGGTCGAATAGCCATTGGCGTGCTGGATCTCGACGCGGCGGCCGTAGCCGCTGTGCCAGCCGGCCTCCACCACGACGCCATTGCCCGCCGCGAGAATGGGCGTGCCGATGGGCGCCGCCCAATCGACGCCCGTATGCATCTTGTAATAGCCGAGGATCGGATGGCGGCGCATGCCGAAGCCGGAGCGTGTCTCGCCCGCGGCGATCGGCTTGCGCACCAGGAATTTGCGGCTCGAGCGGCCGTTCTCGTCATAATAGTCGACGAGGCCGTCGTCGGTCGTCTGATAGCGGTAATAGCGAAAGGTCTCGTTGCGCGTCGTGATGGAGGCGTAGAGCAGCGCCTCGCGTCCGGAGCCTTCCTCATTCTCGTCATAGAGGACATCGAGCGAATCGCCGCCGTTCACGCCGCGCTGCAGATCGAGATCATTGGCGAATATGCGCACGAGATCATTGATGATCGGCCGTGGAACGTCCTGCTTCAACGCGGTTTCGTAGAGCGAATCATAGAGGCGCATGCCGCCGGGATCATCGTCGCCGTCGCCGCCGTCCTCCTCTATGCCGGCGGAGCCGCGTCGCCCGACCTTGGCCAAATTGGAGGGGGCCGTCACCTGCAGGAAGGTTCCGCGATCGGTCGCCGCGACCATCGTCTCCAGCCGATCATCCGTGTAGATCGAGATGCGCGCGAGCTGGAGATTGGCGCCCGAGCCGTCGAAATCCGCGAAGAGCAGCTTGACTTTCTGGCCCTCGCGGGCCGCCGTCTCGACGCGCTTGGCCCCGAAAGCCGCAGCCACCGCGCCGATGCTGGCCTTGGGCACGCCATTGGCGAGAAGCGCGTCGACCAGAGTCTCGCCGCGGCGGAGCACGATGAGCTTCTCGTCCATCTGCGTCGGCTGCGGCCCGGCCGAGCGCGGCGCCAAGGTCACATTCTCCGGCACCATGCGCACCTCGATCGCCGAAAAGGGCGCCGTGACGGAGGGCGTTCCCGCCGCCGCATAGGCGAGCGCCTGCGGATCGAGCGAGGCGCGGCTGGTGCGCGACAGCAGCAATTGGCCGGGCAGGGGCAGGGCGGGCTTGGCGCCCGAGGCGAGCTGCGATTTGGCCTGCTCGGCGACCTGCGCCTGACATTCCTCGAGCGAAAGCGCGGCGCTCTGCCGTTCCGGCTCCCCGGTGGCGAAATCCCGGGTGACGAAGGAGACCTCGGCGTCGTCCGGCGCAATGTCCGGCTCGGCTGCGCTATCGGCGGCGTTGCGCGAATCCGCCAGCAGCTTGAGCGGATTGAAAGCGGGAACCTCCTCCGCGAAGCTGGTCGGCGCGAGCGTCAGCGTCGTCGCCACATGCGTGTAGGCGCGCGTGCGCATCACCTCCTTCTCGCCCGCGCGGGAGGTGGTCGTGGTCTTGAAGGTCTGCTTGGCGGCGACAATGTCCACCGAGCGGACGATGCGGTCGCCCTTCTTGGGATTGACGACCTGACTGTCCTTCTCATCCTTGTGGCCGAGCTGCGCCCGCGTCGGCGCCTCGGCGAAGCGCGACTGATGATCGAGCGCCGTATAGGCCGCCGAGCTGATGAGCAGCGCCCCGGACAGGCCGGTGAGCACAGTGCCGGCGAGCCAACGAATGGAGACGCGCCGACGGTCGAGAGGGGAGTGGCGCTGGCCGTCGGCCTCTATGGCCGGCTGATCGCCGATGTCGGTCCAGTCGACCTCCGCCAGAGCAGAAACGAGGCGCCTATTCGCATCGAGGGGCATAAAGGGGCGGCCGATCCGTTTTCGGTTGCGATAAACGACTGAGACGCGGGGCGCTTCGATGGACGGGCCCGGGAATGGCTCCCAGGATCGCAAAACGAAGCCTGCGCATTATGGCTCAATTGCGGCGCTGAAGTTATCCACCGCCGAAACCCCTGGAAACCCGAGGGTTGACGATCTCGACGACGGTTTCGTGAAAAATCTCCAAAACGGTCGTTGACAGTCCGGAGGGGGTAGTCCTATAAGGCATTCATCGACGGCGGCGCTGCCAACGAGCGGCGAACGAAGTCGTTTCTTCGTCTTTAGCGGAGTTCAGCCACCCGGCTGGTTCGTCGGGACGAAGAAACGTCTCTGGAATTGAGGCTTCGGCCTCGGCGTGGTCGACTGCTGTTTGACAATCGAATCGGAAGAAAGAGAAACGTGGACGGCGGATGTCCTTGCGGATGTCCTTCATCT
>NZ_SOEJ01000009.1:0-173535 GCF_004366495.1 Methylosinus sp. sav-2
TCTGCTCTTCTGTGAACCGTTTCTTCTTCATCGTGTCCGTCCTGCAATCGGCCGGACTCTAATCGATGCTGGTGGGATTTTTCAGGGGCACGTCAGTCTCGGCTCGCTCGCGACCATTATCATCGGCGAGAAGATCAGCCCCAAGCTGCCGGCCGCGCTGATCGCTCTGGCGGGCGCCGCTTTCGCGGTGCGCTATTTTCATCTCGAGGAGCGCGGCGTCGCTGTGCTCGGCAAGGTCTCGACGGAATTTCCGCATCCGCGCTTTCCCGAGATCGCACCCGCAGATATTCCGCAAATCGCCGGTCTCGCCATCATCATCGCCATGGTGATCATGGTGCAGACGGCGGCGACCTCGCGCTCATTTCCAAATGAGGAAGGCCGCGCGCCGGATGTCGATCGCGACTATCTCGGCGTCGGCGCCGGCTGTGTAATGGCAGGCCTCGTCGGCGCTTTCGCCGTCGACGCCTCGCCGCCGCGCACGGCGATCGTTACGGCGACGGGCGGGCGCTCGCAGCTCTCGTCGATCGTCGCGGCGCTGGTCATCTCGGCTCTGCTGCTGTTCGGCGCCTCGCTACTCGAGCATGTGCCCAACGCCGCGCTCGCCGGCGTATTGATGTTCATCGCGGCGCGCATTTTCCGGCTGCATGTGATGCGCGACATTTTTGCGAAGACGCGCGGCGAATTCGCGCTCGTCGCGCTGACCATGGCGGCCGTCGTCGCGCTGCCGGTGCAGAATGGCGTGTCGCTCTCCATTCTCGCCTCGCTGCTGCATGGCGTCTGGACGACGACGCGCTCGCGCCTCATCACTTTCGCGCGCCTGCCGGGAAGCTCGGTGTGGTGGCCTTGCGCATCCAGCGGAGCTGAGCCTTATGGCGAGCGCCTCGAGGGCGTGCTGGTCACGGCCTTTCAGGCGCCGCTGTCTTTTCTCAACGCCTATGGTTTCCAGAGCGATTTGCGCGAGGCGATAGAGGAAAAGCCGAAGCTCGTCGTGCTGGAGGCGAGCAATATCGTCGAGATCGATTATACGGCGGCGCGCATATTGCGGCAGGCGATCGAGGATTGCCGCGCGGCGGGCGCGGATTTCGCCATAGCTCGGCTCGAATCGGTGCGCGCGCATGAAGCGCTCGAGCGCTTTGGCGTGATGAAAACGCTCGGCGAAGGACGATTGTTTCGCAGCGTCGACGAGGCGACGCGGACGCTCAGGCCCAATGCGGTTGCAAGCGAGATTCAAGCCCCCACTCCCGCTCGTTGGAGAAGGTGGCGCGCGCGTCAGCGCCGCTCTGATGAGGACTGAAGTCGATGCATTCTATAATTTGGCATTCAAGGATTCTCGAATCCTGCAACTCGCCTTCCAGAGGCTCTGACTTCGATCCGACGCACGTTCTGCCGACCAGCCCGATTCGACGAACTCGCGAAGCCGCGCATTATATCCAAACCCCTGCGACGCAGCGGCGCCTTTAATCGGTAGAAGATCATTGCGAAGCTCTCTCGGCGCCAAGCGAGCAAGATTTAAAAGATATCGCTTCGGGTCCGGCAGGGCTTCCGGATTCGGATCAATTTTATGCGGAGAAATATGTAGGAACTCCCCAATCCCCTCCCGATCCGCCAGCAGCCAAGCTTCGACTTCACGAACAGCAACTCGAAAGACAAGCTTCGAGGGAGGAAATTTCGTCCCAAACCACTCACGAATGAGCGTCGGAGGACAGGACGCCGCATCGAGATCTGTGAGCACGATGACCGGGACTCTCCTCGCGGTTTCACAGAATTTGTCGATGCTTCGTCGAAGATAGCCGTTGCCTTCCTTACGAACAGGCTGGAGAGCTTCTACGCTCCCTCGGGCTTCGATGACGAGTCGATAAACGACTGCTTCGCTCAGCTCATCTTCCGTCGCAACTAGCAACATCAATTCAAAACCATCTTATGCAAATCTTTTGGATGCGCCTTGGACAGAAGAATCTCTGCCGGTGAATAGCCTTCCCGCATCAGCTCGAGTTGTTCATCCGACGGCGAACGAACGACGGTTCCCTCCTGAACACGGTCGAGCCAAAGAACTCCACGTCCATCGACGCTCTTGTTGTCGAGCAGCGCCTGACTGTGAGTGCTGATGATGATCTGGCGTTGCCGCTTCTTCGTAGAACGCCGAACCTGTTCGATCAGACGTGGAAGATTTCGAACGATTTCCTCGTCGAGAGAAAGCTCGGGCTCTTCTAATAGTAATAGGCTATCCCCCTCCATCAGCAGCCAAAAAAGCGCGATTAGTCGTAGAGTGCCATCCGAAAACTGATCTTCACGCTGCCAACCGGCGGCGGGGCGATGATGCGCATATCTGGCTTCCAAATGCGGTCGTCCAGTAATCTCATCTCGCACAAATTTTAGTTCTTCAAATTGAGGCACAGCTATCGACAACGCCTTCTGTATCCGCCCCAAACGAGAGGTTCTGACTTTTCCATTCGCTTTCGCGACTCGCTCAAGAAATGCTTGTCCAAAAGGATCACTTTCGACAGTCTGCCCGCCGATTGAGCTCCCAAATTTGACCAACTGTGGCACAAGGTGTAGATATGTAATCTCACTGAACTGATCCGCCAACTCTCGAAAGTCAGAATTAGTCTGAATTTGCTCCAATGACGTTTGCGTAAGTCGTTCTCTATCTAATACATCATCCTTGTCCGGTCGACGGAGAAAACATCTTTCCTTGCCGTCAACCAGCTTATATACTTCTTCAGCAGCTATAATTGGCCTCTTGATTCCGCTGCTTTCTGCCTTGAGCGCGAGAACATACCTCCAAATTGGTACCGGATCATCGAAGTTATCCGAGAGATGAACCTCTATCACGATTTCAGGTTTGCTTCGCGCATGCAGGCAACGTAGCTTCTTCAGCCCCCCTCGATCAGCAACCGCTTTCTGTATGCCTCCACCTTGAGGCTTTGCGATATCCCTTAAGAAACGGAACACATCGAGCAAGTTGGATTTTCCAGTCGCATTGGCTCCTAGCACATAAGTCACGTCCAGAAGACTTGCTTCCGCGTGCTGGAAATTTTTCCAATTTTGGAGCTTAACGTGGGAAATTAGCATGTTCACTCGTTGTCCCAGTTCGGGGCTGCACCTCAGAATTCGACATTGCAACTCAAATTGCCTGGCCTTCGTCAGGCCGCCTTCTGCTTCGGCGTGATGAGCTTGCGGTTCACCAGCACTTCGGCGATCTGCACCGCATTCAGCGCCGCGCCCTTGCGCAGATTGTCGGAGACGCACCACAGAACGAGGCCGTTTTCGACGGTCGGATCGTCGCGAATGCGCGAGACAAAGGTCGCGTCTTCGCCCGCCGCCTCGTGCGGCGTGATGTAGCCGCCGGGCTCGTGCTTATCGATGACCAGCACGCCGGGCGCCTCGCGCAGAATGTCGCGCGCCTCGTCCGGCGACAGCGGATTCTCGAACTCGATATTGATCGCCTCGCTATGGCCGATGAACACCGGCACGCGCACGCAAGTGGCGACGAGCTTGATCTTGGGATCCAAGATCTTCTTCGTCTCCACCACCATCTTCCACTCTTCCTTGGTGAAGCCGTCCTCCATGAAGACGTCGATCTGCGGAATGAGGTTGAAGGCGATGCGCTTGGGGAATTTCTTCGATTCCATCGGATCGGAGACGAAGACGGAGCGCGTCTGCGAGAACAGCTCGTCCATGCCCTCCTTGCCCGCGCCCGACACGGATTGATAGGTCGAGACGACGACGCGCTTGATCTTGGCGGCGTCATGCAGCGGCTTCAGCGCCACGACGAGCTGCGCGGTGGAGCAATTGGGATTGGCGATGATGTGCTTTTTCGTGAAGCCCGCCGCGGCGTCGGCGTTGACCTCCGGCACCACCAGCGGAACATCCGGGTCCATGCGCCAGGCGGAGCTATTGTCGATGACGACGCAGCCCTTGGCGCCGATACGCGGCGCCCATTCGCGCGCGACGTCTCCGCCCGCCGACATGAGGCAGATGTCGGTGTCGGAGAAATCATAAGTGTCGAGATGGCGGCATTTGAGAATCTTGTCGCCGAACGACACTTCCGTCCCAATGGAGCGGGACGAAGCCAGCGCGACCACTTCCGAGACCGGAAAGCGGCGCTCCGCCAGAATGTCGAGCATCTCGCGGCCCACATTGCCCGTGGCGCCCGCGACGGCGACCTTGTAACCCATGGATGCGCACTCCTTTTGCCCGCTTATGGCGACGGGCGCGCCTTTTGTCGAGGGTATGGACGAGAATAGCGAAGCGACCCCGTAGGCCGTCTGGGCCACGGAGCGGCTTCGCATCGATCTCACAGCATGGCCACGGCGATCACGCCGAGGCCGACGGGCTCAGAAGGGCATGCCGACCGACATATTGCCATTATTGCCCATGCTCACCGGCGCCTTGCCGAAACGCGAGCCTTCGTCCTCTTTGTCTTTTTTCTTGGGCGGGGATTTGCCCGGCGACCAGCCCTCGAGCTCGCCGAATTGGCGGTTCTCGACCTTGGCCGGCGGCTTGCCGGGCGCGGCTGGCTGACCAGCCGTCGTCTGCTGCTGCTGTTTGTTTTTCTTCGGCTTCGCCTTGACGGCCCCGGCGGCGGACGTGTCCAGCCGGCTGGGGTCGAGCGCATCCTCCGCTCCCGCGGACAGCGGCAACGCGGACGAAAAGGCGAAAATAGCGGCGACCAAAAGAAGTGGGCGCGATCGCATGGCGGCTACTCCTCGAGCATCGGGCTCCAAAATGCTCCCAGGCCGGAAAAAAGACAAGTTCCGGCGATCCCGTGGCGAAGATTGCGCACAGAAGCAGGCGCCATTACGGCGCCGGCTCCGCTTCCCACGACTTTCGTCATTCGCCGGTCGTCTGCGCGATCGCCAGATTTTTCAGCTCGGCGATCGCCGTCCCCGGCAGCAGGCTCTTCGGACAGGCGTTGGAGCAGTTCAGAATCGTGTGGCAGCGATAGAGGCGGAAAGCGTCATCGACATAGGCGACGCGCTCGGCTGTCGACTCGTCGCGGCTGTCCACCACCCAGCGATAGGCCTGCAGCAGCGCGGCCGGGCCCAGAAACCGATCGGAATTCCACCAATAGCTGGGGCAGGAAGTGGAGCAGCAGGCGCAGAGGATGCACTCATAGAGCCCGTCGAGCTTGCGGCGATCGTCCGGCGCCTGCAGCCATTCCTTTTCCGGCTCCGGCGTCACCGTCTGCAGCCAGGGCTCGATGGCGGCGTGCTGGGCGTAGAAATCGCTGAGATCGGGCACGAGATCCTTCACCACCGGCATATGCGGCAGCGGATAGAGCTTTATCGCTCCCTCGATCTCATCCATGCCCTTGGTGCAGGCGAGCGTGTTGAGCCCGTCGATATTCATCGCGCAGGAGCCGCAAATGCCCTCGCGGCAGGAGCGGCGGAAGGTCAGCGTCGGATCGATCTTGTTCTTGATCCAGATGATCGCGTCCAGAACCATCGGCCCGCAATCGTCGAGATCGACGTAATAAGTGTCCACGCGCGGGTTCGACGCCTCGTCCGGATCGAAGCGATAGATGCGGAACTCCTTGAGCCGGCTCGCGCCATCGGGCCGAGGCCAGACCTTGCCCTCGACGGGGCGGGAGGATTTGGGAAGGACGAATTCGACCATGATTTGTCCACTCGCGTTCTATGCCGCTTCGAAGCCGACGCCCGCGCCGCCCCTCAATAAACCCGCGCCTTCGGCTCTATATAAGCCACCTCATTGGACAGCGTGTAGCTGTGCACCGGGCGATAATCGATCGCGACGCTCTTGCCCGCCTCGTCGACCGTGGAGAGCGTGTGCTTCATCCAATCGGCGTCGTCGCGGTTCGGAAAATCCTCGCGGGCGTGAGCGCCGCGGGATTCGGTGCGGTTCTTCGCCGAATCCATCGTCACCACCGCCTGCACGATGAGATTGTCATATTCCAGCGTCTCGACGAGATCGGAGTTCCAGATCAGCGAGCGGTCCGAAACCTTGACGTCGTCGCTCTTCTTCCACACCGCATGGATCGCTTGCGATCCCTCCTCCAGCACCTCGCCGGCGCGATAGACGGCGCAATGCGATTGCATCACGCGCTGCATCTCGAGCCGCAGATCGGCGGTCGCGATCGAGCCGGAGGCGAAGCGACGCGCGTCGAGACGCGACAAAGCGAGCTCGGCGGAATCGGCGGGCAGTTCCGGCTGCGTCTGGCCTGGCTTCACCAACTCGGCGGCGCGCTGGCCGGCGGCGCGGCCGAAGACGACGAGATCGACCAGCGAATTGGAGCCGAGGCGATTGGCGCCATGCACGGAGACGCAAGCCGCCTCGCCGATCGCCATCAGGCCCGGCACCACCACATCGGGATTATCGCCGACGCGGCGAAGCGCCTCGCCGTGAAAATTCGTCGGTATGCCGCCCATGTTGTAATGCACGGTCGGCAGCACCGGAATGGGCTCGCGCGTCACATCGACGCCGGCGAAAATTTTCGCGCTCTCGGAAATGCCAGGCAGGCGCTCGTGCAGGATCGCAGGGTCCAAATGCTCGAGATGCAGATGAATGTGATCCTTCAATTTGCCGACGCCGCGGCCCTCGCGAATCTCCACCGTCATCGCGCGCGAGACCATGTCGCGCGGCGCGAGATCTTTCACCGAAGGAGCATAGCGCTCCATGAAGCGCTCGCCTTCGCTATTGGTGAGATATCCGCCCTCGCCGCGCGCGCCCTCGGTAATCAAGCAGCCCGCGCCATAAATGCCGGTCGGATGGAATTGCACGAATTCCATATCCTGCAACGGCAGGCCGGCGCGCAGCGCCATGCCGCCGCCATCGCCCGTGCATGTGTGCGCAGACGTCGCGGAGAGATAAGTGCGGCCATAACCGCCCGTCGCCAGCACGGTCAGCGCGGCGCGGAACCGATGGATCGTTCCGTCATCGAGCTTGAGGCACACGACCCCGCGCACGGCGCCTTCCGCATCGACGATGAGGTCGATGGCGAAATATTCGACGAAGAACTCTGTGTCGTGACGCAGCGCCTGGCCGTAGAGCGTATGCAGCATCGCATGGCCGGTGCGGTCGGCGGCCGCGCAAGTGCGCTGTGCAGGCGGGCCTCTGCCGTAATCCGTGGTCATGCCGCCGAAGGGCCGCTGATAGATGCGTCCATCGTCTGTGCGCGAGAAAGGCACGCCCCAATGCTCGAGCTCATAGACGGCTTGCGGAGCGTTGCGGCAGAGATATTCGATCGCGTCCTGGTCTCCGAGCCAGTCGGAGCCCTTGACGGTGTCGTACATGTGCCATTTCCAATCGTCCGGCCCCATATTGGCCAGCGCCGCGGCGACGCCGCCCTGCGCTGCGACCGTATGCGAACGCGTCGGAAACACTTTGGTGATGCAAGCGGCCTTCAGCCCCGCCTTGGCGCAGCCGACGACGGCGCGCAGTCCCGCGCCGCCTGCGCCGACGACGACGACGTCGAATGTATGATCGACGATCGGATAGGCCCTGCCCCCGATATTCACCGTCGTCTTGCCGTTCGCAGCCATTCCCAATCCTCGTCGATAAAGAGCGCCCGAGCGCGAACGCGCGTCAGCGCGGCGCGGCGATGATCATTATGGCGAGCGTCCAGATCGCCGCGATCGCGATCACCAGCCATTTGTTGACGATGAGCGCCTTCGCCTTCAGCGCTTCGTCGTGAACATAATCCTCGATGATGTTCTCCACGCCGAGCCGCGCGTGATAGGCGACGACGACGATGAAGGCGATGAGCGCTATCGCCGGCAGCGGCTTTCCGATTTCGGCGCGCGCGGCCTCATAGGGCTTGCCGACGAGGCCGACGAGATACCAGATCGAGAGCACAGCGAGCGGCGCCAGCGCGCGCGCGCTGTGACGCATGGCGAGCGCATGCAGCGAACCGGAGCGATCGGAGACGAAAGCGTCTCCCTTGCCGCTGCGGCCGCTCTCAAATCTCGACATATCCGTTTCTCCATCAATCGAGTTCGATATCGGCGAGCCGTCGTGACAGGACGAGCGGCCGCAGGCTCAGCCGAAGAGCGAGGATGCGATCCACAAGAGCGCCGTCAGCGCCACGCCGCCGCCCAAGCTCGCCTTGGTCAGCAGCTCGCGGCCATCGCGATCGAGATAGAGGCCGCGGTCCCATATCGCATGACGCACGCCGCCGAGCAGATGATGAAACAGCGCCCAGCTGAACAGCAGCACGAAGACTCGCCCGACGAGGGAATTGACGATCCAGGACACGGCGTCGAAGGCCGACGGCCCGAGCGCCAATCCGAAGAGATAGAGCGCGAGCAGAAGCACGCCGACATAAAGCGATGCGCCGGTGATGCGATGCGCGATCGACATCGCCATTGTGAGGATCGGCTTGTAGATCGTCAGATGTGGAGAGAGCGGCCGCGCGGCGGCGAGGCTCTCGCTCACGGGATCGGCGTCGGCCATTTTAGGTTTCTCTCCGCTCGAGGCTCGGCTAGGACTGATAATTCAATCGCGTCGCTGCTGCAACACACGTACCCGACATAAGGTTCTGAGCATTTCGCGACTCGTGCATAGCGGCGAAAGGACGCATGACTTACGTAACGCGTCGCGACGCCCGACGCAATCGATGCGCCGATGCGTAGGATTCGAGTCGAAAAACGTGGCGCGTGCGTTACGATCTGTTAACATGCGCCCGCCGACGTTGCCCGGGACCAGCCGGCGCATCGTCGTTCGGAGCCGGCTTTTTTCTCCACCGGCTGCGGACGTGTCGAGTAGCGTTGAGCGTCATGGTTGGTCTGCGTGCTCGAGAGTTCGTAATGTTGCGTCGGCGCCCCGAGTAAGCGTCGTGTTGCCGTGACGTCGGACTGCCGACTATTTTGTCGGCGGCTTGAGTTCGCTGGTCTCGTCGAATGACTTTTTCGTCAACTCATCTCGCGAGCGATTCATGAATTACAGTGAAACCATCCATATCTTGAACGTCGATCCGATCATCCGCTCGTCTCTGACGAGCGCCTTGGACAAGGCGGATTTCCACATTCGCCTCCATGAGGACGCGGGACGCTTCTTCGAAGCCGTCGAGACCGACAGCCGCGGCTGCGTCATCATCTATGTGGATATGCCCGATATGATCGGGATCGAACTATTGAGAGACGCCAAGGCGCGGCGGATCGAATTGCCGATCATCGTCATCACCGCGCAAGCCAATGTTCGCGGCGCGATCCAAGTGATGAAGGAAGGCGCTTTCGATCTGCTCGAATTGCCTGTCAATGAGGCGAAGCTGCTCACCTCCGTGCAGCAGGCGCTGACCCGCCGGATCGACCACCGCGCCTATCGCGGCCGTGCGCGGACCACGCCCGGCCGGCTCGCCACGCTCACCAACCGCGAGAACGACGTGCTCGCCGGCTTGGTCGAGGGCAAGCTCAACAAGGTCATCGCCCATGAGCTCGGCATCAGCGCCCGCACGGTGGAGACGCATCGCTCGCACATAATGACCAAGATGCGCGTCAAGAGCGTCGCCGATCTCGTGCGAATCTCGCTGGGGGCGCCCCGGCCCGATCCGGCCGTCCGCCTCGGCGCGCCGCGGTCCTCGGCCGATCCGACAGCCCGCCTCGGGACGCCGGCGCCGCGGCCGATGGTCGATTCGAGCGCGGTTTTGCCCCGTCGCTGACGCGATCGACGCGGCAAATCGCCAAAATTAACGACGCCGGGGCATGGCGCATGCTATTGGCCATGCGAACGCCATGCTCCGGCGCTAGAATATTGCCTCATGAGATTCGACCGTTCGGCCCGAGCGCCCCTGAATGAGACCGCCCCCGCCGAGGCGCGCGCGGGGGCGACGCTCACCATCGACCTTGCCGCCCTCGTCGCCAATTGGCGTCGGCTCGCCGCTTGCGCGAGCGAGAGCGAATGCGCGGCCGTGGTCAAGGCCGACGCCTATGGCCTCGGCGCCGAGCCCGCCGTGCGGGCGCTCGCCGCCTCCGGCTGCCGCACTTTTTTCGTCGCCACCGCCGGAGAAGGCGAGCGCATTCGCTCCGTCGCCCCGCGGGCCATCGTCTATGTGCTCGAGGGACTGCCGCCCGGCGGCGCCCGCGCGCTCGCCGCCGGGCGGCTGCGCCCGGTTCTGGCCTCGCTCGAGGAAATCCGTGATTGGGCGGCATTCGGCCGCTCCATCGGCCGCCGCCTGCCGGCCGCGCTGCAATTCGACACCGGCATGAATCGGCTGGGACTCTCGCTGCGCGACGCCGAAGCCGCGGCCGTGGCGACGCAGGATATCGACCTCACTCTGACGATGAGCCATTTCGTCTGCGCGCAATGGGCCGAGGACCCGCGCAACGCGGGGCAGATCGCCGCTTTCGAGACGGCGCGGCGCGCCTTCCCCGGCGTGCCGGCCTCGCTCAGCAATTCCTCGGGAATCTTCCTGGAGCAGAAGCCCCATTACGATCTGCTGCGCCCCGGCTATGCGCTCTACGGCGGCAATCCGACTCCGGCGGCGCCCAATCCGATGCGAGCCGTCGCCCGGCTCGAGGCGCCGATTCTGGCGACGCGCTGGATCGAGGCCGGCGAGAGCGTCGGCTATGACGGCGTGTGGACGGCGTCGCGGCCGACGCGGCTGGCGACGCTCGGCCTCGGCTATGGCGACGGCTTTCCGGCCGCAATCGGCGGGGCGGGCCGGCCCGTTCCGGAGGCGATCGTCGCCGGGCGGCGCTGCCCGATCGTCGGCCGCGTGTCGATGGATTTCGTCATGCTGGATGTGACCGACGTCCCCGAAGGCGCCGTCTATCGCGGCCAGACGGCGGAGCTTTTGGGCGAGACGATCGGCGTCGACGAGCTGGCGCTGCGCTGCGGGACCATCGGCTATGAGATTTTGACCCGGCTCGGCCGACGCTATGAGAGGGTCTATATCGGCGGGTGAGCGCTCACGCCCGCTCGAACCAGGGCGTCAGCACAGGATAGCCCTCGCCGGCCAGCAACGCGGCGGTCTCATAGAGCGGCAGGCCGACGACGGCCGAATAAGAGCCGATGAGCCGCACCGCGAAAGCGCCCGCGAGTCCCTGAATCGCATAGCCGCCCGCCTTGCCGCGCCATTCGCCGGAAGCGAGATAGGCGTCGATCTCGGTCGAGGAGAGGCGCTTGAAGCGCAGACGCGATTCGACGAGGCGGCGGCGCTCGGCCCCGCGCGGGGTGATCAGCGTGACGCCGGTAAAAACCCGGTGCTGGCGGCCCGAGAGCAGGCGCAGGCAATCCTCGGCCTGCTCTATGTCCTCGCATTTGGGCAGGATTCGCCGGCCGACCGCCACCACAGTGTCGGCCGCGAGCACATAGCTGCCCTCGAGCTGGGGCTGATAGGCCCTTATCTTTATGGCAGCCGCAGCCTTCTCGCCGGCGAGACGCTGGGCGAGGCTGCGCGGCAGCTCGTTGCGCTGCGGAGTCTCGTCTATGTCGGTCGGCAACAGCGCGTCGGCGTCGAGGCCGATCTGCTGGAGCAGCTCGAGCCTGCGGGGCGAGGCCGAGGCCAGCACCAGCTTGGGCCGCGTATCGGTCGGGTGGGACGTCAAGACGATCGGCTCCGCCATAAATCGAAATTATTTGAAACGATAGGTAATCCGCCCTTTGGTGAGGTCATAGGGCGTCATCTCCACGAGAACCTTGTCCCCGGTGAGCACGCGGATGCGGTTTTTACGCATCTTTCCGGCCGTATGGGCGATGATCTCGTGCTCGTTCTCGAGCTTGACCCGAAACATCGCGCTGGGCAGCAGCTCGGTGACGACTCCGGGAAACTCCAACAGTTCTTCCTTGGCCATGTGGTTCCTTCTTCAGAGGCCGCGGCGGACCTCGGATAGCGAAAGGCCCGCTTGCGAAGCGGGCGCTCATCAATATGGGATCGAAGCCGGGACGCGCAAATCCGCGCCGGACCCTAATCGAGTACGGCTGATTTGTGAACCTTGCCTTTCGCTCCGTCGCGCGCTTCAGCGCTCCGGGGCGTGGACGATCGAGCCGGCGGCGGGCGGCTCGATCACGCGCGGCTCGGGAGCGGCCTCCGCCGGCGTCGCGACGAGGGCGCCGCCCTTGCCGTCCCCCGCCCAGGCGCTGAGCAGCTCCCAGGCGACCGCGAGTACCACCGGGCCGACGAAAAGGCCAATGATTCCATGCACCAGCACGCCGCCGATGACGCCGACGATAATGACCAGCAGCGGCGTCGTGAGCCCGCGCGCGATGACGATGGGCTTCAGCACATTGTCGACCAGCGTCACCGTCAACATGCAGCAGGAGAAGAGTAGAGCCGGCAAGGTCCGCATCTCCGTCCACGCCCAGATGATGGTGGGCACCACCACCATCAGCGGCCCGATCTGGACGATGGCGAGCACCAATATGCACAGGGTCAGCAGGCTGGCGCCGGGCGCGCCGGCGAGCTGCAGGCCGAGGCCGCCGATCGCCGCCTGCAGCAGCGACACGCCGATGACGCCGCGCGAGACGGTGCGGATCGTCGAGCCGGCGAGCTCGACAAAATGCTCGGCGCGTTTCGAATCGATGCGCGTCACCGCGGTCTTGATCGCGCGCACCAGCGCCGGTCCGGGCGCGAATAGAAAGCCGGCGATGATGACCGAGATCAGGAATTTGAACACGCCGGCGCCGGCGTTCTTGGTCGCGTCCAGCGCGATCTCGCCATAGGGCTTGAGCTGCGGCAACGCCTGGGCGAGCGCGCTGCGCAGATTGGTGGAGGCGAGCTCCCAGAATTCATAGGCCGATTCGCCGACGAAGGGCCAAGTGCGCAAGGTCTCGGGCGGCGGCGGCACCCAGACGCCGCCGGCGTCGATTCGATCGGCGAGGGAGCGCAGCCCATCGACGACGCCGAGGCCGAGCCAGGTCGCCGGCCCGATGACGAAGAGCAGGCCGAGAAAGGTGATGATCGTCGCCGCCAGCCGCCGGCGTCCGCCGAGCCGGACGGTCATCCATTCGAAGATGGGATAGAGCGCCACAGCGAGAATGGCGCTCCAGGTCACGATGGTGACGAAGGGCCGCACCAGCAGGAAAGACCAATAGGCGAGCGCGCCGAGCGCGCCGAGCCGGATGATCAAGTCGATGAGTGTCGCGTTCAGCCGCCGCCGGCCGGACGCTTCGCGCTGGTCCTCGATCACCGAGCTATCCCCAATTTTTTTCGCGCCCCGCCGCTGCGGCGCGCCTTCCCCCGGACAACATAGCGCGGATCGGCAATGGTTTCACGCCCGCGGCTGCGTTTCCGCCTATCGCCCGAGCGCCATGGCGAGCCGCGCCGCGATCAGCCGGCCGATGAGTCGCAGCGGAAAGCCTCGAAAGCTCGGCGCGTCCTGCGGCAGCGGCAATCGCGAGCGGCGGCGCGCGACCTTTGTCCGCATCTCTATGGGCGGCAGATCGCCAGCGTAGCGAAGCCGATAGGTGGAGACCCAAAAGCCGGGGTCGAATTTCAGGAACATGCCCGTGCTGCAGCAGGAGGCGACCACCCGGCGCGTATGCGATTCGGGCTTCAGCCGGTGATCCTCGAGCAGCTCCTCACCCGCGACGCAACGAAAACGGTCGTCGCGAAAGGTAAGATAAGGCGTGCCTCCGTCGGGATCGCGCAGGAGATGGGCATGGGGCAGAGCCTCGATCCTGCGGCCGCCCTCCTGGCAATCGGAGCAATAGCAGACGGCGCTGATGATCGGCGCGCCGACCGCCTCGCAGCGCACGCGCCCGCAGGCGCAGGTGAAATCTCGGATGAGCGAAGCCATGTCGGAAATCCTCTGCTCGAAACGGACGACATTATAGCGACCCCGGCGCGAGCGTCATGCGGCGCGCAAACCGTCCTTCCTGCGCTCGATCGACCGCCGCGCATGGTCGATGGCGAGCGAGGACACAGGATACTGATCCGCCGCGGTCTCGCCATCCGCGAGCTTGTTGACGCATTCGGCGACGAGCCCGCGAAACTCCGTCTCGATCCGCTCGAGGCCGGCGCTATCGGCCGTCAGCGCCTCGTCCGCGAGGGTCAGCAGCCGGAAGACGCGGTTCTGATCCTCGACGAGCCGGCGATTGTTCCAAAGGCCGAGCAGCACGGCGATCAGCGACCCCAAAAGGCTGAGCGGAATGCCGACAATGTAGAAATATTGCTGGAACGAATCGAAAAAGCTCTGATCGCCGCTCGCGAGATAGGCGGCGACGCCAGGGTGGACGGGGAGCAGCGGGTTCTGCGCGTCGAGATCGGGCGCCTCGATCTGCGCGCCGCCCGGCGAGAGGGCGGCGAGCTTGGCCTTGGTCTTGAAAATGGAGCGGCCGATCGCCCCGGCCACCACATTGAGCATCGAAAAAGGCGCCACCAGCCGATAGGTGACGGCGAGGCCCTTCACCGTATCGTCGGGCACGGGCGGATGCGCCTTGAAGGCGCCTTCGGGGATATCCACAGATTCGAAGCCCGGAAAGCGCTTCACCAGCGCGTCGGCCTGATCCATCGGCAGAAGTTGGGGCGGGCTCTTCATCGCCTTGGCGATGGAGGCGACGACATCGACCGCCTGCCCCGGCCCGATCGGCCCGACCGCCAACGCCGCCGCCGCGCGGCCCGCACGCATGGCCGAGCCGATCTCGCCGAGCGGCAGGACAAGGCGCCTCACGCTCGCCGCGGGGACGTCGAAATAGGCGAGAATATCATCGAGCGCGTGCTGATTTTCCGCCTGCAGCGGGCCGGCGGGAATGGCGATGGTCTTGCGGGCGAGGCCGGCGGCGTCCTTGATCGGCGAGCCATGCGGCAGCACGATCGCCACCACGTCGCGGCGCAGAATGGCGATGGTCTGGCCATTGGAGGGCGGCGCGACATCGGTGCGCACGATGGCGAGATTGACCTTGCGGTCCTCGAGAGCCTTGGAGCTGGCCGAAAGATCGGCGACCGGGACCTCCTCCACGCGGAGGAAAGGATGCGTCCCGGAGACGACATGAATGAAGGTCGAGATGGTGCGCTGGGCCGGCGACATCGCCGGGCCGGTGGTGATGCGCAAGGTCGCCCGCGGCGACAGGTAATAAAAGAGCGACAGCGCCGCCGCGAGAGCGAACAGCAGAACTGCAACCCAGAAGATCAGGCGCGGCGCATGGCCTTTGGGCATGGGGCCTCCTCCCTATGCGAGGAGAAATAGGCCGCCGCGCGCCAGAGCCCACGGCCTTGTCATGCGCTCTTCCCATTCGCGCGCGCCGGGCATAAATCTCGCCGCATGAGCGATACGCCCGACCTTCCCGCAACCCTCGATGAGGAAGAAGACCTCACGGAAGAGGCCGAGGGCGCCGCTCCGCCAGAGCTCGCGGCCGATACGCCGGAAAGCGTCAAGCGCGGCGTCTCGGTCATCAAATCCTATTGGAAGAACGCGCCCAATGGGCCGGGCGTCTATCGCATGATCGCCGAGAATGGCGAGGTTCTCTATGTCGGCAAGGCCAAGAATGTCCGCAAGCGCATAGCCAGCTACACGCGCCTCGCCGGCCATGTGAATCGCATCGCGCGGATGATCTCGGCGACCGCCTCGATGATGTTCATCTCGGTCGAGACCGAGACCGAGGCGCTACTGCTCGAGACCAATCTCATCAAGCAGATGAAGCCGCGCTTCAACGTGCTGATGCGCGACGACAAGAGCTTTCCCTATATTCTCATCGCGCGCGACCATGATGCGCCGCAGATCGCCAAGCATCGCGGCGCGCGCTCACGCAAGGGCGATTATTTCGGCCCCTTCGCCAACGCCGGCGCGGTGGGGCGCGCGCTCAATGCGTTGCAGCGGGCGTTTCTGCTGCGCTCCTGCACCGATTCTTTCTACGAGAATCGCACGCGGCCCTGCCTGCTCTATCAGATCAAGCGCTGCGCCGGCCCCTGCACGGGCGAGATATCCATCGCGGATTATTCCGTGCTGGTGCAGGAGGCGCATGACTTCCTCACCGGCAAGAGCCGCTCCGTGCGCGAGCAGCTCGCCACGGAGATGACCGCGGCGGCGGAGCGGCTGGAATTCGAGCGCGCCGCGCGGCTGCGCGACCGCATATCGGCGCTGTCGCTGATCCAGGGAACGCAGGGCGTCAATCCGCACAGCGTCGAGGAGGCCGACGTCTTCGCCATCGCCAAGGAGGCCGGGCGCTTCTGCATCGAGGCGTTTTTCTTTCGCGCCTATCAGAATTGGGGTGATCGCGCCTATTTCCCGCGCGCCGACCAGAGCCTCTCCGAAGAGGAAGTGCTCGGCTCCTTCCTCGCGCAATTCTACGGCGAGCATCCGCCGGCGCCTTTGGTGCTGCTCTCCCATGTGATCGAAGATCGCGAGCTGTTGACGGAAGCGCTGTCGGACAAGCTCGGCCGCAAGGTGGAGATCGCGACGCCGCAGCGCGGCGAGAAGCGCGAGCTGGTCGAGCATGCGCAGACCAACGCCAAGCAGACGCTGACGCGCAAGCTCACCGAGGACGCCAGCCAGGAGAAGCTGCTCATCGCCCTCGGCGAGATGTTCGGCATGGAGAAGCCCCCGCGCCGCGTCGAGGTCTATGACAATTCCCATACGGGCGGCCAACAGGCCATAGGCGCGATGATCGTCGCCGGGCCGACCGGCTTCATGAAGACGCATTATCGCACCTTCAACATAAAGAGCGCCGAGATCACGCCCGGCGACGATTACGCCATGATGCGGGAAGTGCTGACGCGCCGCTTCGCCCGTATCGCGAAAGACGCAGAAAAGCCGGAGGATGAGGCGCCGGACGCTTTTCCGTCCAAGCCCGATCTCGTGATCATCGACGGCGGCCGCGGGCAATTCGACGCAGCGCGCTCCGTCGCGGCGGAGATCGGCCTCGAGGGCGTGACCATCGCCTCCATCGCCAAGGGCGCCGATCGCAACGCCGGCCGCGAGATGTTTTTCGTCGAGGGGCGCGAGCCCTTCCGCCTGCCGCCGCATGATCCGGCGCTCTATTTCGTCCAGCGCCTGCGCGACGAGGCGCATCGATTCGCCATCGGCACGCATCGGGCGCGGCGCAAGAAGGAATTCGCCAAGAACCCGCTGGACGAGATCGCGGGCGTCGGACCGGCCCGCAAAAGGGCGCTGCTGCTCGCCTTCGGCACCGCCAAGGCGGTGGCCGGCGCCGCGCTCTGCGACCTCGAGAATGTGCCGGGCGTGAACAAGGCGACGGCGCGGCTCGTCTTCGACCATTTCCAGCGCGGCTGAAACGGCGAACGGCTAAAATTTGTGCGCGGCCCGGCGACGGTCTCGCCGGCGCGCGCCGAGCGGCAAAATGCCGGTTTTGCCGAAGCTTCCCGCCGCTGCGCGGGAGACCGGACCGGCGGCGGAGGAGCGCGGCGCCGGCGAAGAGTCCGTCTCTTCTATTGACAAGGGAGGCGCTCGCCATGTTCCTTCGCGGCATGACATCGACGGCCATTCCGCCGCGCCGCGGGCGCGCGCTCTCCCTGCCCAATATTCTGACCTATGGCCGGCTCGTCGCCGTGCCCGTGGTCGCGGGCCTGCTGCAATGGCCGGACGAGCATTGGATGCGCTGGACGGCGCTCGGCGTCTTCACCGCCGCCGCCATCACCGACTTCTTCGACGGCTATCTCGCCCGCGCCTGGGCGCAGCAGTCGACGCTCGGCGCCATGCTCGACCCCATAGCCGACAAGCTGCTCGTCGCCGCCACTCTGCTGATGGTGGTCGCCGATCAGACGATCTCCGGCCCGACGATCTGGGCGGCGCTCATCATCCTCTGCCGCGAGATTCTCGTCTCCGGCCTGCGCGAATATCTCGCCGAGCTGAAAGTGCCGCTTCCGGTGAGCGCCATCGCCAAATGGAAGACGACGCTGCAGCTCTTCGCGCTCGGCTTCTTCATCGCCGGCCCGGCCGGCGAGCTGGTGCTGCCGGGCACGGTGAACATCGGCAGCGTGCTGCTGTGGATCGCCGCGCTGCTGACGCTCTACACCGGCTATGACTATATGAGAGCCGGCTGGGCGCATTTCGGATCGGACGAGGCGCAATGAAGGCTCTCTATTTCGCCTGGGTGCGCGAGCGAATCGGCCGCGCCGAGGAGGAGCTCTCCCCTCCCCCGGAGGTGGCGACCGTCGGCGAGCTGATCGCCTGGCTGAAGTCGCGCGACGAGGCCTATGCTCTGGCTTTCGAGAACGCCGCCGTCATTCGCACGGCGATCGACAAGGCCCATGTGCGCCATGAGACGCCGATCGCCGGAGCGCGCGAGATCGCCTTTTTCCCGCCGATGACCGGAGGATAGGGGGCGAGTAGCGAGTAGCGAGTAGCGAATAGTTCTACTCGCTACTCGCTACTCGCTACTCGCTACTCGCTACTCGCTACTCGCTACTCGCTACTCGCTCATGACCCCCACCATCCGCATCCAATCCGCCCCCTTCGATCCCGGCCATGAGGCCGCGCTGATCGAGGACGGCCGCCGCGACATTGGCGCGATCGTCTCCTTCACCGGCCTCTGCCGCGACGAGGATGGGACGCTCGCGGCGCTGGAGCTCGAGCATTATCCCGGCATGGCCGAGGCGGAGATCGCCCGCGTCGCCGAGGAGGCGCTCGCCCGCTGGCCGCTATCGGCGCTCACTGTCATCCATCGCCACGGGCGCATTCTGCCGGGCGAGAGAATCGTGCTCGTCATCACGGCCGCGCGCCATCGCGGCGATGCCTTCGCCGCGGCGGAATTTCTGATGGATTATCTGAAGACGCGCGCCCCCTTCTGGAAGAAGGAGCATCGCGCCGACGGCAGCGTCGGCGACTGGGTCGAGGCCAAGGCCAAGGACGACGCCGCCGCCGAACGCTGGAACAAGTAGCTAGAGCCTCGTCACCGCCCCATCCGCCGTCGTGACGCGAATGTCGGCATAACGGCAGGCGCCGCGACGGCGCTGGAAGGGCGTGACCGCCAGCAGCCAAATATGGCTGATCGCCTTGGCCGGCCCGCCGATATGGGCGGCGTAATCGGCGGCGACGTCGCGCTCCAGCGCCCGCCACTCGCCGAGCCCCGCTGCGCCCGAATCGACGACCATATGAGTCTCGACCGCGCTCCAGCCGGCGAGCGGGCAGCGGAAGACTTTTCCGGTCGGCAGGCCAGCGCTCCAGAAATAGGTGAGGTCCTGCCCGTCCTCGAATTTCACGCCGATCGACAGATAGTCGTGAAAGGGCGGCGCATCCTCCGGCTTCGCAGAAGGAAGCTGGTCGATCTTCCAGCGCCAGCCGAGCTTGGGCCGCGTGCCGAAGGCGAGCGGCAGCGGACGCTCTATGATGGAGGCGCTCCCAGCGCTCTCGCAGACGATCTCGCCATTCGCCTCGCGGCCGAACACTTCGGCGCCGCCGCCGAGACTGAAGAGATCGTTCCAGCCTTGCGGCAATTTGCGGCCGCGTTTCAGCCTGGCGATCTCCGCCGCTATGCGGCCGTCCACATCGCCCGATGCGGCGAGGCTCTCTAGTCCGGCGAGCGCCTCGCCCTTCCAGACCAGCGCGACGCCGACGATCTTCACCTCCTGCTTGCGATACTCCGCTTCGGGCGTCCACAGCCTGCCGTCCGCGTCGGCGAATTGCGCGGCGGAGCGGGCGATCTCCAGCGGGCCGTCATGGGCGGCGGTCATTGTGCCCGTATCGACGCCGGGGCTGTAGATCGGCCTTTTGCCGCGCGTGCGGGCATGAAAGACGAGGCCCGGTGAGAACCAGAGGTCATAGGGCCGCGCAATCCACATGCGGCCGGTGACGAGAAAGCTGACCTGCTGACCCTTGGCCGCCGTGAGGCCGAGGTCGATCCACGGCAGATCATCGCCATCGATCTCGAACACACGATAGGAAACGAGCTCGCCTGAATGGGCGCGCGCGATCAGCCCCTCCATGTCGCGTTTGAAAGCGTCGCGCTCGAGATCGGCGCTCTCGGCCATTGCGGCCGGAGCGATGAAAGGCAGAGCCGCGCCCAGCGCGCCCATCTGCAACATCTCGCGCCGAGACAATCCGGCCGACGCGCGTCCGAGACAATAGAGGCACATATCCAAAAATCCTCCCCGAACTCGGGCAAATCCCCCGATGGATCGGCCTTTGTGAGCCGATAGGGAATGCTATCGTCCGGCCGCTGGCGACGCTTGCCAGGACATGCCGAAAACGCCGTTCGATGGCGCGCGAGGGCAGATGCGACAAACCGGCTACACACGCGCGAGCACGCTGGGGCCGATCGCCGAGGTCGTCGGCGCCACCGGCGGCTCGATCGAGCGCGTGTTTCGCCGCGCTGAGCTCCCGCTCGGCCTGCTCGAATCGCCGGACACGCTGCTGCCGCTGCGCGATCATTTCCGCCTGCTCGCCGCCTCCTCCCGAGAGCTGGCCGACGAGGCCTTCGCCGCCCGTCTCGGCCGCAGGACGTCGATCGCCGGCCTCGGCGTCTATGGCAAATGGGTGACGCTGGCGCCGACGCTGCTCGAAGCCATCCATCGCGCCGGAACGAGCCTGCCGCATATGCTGCAGAGCGCGACGCGGCTGGTCCTGCGACGACAAAGCGAGGAGGTCGTCTGGTCCTATGAGCTGGACGACCCTGCGACGGAGGGCCGGCCGCAGAATGAGATGCTGGCCGTCTGGTATATGATCGCCCTCGTGCGGCATTTCGCCGGCGCGCGCTGGCTGCCGCGCCGCGTGATGTTCGGCGGACTGCCGGCGAGCGCGCGACGATCGATCGGCGAGCAGATGGGCGCGGACATCGTGCTCTGCGACGGCCCGGGCTCGATCGTCTTTGATCAGCGGCTGCTGATGACGGTCAATCCGCGACTGGGCGAAGGCGATGGACTAGACGCCGAGGAGATCGCCCGCATCTTCGACATTCCGGCGCCGGACGATCTTCCCGGCAAGATCGGCGTGCTCATCGAGCTGGAGCTGCTCGGCGGCCGTCCTACGCTCGAAACCGTCGTGCGGCGGGCCGGGCTGTCGAAGCGCACACTCCAGCGACGGCTCGGCGATCTCGGGCTCAGCTACGCCGATCTCCTGCGCGACACGCTGCAGCGCCGCGCAATTCGTCTGCTGCGCCGATCGGACCTATCGATCACCGAGATCGCCGCCCGGCTCGGCTATAGCGATCCGGCGCATTTTACCCGCGCCTTCGAGCAGTGGAGCGGCCTCGCGCCCAGCCGCTGGCGCGAATTGGCGAGAACGGCGGATCGATAGGCGTGAGACGAAAAAGGCGGCCGCTGGGGCCGCCTTTCTCATTTTCTGCGAAAGAAGCTCATTCCGTAAAGGCGAGCGCCCCGCCCGGCAGCTGCTGCTCCACGCCCTTGTAGCGGTTGGAGCGCTGTCCCATCATCGTCTCGAACGCCTCGTGAACCTCGCTCACCGACTTCGGCTTCATCTTCTTGCCCTGACGGGCGAAGAAGATCGGCTTATTGGCGCGGGCGGGCCGCGGCAGCAGCTTGGCGGCCGGCGTGTTCGGCGCCTCCTCCACCTTCGCCATGAAGCGGGCGGCGTCGTCCGGCCCCAGGAAGTGGATGAGATAGGTCTCGCCCACGGTCAGCGGACGGCCGATTCGCTCGGCGATGCGCTCGCCGTCGTGCTTCAGCATCTCGGCGGCGAAGACCGCGGAGAGATAGGGGTCGTTGCGCATGGCCAGAATCTCGGAGCGCTTCTGCGGCGCGACGCGATAGGCGCCGTCGATCGCCTCGGCCGCGGCCTCCTGGCCATAGCTACGGCCGAACATGCGCACGGCCTTCAGCCAGGTCGAATCGATGAACTGGAACAGGCCGCTCGCCGAGGAGGTGCTGGCCTTTGCCTTGGGCGCGAAGCTCGACTCCTTGTCGGCGATCGCCATCAGCATGACCGGATCGGAGCCGGTGGTCTTGGCCGCCTGCACCACATGCTCGACAATGGCGCGGGCGACGCGCACCGGGCCGAATTGCAGCACCGCCGGGGCGGCGCCGGAGAGGCTCGCCTGCGCCTCATTGGCGACGTCGGCGGCGCCGGACCAGGCCTTCACCGCCTCGCCCATCGCTTCGGCCGCATCGGCGTCGAGCGGCTGATCGGTGAGGCCGCGATTGGTCAGAAAGAACAAGGGCGGCGGCGCGCGGCGGCTCTGCGCGCCGCCTCGCGACGCCTCCGACAGTCTGAACCGGCCCCAGCCGTCTGGCATAGACAGCAGCGCGGCCACCAGGGCGAAGGCGAGAGCCGTCGCTATGGCGAAAGCGCGAAGGAGCATGTGAACGGATCCGTCGGCCCCCGCGAGGGGGCGGTCCGCGTCTGCGCGGTCGAACACGGGCAGAAAGCGCGACCATTTCGGCGCCGACGCTTCGCCGCGAACGGCAGGAGCTATCGCTTCGAAAGACACTCTGTTTCATTCCTCGCTGTTGTTTGGACGAGACAGAGGCTAGCAACCGCGAGGGGCGAAAAATCGACTGCGCGCGTCACGCGCGCGTCACATTCGGGCGGGGCTCCGTAGTTCCCACAAACCCTTAAAAATGAAGCGATCGTCTACGTACGGAGCCGGCCGGCCGATTCGCCCGCCACATTTGCGCCGAATCGACACAGCCACGCTTGCGATTGAAAAAGCTGGGATTTTTTCGAATCGTCAGAAGCTGGTCAGCTTCGACAGCATATTGCGGATGAAATTGAACTCGGCCCCGGCCGTGGGCGTCGTGCGGCTGATGAAATCGACGACCTTGCCGTCCTTCAGCCCATAGTCCGCGATGCGCTGGACCTTTTTCGTCTTGTCGAAATAGACGGAGAGAATGTGCTGGTCGGCGACCTCGGGCGGCAGGAAGGCGAGCTCGCGCTCGATGCGCTGGCTGACATAGTACCAGGCGTCGCCGCCGATCGTCGATGTCGTCGAGGGCGTGCCGAGCAGAGCCAGCACTTGCGGAGCCGCCATGCCGACCTTCACCTGCGCGGCCTTGCGCTCCTCGATGATGGCGCCGCGATTGATGACGCCGTCATAGCCGAGGCACCCGGCGAGCGGCGCGGCGACCAAAGCGAGCGCGGCGAGGCGGCGGGCCTGCCGCGAGACGACGACGAGCGAAACCCGAGACCGCATTTTTCTCTCCGCGCTACGCCTCTCCCGAGGCCGACCTCTATCGCGACAATGTTCGAGCTTGCCTAACTCTCGCTCTGCGCGAAAGCAAGCAGCGACGCCTCCGGCGCAACCCTCGGGCTGGCGTCCGCGCCTCTTCGACCGTATCAATGGCCGGAAAATGGCGAAGCTTCGACCAATGGGCGCGGCGCCCATCTATATTTCATATTGTCGGCCGAGGCGGCGACGTCCGAGGAGAAGGAGCGGCGAATGAGCGACGATCTGCAATTGCCCGAAACCCCGTTCTCGCGCCCTCTCGCCGCCGTCGACATTCCCGAGGATGGGCTGGAGCTGACCATTTCCGCCGACGCCTCCGAGCGCGCGGCCCTCGCCGAGGCGGATGATCTCGTCGCGCTGGGCCGCCTCGAGGCGAAGCTGAAAGTGACGCGCGCGGGCCGCGGCGGCTTGCGCGTCGCCGGCGAGCTCATCGCCGATGTTCGCCAGACCTGCGTGGTGACGCTCGAGGAGTTCGACTCCCGCGTCGTCGAGCCCATCGACGTGTCCTTTGCGCCGGAGGCCGCCCCCGCCGCCCCGCCCGCGACGGAACGTATGTCCCGGCGCCGGCGCGAAGCGGAGCCCGAGGAGCCGAAAGAGCCGAGAGCGAGCCGGCACATCGCCGATCTCGACGAGGATGCGCCCGATCCGCTCGTCGATGGGCGAATCGATCTCGGCGCCATCGTCGCGGAATTTCTGGCGCTGGCGCTCGATCCCTATCCTCGCAAGCCCGGGGCGCTCTTTGCTCCGCCTGAAGAGAAGGTGGAGGAAGAGAAGCCGCCGGCGAAAGTCTCGCCCTTCGCCGGCCTGCGCGACGCGCTCGGCAAGGGGCGCAGAAACTGAGCCCGGCTTTGCAAAAGCGTGATGGAGAGCCTGTAGATTCGGCGGCATGCGACGATGCGTCGAGACCGGCTCGCTCGTGGGAAGCTGGAGCGACGGCAGGAATTGCTCTTGCGCTGGCGCCGCGCAAATGGCAATTCGTCAGCCGCTGGCGCCTTGGGCCGGCGGCGAGCCCGGTCCGTGACGAGAAATCGCGAGGAACCGAGGGCAAAAGCGGGCCATAGCGGCTCCGCTTCGCCGCATCTTTCGCGCGTCCGGCGGCCCCGTGGGGCGGAGCGTTGCGGGCCGCGCGGACATTCGCAATTCGTATTCAGTTCGGGAGACGAGGCAGAATGGCGCAGCCCATTCGCATAGCGTTGGACGCCATGGGCGGCGATCATGGTCCGAAAGTCACCATAGCCGGCGCCGCCATCGCTCACGATCGTCATCCAGACAGCAGCTTCCTGCTGTTCGGCGACGAAGGGCAGATTCGCGCCGAGCTGGCCGCGCATCCGCGCCTCGCCCATGTCGCGACCGTCCGTCACTGCGACGTCGCCGTGCGCATGGACGACAAGCCCAGCCAGGCGCTGCGCTCCGGCCGCCGCGTCTCCTCCATGTGGCAGGCGATCGAGGCGGTGAAGAAAGGCGAGGCCGATGTCGCCATCTCCGCCGGCAACACCGGCGCGCTGATGGCGATGGCGAAGGTCTGCCTGCGCACAATGGCCAAGATCGAGCGTCCGGCGCTGGCCTGCCTATGGCCTGCCCCGACGGCGCGCGGCTACTCCATCGTGCTCGACGTCGGCGCCTCCATCGGCGCGGACGCGCGCCATCTCGTCGATCTCGCCGTCATGGGCGCGGCGATGGCGCGCTCGCTCTTCGACCTCGAGCGGCCGAGCGTCGGCCTGCTCAATGTCGGCGTCGAGGAGATCAAGGGCGTCGAGGAGGTCAAGACCGCCTCGCGTCTGCTGAAGGAGGCCGAGCTTCCCGATCTCGACTATCACGGCTTCGTCGAGGGCGACGAGATCGGCAAGGGCGTCGTCGATGTCGTCGTGGTCGAGGGCTTCTCCGGCAATATCGCGCTGAAGACCGCCGAGGGCACGGCGACTCAGATCACCAATTATCTGCGCGAGGCGATCGGGCGGAGCTGGCTCGCCAAGCTCGGCTATCTGCTGGCGCGCGGCGCCTTTCGCGAGCTGCGCGACAAGATCGACGTTCGCAACATCAATGGCGGCGTGTTTCTCGGCCTCGAGGGGATCGTCATCAAGAGCCATGGCGGCGCCGATGCGCTGGCCTTCGCCCGCGCGGTCGAGATCGGCTATGAGATGGCGCATCAAGGCCTGCTCTCCAAGATCCGCGACATGCTGGCCTCGAGCCGCCGCGACGACCAGGAAGCCGCTCAGTGACTCTTATCCAGCGCCCTCTGCGCTCTGTCGTCGTCGGCCTCGGCAGCTATCTGCCGAGCCGCATCCTCACCAATGAGGAGCTCGCCGCCACGGTCGACACCAGCGACGAATGGATCACGCAGCGCACCGGCATAAAGGAGCGTCACATCGCCGCGCCCGGCGAGACCACCTCTATGCTCGGCGAGAAAGCGGCGCGCGCCGCGCTGGCCGACGCCGGTCTCGGCCCGGAGGATATCGATCTCGTCATCGTCGGCACATCGACGCCCGACTATACTTTTCCCTCCACGGCGACGCAGATTCAGGCCGCGCTCGGCATGACGCACGGCGCCGCCTTCGATCTTCAGGCCGTGTGCTCGGGTTTCGTCTACGCGCTGACGACGGCGGAGAAGTTTCTTCGCTCCGGCTCGCACAAGCGCGCGCTCGTGATCGGCGCTGAGACATTCTCTCGCATTCTCGACTGGAAAGACCGCACGACCTGCGTGCTGTTCGGCGATGGCGCCGGCGCCATAGTGCTCGAGGCGCGCGAGAGCGAAGGCTCGCTCGCAGAGCGCGGCATATTGACGACGCATTTGCGCTCGGACGGACGCCATCGCGCGAAATTGCATGTCGATGGCGGCCCCTCCTCGACCGGAACGGTCGGCCATTTGCGCATGGAAGGGAAGGAAGTGTTCCGCTTCGCCGTCGGCATGGTGACGGATGTCGTGACGGACGCCTTCGCAGCGACTGGCTTCACGGCGGCCGATCTCTCCTGGTTCGTGCCGCATCAGGCCAATCGCCGCATCATCGACATGTCGGCGACGAAGCTCGGCATCGCGCCGGAAAAAGTCGTCGCCACAGTGCATTTGCACGGCAACACCTCGGCCGCCTCCATTCCCCTCGCATTGTCGGTCGCGCGCGACGACGGACGCATCAAGCGTGACGATCTCGTGATGCTCGAGGCGGTCGGCGGCGGTTTTACATGGGGTTCGGCGCTCATCCGCTGGTGAGGCGCCACGAAATCCCGGTCGTGAAACTGCAACCTGTGCTTGATTTCCTCCGTAGTTTCTGAAAAATAATCAAATTGAGTTTTTCGCTCCTCGCGATCGGGGTCTGCGGCGGCCTGTTGCGATCGTCCGCGACGAACCCTTCTCGCGCGAGAGTTGTCACAAGGCAGAAAAAAAAGTCGAGCTCGACGATGCTAGTTTCGTTTTGAATCGATAAGGCCGATCATGTCGCAAAATGTTTCAGAAAAAGCCCCGCCGGCAGTCGAAGACCTTTCCCGGGACGAAAACGTCATTTCCGAGACGCCAACCTCACAGGGACATCACACGGTGACGCGCGCCGATCTCGCAGACGCCGTGCATCGCCGCATCGGTCTCTCGCGCGCCGAGTCCGGCGAGTTCGTCGAAGCTGTGCTGTCCGAGATTTTCAACGCCATCGTCTCCGGCGATGATGTGAAGCTCTCCTCCTTCGGCTCCTTTCATATTCGCTCCAAAGGCGAGCGCGTCGGACGCAATCCCAAGACAGGCGCCTCGGCGCCGATCACCGCGCGCCGCGTCGTGATGTTCAAAGCGTCCAATGTGCTGCGAGGACGCATCAACGGACATCACGAGACAGAGGATTAGCGCTTTCCGATCGAGCGGCGCCGTTCGATCGGAATTTGCGTCCCCGGATCGTTTCGCTTGCCGAAGCCTCGATCCGCGACGTAGAAGCGCGCCATGAGCGAGCGAGCCAGAGACTCTGCGCAGACGTTCGGACGAGCGTCCATGCCCACCGCCGTCTGGGCGCTGGGCGTTACCTCGCTGTTCATGGATTTCTCCTCCGAGATGATCCATGCGCTGCTGCCGGTCTATCTCGCCGGAACGCTCGGCGTCGCCATCGCCGAAATCGGCTGGATCGAAGGCGCGGCGGAAGCGACGGCGCTCGCCGTGAAGGTGGTCTCGGGCCGCATCTCGGACATGATCGGCCGGCGCAAAGGGCTGGCGCTGTTCGGCTACGGCCTCGCCGCGGCGACCAAGCCGATCTTTCCGCTCGCCGGCGGCGCGACGGAGGTGATCGCCGCGCGCGTGCTCGACCGTGTGGGCAAAGGATTGCGCGGCGCGCCGCGCGATGCGCTGATCGCCGACGTCACAACGCCAGAGCAGCGCGGGGCCGCCTATGGCCTGCGCCAGACGCTCGATACGGTTGGCGCGGTCATCGGCCCGCTGGCGGCGATCGGCCTGATGCTGGCGACGCATGACGACACGCGCTTCGTCTTTTGGATCGCCTGCCTGCCGGCGCTGATCTGCGTGCTGGTTCTCGCAGTCTTCGTTCACGAGCCGGAGGAGACACGCCCGCCCGCTACGGGCCGCAAGGCGCTGCTCGCCGGATTTTCTGATTTGCCGCGCGCCTTTTGGCTCCTGCTCTCCTTCGGCGCCCTGCTCGCCGCGGCGCGAGTGGGCGAAGCGTTTCTCGTGCTGCGGGCGACGGGCGCCGGCTTGCGCATCGCCTTCGCGCCGCTGACGCTTGTCGCAATGTCCTTCGTCGCCATGCTAGCCGCCTATCCGGCCGGCAAGCTCGTCGATCGCTGGAGCGAGCGCCGGCTGCTCATCGCCGCGAGCGTGACGCTGGCGATCTCCGAGGCCGCGCTCGCGGCGTCGCAGGACCTCGCTTTCATCTTTGTCGGGATCGCGCTCTGGGGCCTACATATAGCGCTGGCGCAAGTGGCCTTCTCGGCTCTGGTCGCCCGCGCCGCGCCGGCGCATTTGCGCGCCACCGGCTTCGGCGTTTTTGGCCTCGCCAACGCCGTGGCGGTGATCGCCGGCAATGTCGCCTTCGGCGTGCTGGCCGAGGCGAGCGGCCAAGGCTTCGCCTATGGCTGCGCCGCCATCGCCGCGCTGGCGCCGCTGGCGCTTCTGCCGGCCATGTCGGGAGAGGACGAAGCGCGCCATGGCTAAAGCACGCCAGAGCTTCGTCTGCCAGAGCTGCGGGGCGGTGACGAACCGCTGGCAGGGCCGCTGCGAATCCTGCAACGAGTGGAACACGATCGTCGAGGAGAATGGCGGCGCCGGCGGCGGCTTCGGTCCGACGGCGCGCGTCGGGCGCGGCCGGCCTTTCGCGCTCGAGGCGCTGGCCGGCGACGCAAGCCCTGCCCCGCGCATCGCCACCGGAATTGAAGAATTCGACCGTGTGACCGGCGGCGGCTTCGTGCCCGGCTCGGTGGCGCTGCTCGGCGGCGAGCCGGGCATCGGCAAATCGACGCTGCTGATCCAGGCCTGCGCGGCCCTCGCGCGGCGGGGCGAGCGCGTCATCTATATTTCCGGCGAAGAGGCCGCGGCGCAGGTGCGGCTGCGCGCCGAGCGGCTCGGCCTTTCCGACGCCCCGGTCGAGCTCGCCGGCGCCACGCAGGTCGAGGATATTCTCGCCACCTGTTCCGCCGGCAAGCGCGCGGCGCTGATCGTCATCGATTCGATTCAGACCATGCATACGGAGGCGGCCGATTCGGCGCCCGGCACGGTGACGCAAGTGCGCGCCAGCGCCCAGGCGCTGCTGCGCCACGCCAAGCTCAGCGGCTCCACCGTGATTCTCGTCGGCCATGTCACCAAGGACGGCCAGGTCGCCGGCCCGCGCGTCGTCGAGCATATGGTCGACGCTGTGCTCTCCTTCGAGGGCGACAGCGCGCATCACTTCCGCATGCTGCGCGCCTCCAAGAACCGATTCGGCGCGACCGGTGAGATCGGCGTCTTCGAGATGACCGGCGCCGGCCTCGCCGAGGTCGCCAACCCCTCCGCCCTGTTTCTCGCCGGCCGCGACGCCGCTGCGCCGGGCGCCGCCGTGCTCGCCGGCATGGAGGGCCAGCGCCCCATGCTGGTGGAGATTCAGGCCCTGGTCGCGCCCACCTCGCTCGGCACGCCGCGCCGCGCCGTCGTCGGCTTCGATTCGAATCGGCTTTCGATGATACTCGCCGTGCTGGAAGCCCATGCCGGGCTGAAGCTCGGCATGCATGATGTCTATCTCAATGTCGCTGGCGGCCTGCGCGCCGATGAGCCGGCCGCCGATCTCGCCGCCGCAGCGGCGCTCGTCTCCTCGCTGACCGGCGCCACTCTGCCCGCCGAGCTGCTGTTTTTCGGCGAGATCGCGCTCTCCGGCGCGGTGCGGCCGGTCATTCACGCCGGCGCACGGCTGAAGGAGGCCGGCAAGCTCGGCTTTCGCCGCGCCGTGCTGCCGCAGGCGCAGCAGACGAGCGAAGACGACAAAGCGTCGGGAGTCGCTTTGTCGCATTGCGGCCATGTCGCCGCGCTGGTCGCCGACATTGCGAAAGATTCGGTCGGCGCGCGCGAGCGTGGACGTCCGCAGCGGCAGAGCTGACGCCGCCGGAAGGCTTTTTCGCGCGCCTGAACGACCGGCGCGGCTGCGCGAACCTCTTTCCCCTCCGCTCAGAATACGTAGTCACGGCCCTGACAAATAGGTGTTTTTACTTGTTCACCTCAACAAACATCACAGGAATGACGACGTAGACGCAGAATAATCGGTGCAGCGCCCGGCGGGGATGGTTGCAGAAAATTAACCACGCGCAATAATGATTTCATTCAGCGAATCACGCGTTTTTCAAGTTTCCACGAGGCCGACCAATGCAATCTCGGGAATTTGCGGAGACGAGCAGAGAAATCGCCCGCTGGAGTGAACCATTAGTCGCGGATCGAATATTCAGTGTCTACGAGGCCTGGTTTCGAGGACGTCGACAGATGTGGGACGCTCTGGGACGGCAGCATTGCCGCATGTGGCGCAGCCTGCTCGAGGGCGAGCCGCTCATGGCGCGCGACGCCCGCAACGATCTCGTTCTGCTCGCGCGCCGCGCCAATATAGAAGAGCGCTCGCTCGAGGCCATAGACGAGACGGTGATGGACGAGCTCTTCCGCGTTATCTTGCGCCGCTGGCAGGGCCGCGACGAGGCCCGCCTGCACGGCATGGCGCTGATGATCGCCGCCTCCACCCTGGGAGAGATTCGCCGCGCCGCCTGAGCGCCCATGCGGCCGCCCCGCTTCCTCCGCGCGCCGCCTTCGCCGCGCCTCTCGCGGCCATGCCGCCCGCGCGCGCTTCTCGCAAATGCCGCAATCGCGGGGTTTGTAGCGCCTGTTCGCGCGCGCTTGTGGACAAACAGCGCCGCCCGCGCCGGGACGTGACGAATTTGGGCCGCTCCCTTATACTCTGCGCCGAGATTCCGACGGCGATGACGAACGCGCCGGCCTCGAGCTTCAGCTGCGCCTTTCGGAGCGCGGCCCGAGCGCCGAGCGCGACCCAAGGGATTCACGTTAGAGCGCCCGACCGCGCTCTAGAGCAGACGAAACACGAGAGGCCTTGCACATGCCGTCCTATCTCGATCTCGCCGTCACCATAGTGGTGCTGGTCTCGGGCCTGCTCGCGCTGCTGCGCGGCTTCACGCGCGAGGTGCTGGCCATTTTGTCCTGGGTGGCGGCCGCAGCGGCGGCCTACTACTTGCATCCGTTGCTCGTGCCTTATGTGAAACCCTATGTGCCGAAGGATAATATCGCCCTGCTGGCGGCGGCGGCGGTCGTGTTCTTCGCAACGCTGGTGGTCGTGTCCTTGTTCACCGTGAAGCTCTCGGACGTCATTCTCGACTCCAAGATCGGCGCGCTGGACCGCACGCTGGGCTTCCTCTTCGGCGCGGCGCGCGGCTTGCTGCTCGCCGTGGTGGCCTTCCTGTTCTATGCTTGGCTGGTGCCGGACGCGAGCCAGCCGGAGTGGATCAAGAACGCCCGCACCAAGCCGGTGCTGCAGGCCTCCGGCGACAAGCTGCGGGAATATCTGCCCGACGACATCGAGGGGTTGGTCGCCAAGATCAAGACGAAGAAGGGCGTCGGCGCGGAAGAGCCGCCGGCCGAGTCCGACGGCGACGCCGGCAAGAGCGACGCCGAGACCGCGCCCGAAAAGCGCGGCGATCTTACAAATCATCCGTCCGTCGCCACATATGGCGCGAACGAGCAACAGAAACTGGACGCCCTCGTCTCCGGGCGAAAAGCGCGCTGAGCGTGGGCGAGTGGGCGAGACGCCCGAGGAGAGAAGCGAATGAGCGGTTCGGACTTGGACGGCGGCGGCGGGCGTCCTTCCATGTCGGACGATGATCTCGACGGCGACCGGCTCCGCGAATATTGCGGGGTCTTCGGCATATTCGATCATCCCGAGGCGACGGTTCTGACCGCGCTCGGACTGCATGCGCTGCAGCATCGCGGACAGGAGGCGGCGGGCATCGTCGCCTTCGACGGCAAGCGCTTCAACTCGGAGCGCCGCCTCGGCCTCGTCGGCGATCATTTCTCGCATGAGAGCACGATCAAGCGCCTGCCCGGCAATTCGGCGATCGGCCATGTCCGCTACGCCACGACCGGCGAGACGATCCTGCGCAATGTGCAACCGCTGTTCGCCGAGCTCAACACGGGCGGCTTCGCCATCGGCCACAATGGCAATCTCACAAACGCCCATACGCTGCGCCGCGATCTGATCGAGGAAGGCGCGATCTTCCAATCGACCTCCGACACGGAGGTGATTCTTCATCTCGTGGCGCGTAGCCGCAAGACGCGGCTGGTCGAGCGCTTCATCGAGGCGTTGCGCTCCATAGAGGGCGCCTATGCGCTGGTGGTGCTCTCCAATAAAAAGCTAATCGGCGCGCGCGATCCGCTCGGCATTCGCCCGCTCGTGATCGGCGAGCTGGACGGCAAATACATCCTCGCCTCGGAGACCTGCGCGCTGGACATCATCGGCGCCCGCTTCGTCCGCGACGTCGAGAATGGCGAGGTCGTCATCATCTCCGAGGAAGGACTGGAGAGCGTCAAGCCTTTCCCGCCGCAGGCGATGCGTCCCTGCATCTTCGAATACATTTATTTCGCGCGTCCCGATTCCATCGTCCACGGCCGGCCCGTCTATGAGGTGCGCAAAGCTATGGGCGCGGAGCTCGCCCGCGAGCGGAGGATCGAGGCGGATGTCGTCGTGCCCGTGCCGGATTCCGGCGTGCCGGCGGCGCTCGGCTATGCGCGCGAGTCGGGCATTCCCTTCGAGCTCGGCATCATCCGCAATCATTATGTCGGCCGCACCTTCATTCAGCCGACGCAGACCGTGCGCGAGATCGGCGTGCGCCTGAAGCACAGCGCCAATCGCTCCGTCGTCTCCGGCAAGCGCGTGATCCTGATCGACGATTCGATCGTGCGCGGCACCACCTCGGTGAAGATCGTGCAGATGATGCGCGACGCCGGCGCGCGCGAGGTGCATTTCCTCATCTCCTCGCCGCCGATCACCAATCCCGATTATTACGGGATCGACACGCCGCAGAAGGAGAAGCTGCTCGCCGCGACGCATACGCTCGAGGAGATGCGGCAATATATCGGCTCGGACAGCCTGGCCTTTCTGTCGATCGATGGCATCTACCGCGCCATGGGCGAGGAGAAGCGCGATCCCGTGCGGCCGCAATTCACCGACCATTGCTTCACGGGCGATTATCCGACGACGCTCACCGATGTGACGGAGGAGCGCGTGAGGACGCAGCTGTCGCTGCTGGCGGAGGCGAGCTGAGCGCATAGATTGCCGGAATTGCGCTGGCGACGAGCGCGCGGCTCGTCACGCGCGATTTCGCGGATCTCGACTCAGAGATGACGAATCCTCGGAGCGAATGCGCGCCTGCGGCGGCGCAAATCGCCGCCCCCGAAATTCGGGGGCGGCGCAGCCGATTATTCACCAGCTGTATTTCAGCCCGCCCTTGCCGCCATAGCTGCGCGTCAGATCCGAAAACTCGCCCTGGAAATCCACGAAGAGCGCGAGCCGATCTTCGAGATAGAGCTGCGCGCCGGCCTTGATCTGCGCGAGATTATAGGCCTCCCGCGGACCGAAGACGGAAAAGCTCGCCCCCGGCAGCGCGACCAGCGTATTGGTCATGCGTCGCTGCGGGAAGAACTCATGCACCCAAGCGACGCTGCCCGTGGGCGTGACGCGCCAGCCATTGTCGAGGCGGAAGCTGTCGGAGAAGCGCAGGCCGAGGAAGGTCGGCAGCGAGGTCGTCGATTGACCTCTATTCGTCAGCGCCAGCGGGCTCGCCGGATTGAGGCCCTTCTCGGTGAAGGCGTCGGATTCGTAGAAGGCGACCTCCGCCGCGGCGAAGGGCGTCAGCTTCACGCGGCCGATGTCATAGCCATGGCCGATCTCGCCACGCGTGCGATATTCGCGCGAGGAGAAATCCGCGGTGAGCTTGTCATAGGGCAGGAAGCCGAAGCCGCCGGCCGTGCGCGTCGTCGAATTCTGGAAGACGCTGAATGTCTCGCTCAATTCGACATAGGAACGGCCGAAGAGACGGCTCGTATAGACGCCGCCGTGGAAAGCGGTGATCTCGCCGCTGCTCTGCTGCGACGCGACGGAGAAGTTCGATGAGCTGCCGCCCGCCGCGACGCCGATGAGCCAATCGGGATCGATCTGATAATCGAGACCGATGATTCCGCCATAATAATTGGCCTTGGCGGAAGGCGCGCCGAGGCCGGCGTCCGCCGAGGTGTCCACCGCGCCGCCGAAGAAGGAGCCCCAGGCGCGCCATGTGCGGGTGAAAGCCGGCGGGCTCTTCACGACGATGGGGCCTTTGCGCGATTCGAGCTTGGTATAGTTGAGCGCGCCGGCGACGCTCTCGCGCGAGGTGATTCCGGTTACATCGCTCATCTCGCCGGAGCGCCAGAAGGCGGCCTGATCGGCGATCGCCGAGCTCGCCAGCGCGCCGACATGGATCGCCGTCGATTGCGCGCCCGCGAGGCCGGCGCCGCTCAGCGTGTCGAAGCTCGCTTGCGCGCCCTGCGCCGTCTGCAGATAGAGCGTGTTGAACAGGCTCGCGCCCGCTGCGCCATAGGGGCCAATGCTCGCCGCCGTCAGCGCATTGGCCACGGCGCGCTGATTGGCGCTCGCCGCCACCGCGCCGAAGGCGAGATCATTGCGGTTCAAGCTCAGATAGACATTATTCGCGTCATAGCCGAGCCGCGGCGTCAGAAAGGCGAGATTGGTTCCAACGCTGGCGAAGCTCCCCGTAACGCCGCCCTGGGCGTTGAGGATGGTGTAGGACGTGCTCGGCAGATAGAGGCCGGAGCCGGCGAGAACATTCACCGAGCCGTTGAGCGCGGCCGTCCCCGTGACATTGGTCCGATCCGCGAGCAGCGGCGTCGCGCGCACCGAATAGATCGAGCCCGGCTGGAAGGCGAGCGCGCCTTTGACGGTCAGCGTCCCGATCGTGTCCACAGCGCCGGGCGCGAGCGTTCCGCCCGAATTCACCGTCACATTGCCGACCGTGCCGGCGCCGGCCAGCGTGCCGCCCGCATTCACCGTGCTCGCCGAGACGATCGAGCCGGCGACTTCCAGCGTGCCGCCATTGACGATGGTCGGCCCCGTGTAAGTGTCCGCTCCGGTGAGCGTCAGACGGCCGGTTCCATTCAATGTGAGGCCGCCCACGCCGGAAATGTCGTTGTTCCACGAATCCCGGGCGTTGAAGCCGCCGAGCGCCGCATTCATCGTCACGGAGACCTGCGAGCCGAAGGAGCCATAGCCATCCGCGGCGGCGAAGAGATTGAGCCGCGCATAGCCCGAGCCGTCGTCGAGCGGCTGGCCGGAGGCGAGCTCCGTCGTCGCCAGCACGTCGCGCAGCTGCGCCGTGGTGAGATAGGGAAAGCGGCTGGCGATCAGCACTTCCGCGCCGACGGGAACGACCGGCGCGAGATTGGTGGCGCCGACCGGCGAGAGGCCATAGGTCAGCCAATAGGTGTAATTGGCCTTGTCGGTCGCAATGCTGCTGAAGCGATCCGTCGCCGATGTCGTCGCGCAAGCGGCGACGCCGCCGGAGCATGTGCTCAGCAGCGCGCGAAGATCGCTCTGCGCCGCGGAAAAGAGCGCGGGGAAATCGCTGGTCGTGGTGATGGTCCCGCCGAGCAGGCCCGGCACGGTCCGATTGGCGTAATCGGAATTGCCGTTCAATATCTGCACCAGATCATAATAGGTCTGGATGCGCGCGCCGATGACGTCCAGCGGATAATGCGCGCCGAGCACGATGCGGCTGTTGCCGAATTCGGCTCCGCGCGTGATGAGCTGCTGATAGCGCTCGGGAACCATGATCGCGAGCAGCAGGCTCGACGTGAAGCCATAGGTGGAGTGGCCGCTCGGGAAGGAGGCGTTGCTCTTCAGCGTCGGAATGACGGCCTTGGCCGTATCCGTGCTGACGCCGAAATAGTCATTGGCGACGAAGGTCTGAATCTGCGTCGGCGCCACCTGCGCCGGACGGCTGTCGCCCACGGTGTTGGCGTTGGCGGGCAGCGGATTATAGGCCTTGTCATAGACATTGAACTGGCCGCCGGCCGGCAGCGAGACGCCGACCGCCTGATGCGCCGGATTGCCATCCGTGCTGCCATTGGCGAAATAATTCTTGGTGAAGGCCGAGTCGCCCGCCGTGATCAGCGTGTTGATCTGGGTGAAGAGGCTGGAGAAATTCGTCGACAGGCTCGTCGCGGTGAAATTGGCCGCGACGGAGTCCTTGGTCGCGAAAACAGCGAAAAGCTTGGAGCCGAGGCCGTCCGCCACCGACATGCCATTCTGCATGGAGCCGACGAGGGCCGCGATCGTATTGTCGGAAATCGCCTGCGCCCGCACCGCCGCGGAGGAATTATTGTTGATGCTGATCGCGGTGGCGAGATTTTGATTCAGAACAGTGACGCCCGCCGGCGTGTTGCCGAGAAGGCTGAACCCGGAGAGCAGATTGGCATTGGCGATATTGGTCGCCGATTGCGCCATGGCGGCATTAGGCGCAATGCCGAAGGCGCCGGCGAAGGCCGCCGAGGCCAAGAGACGTCGTTTCATTTTTGCGGCTCTCCTCATGAACTTAGCTGGAACTTTGCTGTTCGCTTGCCCCTATTGCTCCTTCGTGTATGCCTGATGACATCGCGGCCGAGACAACGCGGCCCCGCTCTTGCTTCGCACGCGATCGGAAAGGCCCTCGATGACGCCCGAAGCAGACGACAAACGCCTCTACGCCCCCGCCGCCGCGCGCAATCGCGGACCGATCCTCGACGTGCTGCGCGAGGAGCTGCCGGCGGAAGGGCTCGTGCTGGAGATCGCCAGTGGCACGGGCGAGCATTCCGCGCATTTCGCGGCGCATCTGCCGGGCCTCGTGTTTCAGCCCACGGACCGCGACGAAAGAGCGCGGGAGAGCGTCGCCGCCTGGGTCGCAGCGATGGGGCTTCCCAATCTCCGCGCGCCGCTCGCGCTGGATGCGACGCAGCAGCCTTGGCCGGTCACGCAGGCGGATGCGATCGTCTGCATCAACATGATCCATATCTCGCCTTGGGCGTCGACGGAGAGCCTCTTCGCCACGGCGGCGGCGATGCTGCCGGAGGGCGCGCCAGTCTGCCTCTACGGCCCCTATAAGCGCGGCGGCGCCCATACCGCGCCGAGCAATGAGGAGTTCGACGCCAGCCTGCGCGCCAACAATCCCGCCTGGGGCGTGCGCGACATAGAGACGGTGATCGCCTGCGCGCAGAAAAACGGGTTTTCCGAGCCGCGCATCGTGGAGATGCCGGCCAATAATCTGACCCTCGTGTTTCGCCTGCTCCGTGCTAGATAGGCGCTCATGACAGCGCCCGCCCGCGAGCCGATGACGATAGCGGACTTCCTCGCCTGGTCGGAACGGCATGAGGAAGGCCGTTATGAGCTCGTCGATGGCGAGATCGTCCCCATGCCGCGCGAGCCGTCGGAGCAAGTGGCGGCCAAGGGCAAGATCTGGCGCGCCATCGCCGAGGCTCTGGCCCGCGCCGGCGCGCCGTGCGAGGCCTATGTCGGCGGCCTGGGCGTCGCGGTGGATGCGCATAATGTCTATGAGCCCGACATTCTGGTGAATTGCGGCGCTCCCGTCGCCACGGAAGACATGCTGGCCCCCGCCCCCATCGTCGTCGTCACGATTCTCGGCCCCTCCTCCGACGCAGCCGCCGAGAGCGTGAAACGGACGGGCTATTTTCGTGTGGCGAGCCTCGCCCATTATCTCATCGTCGATCTCGCCCGCCGCGCCGTGACGCATTGCCGCCGTGACGGCGCGGCGGCGTTGCGAGAAGAGACCGTGACCGAAGGGTCGATCCGGCTCGACCCGCCGGGCCTCGACCTCGCGCTGAAGGATATTTTCGCATGACTCTGGAAGGCCGCGTCGCCCTCGTCACCGGCGCCTCGCGCGGCATAGGCCGCGCGCTCGCCGTCGCTCTCGCGCGCGAGGGCGCGCATGTCGTCGCGCTGGCGCGCGGGCAAGGCGCGCTCGAATTCCTCTATGACGAGATCGTCGGCTTCGGCGGTCAGGCGACGATCGTCCCGCTCGACGTCACCGAGTTCGACAATCTCGACCGGCTCGGCGCCTGCATTCACGAACGCTGGAAGAAGCTCGACATTCTGGTCGGCAACGCCGGCCTGCTCGGCCCGGTGACGCCGCTGCCGCATGTCGATCCGCCGCAATGGAGCCGTCTCTTCGACGTGAATGTCACCGCCAATTGGCGGCTCATTCGCGCGATGGACGTTCTTTTGCGCTCGTCCGACGCCGGACGCGCGGTGTTCGTCACCTCCGGCGCGGCGCATCGCATCAAGCCCTATTGGGGGCCTTACGCCGTCACCAAGGCGGCGCTGAACGCGCTCGGCCGCACTTACGCCGCCGAGACGCAGAACACCTCGCAAGTGAAAGTGATGCTGGCCAACCCCGGCCCGCTGCGCACGCAGATGCGCGCCGCCGCAATGCCGGGCGAAGATCCGATGACGCTGCGCACGCCCGAGGAATTGGCGCCCAAGCTCGTCGCTCTGTGCCGCCCGGATTGGACCGAGACAGGCAAGCTCTACGACTTTCCGACCGACAGCATCATCGATTTCGCGTGAGCGCCCGAAAGGCGCCCACGCCGCTCCGCCTCACCTTCAGTAGTGATGATGGTGGTGGTGGTGGTGGTGGTGGTGGTGATGGCGGTGGCAGAAACGGCCGTGATGGCGGCCGTGGCGACCGGCCGGCTCCGGCGCGTAGCGCAGGCTGAGATGACCGACGCCAGCCGAGAGAATGAGGCCCGTATTTGCCTCGACTGAAATCGGCTGCAGCGTCACAGTGTCATTGGAGCCGCCGATGAGCACCGAGCCGCCGCCGCCGACGCCGAGCGCGAAAGAGCCATGCGCGCCGACATAATCGCCGGCGAGAGCGCCGGGACCCGTTGCGCCGCTCGCCGCCACCACGCCCCAGGCGAGTTCGCCCGGACCGCCGACGCCGATCACCGCGCCGACATTGGTGACGCTGCCGACATAATGGACCGGCCGCGCGCCGCTATCGTCCTCGAAAACGCAATCGACCGTCCGCTCCTCGACGACGATGGCGACCTTGTCGCCGGAGAGCTTGCACTCCAGCACGCCGGCGCGGCCATGCGCCGAGGCGGAGACCGGCGCGAGCGTCGCCAACAGAGCCGCGACGCCGATCGGCGCGGCCGCCAAACGAAACAGAGACTTGAGATAAGCCGTCATAGTCACCTCCCCATTGTCGCCGCGCCCCCCGCCCTCTGCGGGAAAACATGCGCGGCGCTTTCGAAAGCCCGTCTTGTGCTTCGCCGTCACATAAGGACAGAGAAGGCCCTCTGAAAGTGCGTCCCCGCACAGGGCCGCGCTCGCCCTTGCAGCGCAGGCTTTTTCATCCGATCTTAGCGACCGGGGCGGGAGCGATCGGAGAGGAAAAACAAGCGTGTCGCAGGCACTTCCAGTCGTGATCGAGCGGCCGATGACGGAGGCCGACCGCGCCGCTCTGCAAGCAGCGGTCGAAATTCTGGAGCGCGAGAGCTTCGCCGAGCGGCTCACCGCGCTCGCCGGACGGCAGATCGGCTTCGCCGGCCGCATCATTCCGACGGCGCTGCAGGAAGTGGCCGCGAGCGCGACCCGCCGCGGCATAAAATCGGCCCTGCGCGTCGCGATCTCGAGCCTCGATCCCGCCGCCCCGACGCGCGACGCCTCGCGGCTGCATCTGCGCCTCGCCGCGGCGAGCGGCGCGATCGGCGGCGCCATCGGCCTCGCCAGCCTGCCGATCGAGCTGCCGGTCTCCACCGTGATCATGCTGCGCTCGATCGCCGACATCGCCCGCAGCGAGGGCGAGAACCTCGCCGATCCAGAATCGACGATCGCCTGCCTGCAGGTCTTCGCGCTCGGCGGCCATGCGGAGGAAGGCAATATCCTAGAGGGCGGCTATCTCGCCATTCGCGGCCTGCTCGCCAAAACGGTGAGCGACGCCGCGCATTATGTCGCCGCGACCGCGGTCGCCGACGAGACGGCGCCGGTGCTGGCGCGGCTCATCGCGCAAATTTCGACGCGCTTCGGCGTCGTCGTCTCGCAAAAGGCCGCGGCGCAAGCGGCGCCCATACTCGGCGCTCTCGGCGGCGCGGCGGTCAATATCGCCTTCACACGGCATTTCCAATCACTGGCGCGCGGCCATTTCACCGTGCGGCGATTGGAGCGCGCGTATGGCCGCGAAATCGTCTTCGGCGAATATGCGCGAATGGCCGGACGCGCGGCGTCCGCTTGATCGGCGAGTAGCGAATAGCGAGTAGAGCTTCTTACTATTCGCTATTCGCTATTCGCTACTTCGCCACCTCGACCGGATGCAGCGCGCGCCAGAGATTTTCCACCTGGCTCAGCGTGCCGATATTGGCCTCGTTCTCCTCCAGCAAAATAGCGTCGGCTTCTTCCGCGCTGGCGCGCAGCTCGGCGAGATCGGCCGGCCGCCGCTCGCCATTGCCGGTCTCGCCGGGCGCGGTGTGATAGCGGACGAGATCGAAGTCATCATTGGCGAGCCGCATGGAGAACCAATAATCGATCTGCGGCGGACAAGGCGCCGCGGCGAGCGAGACGATGATCTCGCGCACGAAGCTGCCGCCGAGCGCGAGCAGCTTTGGCGCGCGCGCGCATTGCGCCTTCGCGTCGGGCGCGCGCAGAATGGTCGCGACGGGATAATGCGGATCCGGCCAGAGAAGATTGAGCAGATCGAGCAGATCGCGATCCGTTCCCAAAGCGACATTGTCGCGACGCCAGTCGAAATCGAAGCGGCCGAGGCCTGCGTCCGCGCCGATGAGTTGCGTCGCCTCGCGCGTCGCCAGCGCCGCGCCGAGCAGATTCCAATGCGTGCCGCCACGCGGGAAAAAGTCGATGTCGAAATCCTTTTTGCGCGCATCGAGCAGCGCCGACGAATCGACGAAGCGCAGCCCGCGCGCCTCTAGCGCCGCGCGATAGGGCGCGAGCTTGTCGATGGTTCCACGCGCCTGCGCAGGACATTTCATTCCGGCGGGAAAATATTGCGGATATTGCGAAGCCTTGGACGGCGAGATCACATAGGCGAAGCCTTTTCCGCGCGCATGGGCGGCGGCCTCGTTCTCGGCGACGCGCTGCGCCCAGCGCGTCAGCGTCGCCTCGCTCGGCGGCGCGCCGCGGCGGCAGAATTCGTCGATATAGAAACGCTCGAACAATTGCGCGTCGCGCCCGATGACGAGGCCCGGCGCCCCCGAGGCGCCGAACAGCGAATAGAGCAGCTGATTGCGCGCGCGCACGGCGAAGGGAAACACCGGCAGCGATTGCGCGAGATTGTCCGAGAAGCTCTTCTGCGTCTCGCCGGAGAGGATTTTCGCGAGCGAAACCTCCGTCGGCGCCGGCTTGGCGACGCCGGCGAGCGGATTTGCGCTGCGCAGCCGCAATTTCGGATAGTCGCGCTCGACCGCGTAATTCCAAAGGCTCGCGAGAAAGAAGAATAGGACGGCGCCGGCGGCGGCGTAGATGGGCGAGCGATGCAGAAGCGTGCGGCGCATCGTCAGAACCGGAAATAGATGAAGGGCTTGAACGGATCGGCGAGCCCCTTGCCAACGGCGCAGACAAAGAGCAGCGCGAGAAAAGCGTTGAGCGCAAAGGCGTGACGCTGCGCCAGCAGGCTCGAGGAGAGCCTGTCGCCGAAGGAGAGATAGAGCCGCTGCGAAACACAGATCGCCGCCGCCATGGCGAGCACGACGAAATGATAGGCGGGAATAGCGATCGGCTCGGCGCCGCCCGCGAAAGGCCGCGCCATTGCGAGGTAGAAGGCGCCCGCCTGCTCGAGGGAAGAAGCGCGAAACACGGTCCAGCCGATCGTCACCACGACGAAAGTCAGAAGATTGGCGAGGAAGACCGGGCGGCGCTTCAGCCAATCGAGCAGGAACAGCCGATCGAGCACCAGGAAGAGACCGTTATAGGCGCCCCAGGCGACATAGGTCCAAGCCGCGCCGTGCCACAGGCCCGAGGCGAGGAAGCAGAGCCAGAGATTGACCTGCGTGCGCGTTTCGCCGCGCCGATTGCCGCCGAGCGGAATGTAGAGATAGTCGCGAATCCAGGAGGTGAGCGACATGTGCCATCGGCGCCAGAATTCGCTGACGCTCGCCGCCACATAGGGCATGTCGAAATTCTCCTGCAGCCGAAAGCCGAACATGCGCGCGAGGCCGATCGCCATGTCGGAATAGCCGGAGAAATCGAAATAGATCTGGAAGGTGAAGAACAGCACGCCAGCCCATGCGTCGAGAAAGCCGATGCGCGACGCGTCTTGCGAGAAGACGAGATCGGCGCCGCCGGCGAGCGTGTCGGCGATGAGCAGCTTCTTGCCGACGCCGAGCATGAAGCGCGAGAAGCCCTCAGTGAAATCCTCGCTCGTCGCATGGCGGAATCGCGCCAATTGCTCGGCGATATCGTGATATTTCACGATCGGCCCGGCGAGGAGCTTGGGAAAGAAGAACACATAGAAAGCGTAGAGCGAGAAGCTCTGCGCCGGCGCGGTCACGCCGCGATGCACATCGACGAGAAAGGTGATCTTCTCGAAGACGATGAAGGAGACGCCGATCGGCAGAGCGACCGACGCGAAGGCGAGCCCCGGCATGGTGAGCGCGCGTAAGATCACGTCGAGATTGGCGACGAGAAAGCCCGCATATTTGAAATAGACGAGCAGGCCGAGATTGGCCGAGACGCCGAGCGCGAGCCAGAGCTTGCGCGATTTTTGCTCGGGCGGAAGCGCCGCCATGCGGCGCGCGATGAAGACATCGGCGAAAGCGGAGCCGAGCACGACGAAGACGAAGAGCGGCTCGCTCCAGGCGTAGAAGAAAAGGCTCGCCGCGAGCAGAATGGCGAGGCGCGCGCCGCGATTGCCGCCCACGAGCAGATAGAGGCCATAGACCGCGGGAGCGAAGAGAAACAGGAACAGCGGTTCGTAAAAGAGCATCCTCTCGTCCGCGGCCCTTTCCCTCGATGACGACTGCGTCTTAGCAGAGTGGCGGGGCGCGAACAATCCATCGCGCCAATGCCGAGCTCACGCTCGCTTCGTGACTTAAGCCACATCGGCGTCGCGCCCCCTCCTCCTAGGATCGAAACGGCTCGGCGAGATCGGCCGAGGATTTCGAAGGAGAGGACCATGCCGCGGGGGATTGCCGACGTCGTTTCAGAACATTCGCTCACCAACAAGGGTCTGGCGACGATGATGCACATCGTCTTCGCAATGTGGCAGTCCGGCTACGAACCCGAAGATTATAAGACGCTGCTCGACCGGCAGGATCGCGAGATGCAGAGCCGCCTGCGGCGCGCCATTGCCGGCGGCCTCGTGGAGCTGAATGCGGCGATCGAGCTATTGGACGGCGCGGAAGGGCTGGTCGCCCTATTCGCCAAGCATTCCTCCGGCACGATCTACAGCGCTCTGCTGAATGATCTGCAGCAGGAAAAGGCGAAGCGAGAACAGGCGGCGGTGACGATACAGCGCGCCTTCCGCAGCCACCAGGTCGCGCAGCGCCAGCAGAGCCTCGGCGTCAGCGGGGTCATGGCTTGCACGGCGCGGCAGATCCCGATCGCCGAGCTGACCGCCTTAGAGAAGCAGCTCGTGGGAATGCTGCAGCAGCTGCATCAGGAGGCGAATGAGGCCGTGACAAATGCGGCCGACAAGAAAATCGGCGAGAGAAGCCGCGCCGCGAAGGCGGCGGTGAGAGCGGAAAAGGACGTCGAAACCTATTTCAAAACGCTCGAGCAGCGCGTCCAGCGCCGCATCCTCGAGAAAAACGCCGTCGCCCTGTTTCCGGCGGCGCTGCCGCAGACGAAAACCCATCAGATCGCTCTTTTCAACGCCGCGCATGCGGAGCCGTTCAACGCATCGAGCTTCCTCCTCGCGGTCGACAGCTTCTTCTCCTATCGAACGACCGGCGTCGATGCGCTCGCCTGCAGGGCCTATGCGGATCATTGGCTCGCTATGCTGCCGAAATGGAAGATGTTGGAAGACACCGCCAAGCGCAAAGCCTATGCGAAGCTCTGGTGCTGCGAGGCCGACAAAGCGGCGAAGCTCGTCAAGATTCCCTCCGCCCATTTGGACGTGCTGTTCAAGCAGACGACTATTCCGGCTTCCACGATATTGACGGCCTGCGAGCCGTTCTGGGAAAATCTGCACCGGCTCAAGGTCGAGAAAATCATCGGCATCGTCTCGAGGTGCCAATCGAACGGCGTGGGCGTTGCGCCGCTGCAGGTCTTTCAGTTCATGGCGGATCATTGGAGCGAGAGCGAGCTTCCGAAATTCATCGCCCGCAACAGCGAGTTCGCCGTTTGGGCCGTCAAATATCAGACGAGCTGGCCCTGGACGTTTCTGAAAAAGTTCAAATTCGAGACTCTATCGACCGCCAATGATGGCAAGCAGTTTCCCAATGGATTTCATCCGCGCTTCAGGACCTACGCCCTCCACCACTTTATGACGCGCCACACCTACGCTTGTTTCGACCCGAAAAAATACAAGGAGGCGCCGCTCGCCGAGCGCACTGGGTTCTTCGACGAGGGAGCCACGCTACAAAGTGTCGGCCTGCTGTTGCAGAACGTCATCGGAACCGTCGATGTCGGCAGTCAGCCCGGCGGACGACGCTACATAAACTTAAATCAAGAGCGCTATTGCTTCGGTTACAGCGGCGCGCATGTGAACCAATTCTACCGATGCACCGAAGGCGAAACGACTTGGACGAGAGAGCAGCTGCTCCAGCTCTGCAGCATTCTCGATCCGCCGGCGGAGATGGCGGTGAGCATCGGCTGAGCGGCCTCGGCAGGCGCGAGCGGTGACGCGCGGCTGGCGCTTCGCCCGCGGGGCGCTATCTGCCTCCGCGACGCTCGCCCACCGGAGGCCGGGATGGATCTCGACTATCTCGTCTCGGCCTTTGTGACGCTGCTCGTCGTCGTCGAGCCGCTCGGCCTCGCGCCCGTCTTCGTCGCCGCGACCTCCGGCCTCGAAGCGCGGACCAAACGCGCAATCGCCTTTCGCGCCAGTGTTTATGCGCTCGCGATTCTGGCGGGCTCGGCGCTGATCGGCCAGCGGCTGCTCGGGGCCATGGGCATTTCCATTCCGGCCTTCCGCATCGCCGGCGGATTTCTTTTGTTTTCGATCGCCTCCGAAATGGTCTTCGGCGTGCGCATACAGCGCGACTCCAAGGCGGCGGAAAAAGCGCTCGCCGAGCATGTGCACAATATCGCCGCCTATCCGCTGGCCATTCCGCTGATGGCCGGCCCCGGCGCCATCACCGCGACTGTGCTGCTGGCCAGCGACGCGCATGGCAGCGTGACGCTCATCGCGAGCCTGATCGCAGTGATCGCCGCCATAATGGCGATTTGTCTGGTCTTCTGCCTGATCGCGGGAGAGGTGGCGCAATTCTTCGGCACGGCGGCCAATGTCGTGCTGACGCGATTGCTGGGCGTTCTGCTCGCCGCCCTCGCCGTGCAATTCGTCGCCGATGGCGCGCGGGCGTTTCTGCAGGGGTGAGCGGCGACGCGATCTCTCGGGATCGCGTCGCCGTGTCGCGTCAATGGTGGACGTTCGCCCAGATCTTGCGCTTGGTGAAATACACCAGGAAGGACAGGACGATCAGGAAGCCGACCACCTTCAGGCCGATCGACTTGCGCTCCTCGAGATGGGGCTCGGCGGCCCACATCAGGAAAGCGCTGACATCCTTCGCATATTGGGCCGTCGTCTGCGGCGTTCCATCGTCATAGGTCACGGCGCCGTCCGAGAGTGGCGGCGGCATGCCGGTGCGGCGGCCGGGCATGTAGAGGTTGTAATATTGGCCGGGCGCCAGCTCGACGCCCTGCGGCGCATCCACATAGCCGGTGAGCAGAGCGACGATATAATCGACGCCATGCTCCTGATAGGAGAAGCCGGGCAAAGCGTCGGCGAGGAACAGCGGGAAGCCGCGCGAATAGCCGCGCGCCTTGGCGAGAACCGACATGTCCGGCGGATAGGCGCCGTTGAGCGCCGCCCGCGCCGCCTGCTCATTGGGGAAAGGCGGCGGGACGCGGTCGCTGAGCCGGCCGGGGCGCTCGTAATAATCGCCGGCGTCGTTGGGGCCGTCCTTGATCTTATAGCTCTCGGCCAGCGCCTTGGCCTCCGCCTCGGAGATCTCCGGCCCGCCCTTCTCGGCGAAATTGCGGAAGGCGAGCCGCGAGATCGAGTGGCAGCTCGCGCAGACCTCCTTATAGACCTTGTAGCCGCGGCGCAGCTGCGCATTTTCGTAATGGCCGAAGGCGCCGGCGAAGCTCCATTCCTGCCGCGGCGGCTTGGGCTGCGAATGCGCGCCGCCCTCCTCGGCCAGAGCGGCGCTCGCCGCGCCGGCGAGGGCCGCCGCCATGATGATCGATTTCATGATCGATGCTCTCTGTCGCGCGTCACGCATGGGGCTTCTCCTCCGTAGCGGCCTCGCCGAGCGAGGCGGCGATCGACCGCGGCTCCGGCAGGGTCTGCTCATATTTGCCGAGCAGCGGCAGCACGACGAGGAAGTGCAGGAAGTAATAGGCCATCAATATGCGGGCGGCGATGAGATAGACGCCCTCCGCCGGCTGCGCGCCGAGATAGCCGAGGCCGACCGACACGAAGACGAAGACCCAGTAGAACTTCTTGAAGGCCGGACGATAGACGCCCGAGCGCACTTTGGAAGTGTCGAGCCAGGGCAGCGCCGCCACGATGAGGATAGAGGCGAAGAGCGCGATGACGCCGACGAGCTTGTTGGGGATGGCGCGCAGGATCGCGTAGAAGGGCAGGAAATACCATTCCGGCACGATATGCGGCGGCGTCACCAGCGGATTGGCCTCGATGTAATTATCGGGATGGCCCGTATAATTCGGCACGAAGAAGGTGAGCCAAGCGAAGAGCCCGACGAAGACCACGAGGCCGACGGCGTCCTTCAGCGTCGCATAGGGCGTGAAGGGCACGGTCTCCTTCTTTATGTCCTTCACCTCGACGCCGGTCGGATTGTTCTGCCCCGTCACATGCAGCGCCCAGACATGCAGGCCGACGATGGCCACGATGACGAAGGGCAGGAGATAATGCAGCGCGAAGAAGCGGTTGAGCGTGGCGTTGTCGACCGAATAGCCGCCGAGCAGCCAGATGGTGATGGTATTGCCCACATAGGGAATGGCGGTGAAGAGATTGGTGATCACCGTCGCCGCCCAGAAGGACATCTGGCCCCAGGGCAGCACATAGCCCAGGAAGCCGGTCGCCATCATCAGCATGAAGATCACGACGCCGAGAATCCACAGCACCTCGCGCGGCTCCTTGTAGGAGCCGTAATACATGCCGCGAAAGATGTGGATATAGACGGCGAGGAAGAACATGGAGGCGCCATTGGCGTGCGCATAGCGCAGCGCCCAGCCCCAATTCACATCGCGCATGATGTGCTCGATCGAATCGAAGGCGAGCGTCGTCTCCGGCGTATAATGCATCGCCAGAACGATGCCGGTCACGATCTGCGCGACCAGCATGAACGAAAGGATCGCGCCGAAGGTCCAAAGATAGTTGAGATTCTTCGGAACGGGATAGGCGACGAAGGATTCGTGGATGAAGCCGAGGATCGGCAGGCGCCGCTCGAGCCAGCGCGCAAAGCCGCTCTTCGGCGTGTAAGTCGAATGTCCGGTCATGAATGTCGTCTCGGAGGTTGGGACGGCGACGGGGCCGCGATCAGCCGATCTTGATCTTGGTGTCGCTCAGGAAGGCGTAATCGGGCACTTCGAGATTGCTCGGAGCCGGACCGCTGCGAATGCGGCCGGAGGTGTCGTAGGTGGAGCCGTGGCAGGGGCAGAACCATCCGTGGAACTCGCCCTCATGGCCGGTGGGGATGCAGCCCAAATGGGTGCAGACGCCGACGACGACCAGCCACTCCGCCTTCTGCACGCGCGCCGAATCGGCCTGCGGATCGGGGAGCTCGGCGAGCGGGACGTTCTGCGCGGCCTCGATCTCCTGCTTGGTGCGGTGCCGCACGAAGACCGGCTTGCCGCGCCATTTGACGGTGACGATCTGCCCCTCGGGAATGGCCGAGATGTCGAGCTCCGTCGAGGCCAACGCCAGCGTCGAAGCATCCGGATTCATCTGCGCGATCAACGGCCATACGGCGGCGCCCGCTGCGACCGTCGCCGCCGCTCCTGTGGCGAGGAACAAAATATCCCGGCGGCTCGGCTCCGCCTTTGTCGCATTGCTCACTTTCTGGAACCTCTCTCGCGAGTTCGACCCTGACCCCTGCCTCGGCAACGCGAATAGAAACAAATCCATCCGCAAAGGGCGCGCTTGTTTTGAGCAGTTTGGCGTGAGACCGCAAGCGGCCTTCGCGTCGCTGCGACAAATTGCGCGCTTGCCGCCGCCTCGAGGATCAGTGACCCAGCACGCCGCTCTTGTCCACAAACGGCCCTTAGGAAATTTTGTCAACCGCCGGAAGCGTCGCGCCGGCGTCGTCCCTTGACGCGAGCGCCAGCGGCGGGGCTCATGCAGGGAACTCTGAGGAGGCGCGTGAGGACGTGAGCGGCCGTTATCTGGTTTTCGTGGCGACGGTGGTCAGCCTCATCGCAGTTCCGGGGCCGGACATGCTCTATGTGCTCGGCCGCGCCCTGGCCTCGGGAGCGCGAGCGGGACGCTTCTCCGCCGCCGGCATAGCCTTCGGCTATGCGCTGCTCACTCTATTGGTGGCGGCCGGCTTTCAGCTCGTCTTCGCGGCCTTTCCGGCGCTGTTTCTCGCCCTCAAATATATCGGCGTCGCCTATCTCTCCTGGCTGGCCTTTCGGCTCATCCGCTCGGACGGCGGCTTCGAGGCGCTGAGCCGCGGCCCCGGACGCACGGATTGGGCGGCCTTCTCGGCCGGCGTCGGCACCAGCCTGCTCAATCCCAAGGGGCTCTTGTTCTATTTCGCGATCCTGCCGCAGTTTTTCGACGCCGCCGACGGGCCGTTCTGGCGGCATGCGCTCGTCTATGGCTGGACGACGAGCTTTCTGTGCCTGACGCTCTATTCCGCGCTCGCCCATGCAGCGAGCTCTGGCGCCCGGCGCTGGACGCCAGAGCCGTCGGCGAGCCGCAATCTCTCGCGTCTCGCCGGCGTTCTGCTGCTCATGTCTGTGCTGGCCATGCTCGGCGCCGAATGGAGCGGCGCCGCAGCCTCTCGCTGACGCGCCCACGGCCAGAAAGGCCGCGGGCTCGGCGAGAGCGGACTTATTTGGTCACGATCGGCGCGGCCGTGGGAGCGGCCGGCGTCGTGAAGTGATAATTGAGGCCGCCGCGCACGATATGGCCGGCGCTCTTCACATTGATCGGCACGGCGCCGAAATTGGTGGAATAGCTGACGCCCGAATCGGCGAGTTCCGTGTAGAGATATTCGCCCTTCACCGAGATCTTGTCCGACCAAGCGTATTCGAAGCCGGCGCCCGCGGTCCAGCCGGCGCGCACCGTCGTTCCCGTGCTCAGCTGGCCGACGGTCAGCGGAAGGATAGAGGTGAAGCCGGTCGGCGCGAAATCCGTCCCGTAGGCGAAGCCCGCCGTTCCATAAACGAGCCATTTCGGCGTGAAGGCGTAGCCGACGCGGCCGCGGAATGTGCCGAACACGCCCGTATCGGTCGGGCTCGGCGTGTTCCAGCCGCCCGTCTCGGCGTTGATCGCGCCGCGATAGCCGAAATCGGCCTCGAGGCCGAGGACGATGGTCGGCGACCATTGCCAATTATAGCCGAGCGTGCCGCCGCCGACGAAGCCCGAGCCGCGCTGAGGCGTGTCGCGGAAATAGGTGAAGGTCCCCTCGCCCAGAAGGGCGCCGGCATAGGCGCCGATATAGGCGCCCTGCCAGCTGAAGACCGGCGCCGGCGGCGGGGCCGGCGCGGCCTTGGTCGACGGGAGGTCCGCCGCAGCGGCCCCGCCCGCCGTGATCGCCGCCGCGAGGGCGACGATCGCGCGGAAGCTTTTCGTCCAATTCGACATAATCCAACTCCTCATACGTTCTGCTTGTCAGTAGAGCTTGACTTTCAAAGTCGCCCCGTAAGCGCGGAAGGCGTTGTCGCCGAACGTCACCGTCTGCGCCGCCGTGCTCGTGCCGATGGTCTGCGCGACGACATATCGCTGGTCGAAGAGATTCTTCGCCCAGAAATGCAGGCTGTAGCGATCGTCGTCGGTCCGCAGGCCGATGCCGAAATTGACGACGGAATAGGAAGGCTGGAACACCGAATAGAGCGAGCCCGGCTGCGAGAGCTGCGTCTTGTATTTCCAGGCGAGGTTTCCATAGACGAATGCGGTGACGGGGACATCCGCGACGCCGCCGAGCCCTTCGAAGATCCGGCCGAGCGGATGTTCGTAATTCGCGCCTATGTTGAACGAATAAGGCGCGACGGGGCTGTTGCCGGAGACGCCGCCGGTGATGCGCTGTCCGGAGAGATCGACGGAGAGCGGCGCTGACACGCCATTGACGTTGGCGGATGTCGGCCAAGTCCAATCCGGCGCCGGAGCGGCGTTCTTATAGTTGATATAGCGAGCTTCCGTCAGCGCGCCGGACAGAGTGATCGACAGCCGCTCGACCGGACTCCAACGGCCGTCGAACTCGAAGCCGCGCAGACGCACATGGCCGATATTGCCGAGATAGGTCTTGCGCAGCGGGACGCCGGTCACATCGACGATGCTGGTGTTCACCAGGATCGACTGGAAGTCGTAGATGTCGTTCCAATAGAGATTGCCGTTCAAGGTGAGCTTGTTGTCGAACCAATTGGTCTTGATTCCGAGCTCATAGTCCCATGACACCTCCGGCTTGGTGACGACCGGCTGCCATTCCTTGAAATTACCCTTGCTGTCGGTGATCGGCAGCGCGCCGGTATTGATGGCGCCCGACTTCTCGCCACGCGCGGCGGAGCCGTAGACGAGAATGTTCTCGCTATATTTGTAGGACGGATTGATGAGGCCCGAAAGCGAGTTGCGCGTCGCCTTCTGTCCGCCGGTGTCGAAGAAGGTCGCGCCATAAGCGGTCTGCATCGCCGCCGCCTGCGCCGCCGTGTAGACGCCGCTCGCCCAGCCGAAATCCGAGCCGCCCCTGATCTCGAACGTGTCGCGCAGACCCGCGGTCAGCGACCATTGCTCATCTATGTGCCAGGTCGCCTGACCGAATTCCGCGAGGCTGAAGGTGCGCGCCTTGCCGTCCGTATGCTCCGACGTGCCGTTGAGCAGCGCCGGATTCGCGTTGAAATTATTGAGCAGCCATTGCGACGCTTGATAGCCATAGTCGGTGTGCTGATAGGACGACACCGTCTCGTATAGACTATAGACGCCCACTTGCCATTCGAGCGTCTGATCCTTGGGCGAGGCGAGGCGAACCTCCTGCGAATATTGATCGACCTTCACGTCATAGGCGTTGCCGCTGATCTGGGTGTAATTATTGCCGAGCGAGTTGCGCGGATGCAGGATGAACTCGCGCCAGGCGGAGATCGCCGTGAGCGTGTGCTCGCCGAGCTGCACATTGATCTCGTTGGAGACGCCCGTCGTGCGCTGGTCGAGATTGCCTAGGCGCGACATGACCGGCGAATAAGGGCTATTGACGAGCATCGGATAATGCAGACGCGACGCGAGATTTTGCGCATAGGTCGTGTTGACCGCGCCATTGGCCCATACGGGGAAACTATTGCCGATGACGCCGCTGTAATTGTTGTACTCGTCCGAGCGCAGGCGATCGAAGATCAGGCGATCGGTGAAATTATCGCCGACATAATAGAGCTGGCCGCGCACGCCCCAACGATTATTGTTGAGCAGATCGGCGCCGGTGAGCGCGTCATTGATCGCGCCGTCGCCCTTGTCCAGGAAGAAGGTGACGCGATAGGCGAGCTTATCGTCGATGATCGGCCCGCTGATATTCGTCTTCTCGATGATGCGGCTGCGATTGGCGAAGGAGGTCTCGAAGCTCGCCTCCGGCGTGAAGGACGGCAGCTGTGTGTGAATGACGACGGCGCCGACCGTCGTGTTCTTGCCGAGCAGCGTGCCCTGCGGGCCGCGCGCCACCTCGAGGCTCTGCAGATCGACGAAATCGGCCCATTGGAAGCCGACATGCGTGTAGAACACATTGTCGACGATGAGGCCGACCGCCGATTCCGAGCCGTCGGCGCCGCCGGAAATGCCCGAAATGCCGCGGATCGCCATGGCGGAGGTGCGCGGATTGGTGACATAAGGAACGAAATTCGGCACCTTCTGCGCGAAATCGCCCAGACGCTCGATATGCTCGCGCTCGGCGGTCTTTCTGCCGACGACGCTGACCGGCAGCGGCACGTCCTGGGCTTTCTCCTCGCGCAGTCGCGCGGTGACGGTCACATCGTCGACCTGCGCATTGGCGGCTGCGGCGGCGTCGGCCTGGGCGACCGCAGCGTCGGCGGCCGGCGCAGGCGCCGATTGCGCGGCCGCAGGGCCGGCCAAAACCACTCCGTAGGCCAGAACGCCCGCCGCGGCCAATGAGGCGAAACCGACGCTGCGCAACAAATTCGCACGCGACTCTCTCTTTGCTCCACTCGCTCTCGACATCACCACAGTTTCCCCATGTCCCGTCGCACGCGGCCCCTTGCGGAGCCGCGGCGACGGTCTACGCAGCGCTCCCCCATGGCGCGCTTACGTATAATATCTATAGACTACGTAGATTTCGTAGGGGACGTCAACAGCTTCGCTCACCCTTCCCGGCGAGCGGCGGCCTTTCGCGCATCGCCTGTGGCGCCACTGCAACAGGGAGATTGCGCGCGCGCAAAAAAAATGCCCCGCCTCCTCACGGAGACGGGGTATTTTTCTCTCAACCCTATGATGAAAATAGAGAGTTCCGGCCGGAGCGGACGCCTGTCAGGCGGTTTGCGTAGCGCGTCTGGCGCGCCTTTCGCCGCTCGCCGCCTGGAGGACGGGAATGGAGCGCCGCAGGCGCCGCCATGCCAGCACCACGGCGCTGGCGCTCAGCGCGACGCCGAAGGAGACCCAGACGCCCATCCAGCCCCACCAGAGCCAATGATTGCGGAACCAGCCGAAATCCCAATGATGCACGGCCGAATAGACCCAGCGATAGACGCGCCGGCTCGTGTCGAATTTCGCGAGCAGGCGGCCGTCTGTCGGATCGACATAGAGAGACGTATGCTCGGCGTCGGCGAAATCGACGCGCAGCACGGGCAAGGGCTTGTCGAGCGCCGTCTGCCGATGATTGGCGAAATAATAGGAATCGTAATCAGCGAGCGTCTCGGCGCCGGCAATGGCGACGCCCTCCTTCAGCCGAGTCGCGGCGGCGAGAAGCGATTGCTCGCCGAGGCCGGCGACGGCGCCCGGAACAGCGACGGCGCGGCGCGCGCCGTCACGCGATTGCGCGAGCAGCAGCGCCTCCTCGCCGAGGCGGCTCCAGGACAGCTCGACGATATCGGCGGCGAGACCGAGCGCGGCTGTAGGCCGCCAATCGACGAAAGCCGGCGGAAGCGCGGCGCCGCGATAGCGCGCCAGCTCCTCGCGGCTCGCGGTCGCCTGCGAGAAGATCTGCCCGGGATTGGTGGAGAGAAAGCCGCTCGCCGCCCAGAAGAAAGCGAAAGTCCCGCCGATGAGTCCGGCCCAGAAATGATATTTCAGCCAAGTCTCGCGATAGGGCTGCGTGCGTCCACGCGCATAGGTCGGACGGCCGAAAAATCCCGGCTTCCATTTGATCCAGCCGATGACGATGCCGCTGAAGGCGCCGATGGCGGCGAAAAATCCGACATAGGTGAGCGCGTCGCGGCGATAATCGCCGGCGCCGAGCACATCCAGCCAGCGGAAGAGATGCAGCCAATTGCCGGCGTAGATGAAAGCGCGCTCGACTCGCGTCGATACTTGCGCGACCTCGCCCGTGCGCGCCGAGACGATGATCTGCGTGCCCGCGGCGTCGCCCGTCGCGAATCGATGCAACGGCTTCAGCGACTCGGCGTTGCGCACGCCGACGGCCGCATCCACCGTGTCGAGATAGAGCAGCGAGGGCGCGCCGAGCCAGTCGCGGGCGATTCGTTCCGCCGCCTGCAGGTCGACCTCGACCAGCGCGCCATTCGTCGCCGACAGGGCGAAGCGCCGGCCGGCGCCGTCCTCGATGAGCCAGATCGGCTCCTCGCCCAGCCGCAGCAGCCGCGCGTCGGCGAGGCCACTCTCGGCCTTGGCGCCGCCGCCATGCGCGTGACGGCCTCCGCCTCCCGTTCCACCGCCATGCCCCATTCCGCCGCCGGCAGCCTCGCCACCGGCCTTGACGGCCTGCGCGCGGGCCGCAGCGCTGGCGCTCAGCGCCTCGCCCAGCGAGAGCCAGCCGTCCTGCGGAAGAAGCGCCGGCGCATGCGCCAGCCGCTGCGCGCGATCGATTGTCGGCGAGCCGATGAAGGCGATGGAAAATCCGGTCGAGAACCAGACGAGCATGAACAGCGCCAATACGACGCCCACCCATCGGTGCAGAAAGAGCAAGATCGACATTCGTGACGCTCCGCCTCGCGCTGAATGGCCGCGGCGGCGGTTCCGCCCACGGCGAAATCAGGAAAAAATCGCCGCGAAATTTAATTGATAAACACGACTAGGTAAATAGGAATATATCCGCTTTTCCCCGCCTTCGCAGGGCGATGGACGCCGAGCGCCGCCGCGCCGGCCGCCCCCTCCCCACGCAGGCTTGCGTGTTCGCCACAGGGGGAATCTCCACAATCGCGAAGCCGTCGTCTTCGGCGCTAGCGTTTCTCCTGCGCCTCGGACGCTCGCGACATTTCATGAGATCGCGATCGATGAGCCGAGCGCTCTGCGGAGGAGCGGCGTGGGCACCTATATCGCGCATACGCGACGCAAGACGAAGCCGAGCAAGGCGGAGACGTCGACGATCGATGCGGAGGCGATGGCGGCGCGCGAGCAGGCGCTCGCCGCGCTGCGCGAGCAGCAGCGCATAGAGGCCGAGCGCCTGCGCGCCGAGAAGGCCGCGCGCGCTATGCGCCGCGCCGTGAGCAAGCGCATGGCCCCCACCGATCCAGACACATCGGGACGGCGCCGCACGGCGACGCGCGCCGCCGGCATCATGCTGATCTCGGCGACCGGCGGCTTGCGCACACACAGCGTCTCGCTGTTTCGCGGCTCTGGACGCGCCGGCTCCGATCTCTGGCTCGCCGATGTGCAATTCGAGCAGGAGAAAGGCGTCGCCCATTTCATCAATGATCTCGCGACGCCGGCCGACAAGGATGCGCTGCATGCGATGCGCGCGCTCGCGCCGCGAATCGCCGAGCACATTTTCCTCGGCGCGCCGCCGCAGGACGGCGTCGATGACCGCAATATGAACACCGCCTTTCGTCTGGCGCAGTCCTTCATGCACAAGACGCATTACACCGCCTCGCTCTCAGAAGAGGAGAAGCAGCGGCTGAGCTTCTCCATCTTCGAGGAGCTGCAATCGGTCACAGCGATGCGGCTGCGGCATTTGCAAAAGGAGCTGGAGCGCACCGTCGAGATTCTCATGCACAAGACGAAATTGTCGCGCTCGGAATGCAACGGCCTGCTCGCGCCGATCTACGAGGGATATGAGGAATTCCGCCGCGCCGAACAGGAAGGCGGGCCGCGGCGCGCGCCGCAGCACGAGGCGCCGGCGCCGATCGAGCCGCTCGAGGAAGACCTCCCCGCGACGGGCACGCATGGTCGGTGAAGCGGTCGCGACAAGCGCGATCGTCGCGCCGCGTCAGCCGATCGCGAGATAGACGACGAATCCCGAGCCGAGCAGCAGCAGAGCGGCGAGAACGACAAGCTCGAACACGCCAGCGTCGAAACCATGCTGCGCCTCGTCGGCGATGAGACGCCGCGTGCGGATGAAACGCACGGTTGCGACGACGATCAGCGCGACTCCTCCGAGCACCAGCAGGCCGCCGCCTCCACCGCTCGTCAATGGTCCCGACAATTTTTCGAAACGCTGCAAGATCGGACCGCGCTCTACCTCCGGTAGCGTGATGCTGATCGTATGCACGAAAAGGTCGAATTTTTCGATCACGAAGCCGAGCGCCATGATCGCAATGCCGGTGCGAACCCATGCGAGAAACGTCCGCTCATTGGCGGCGTGGCTGACATAATCGCGAATCATGGCGTCTCCTCTCTCGCGGCCGGGGAACGCGATTCGCGCGGTCGCGGGCGCGACGAGTCGACGCGTATTGAACCCCTTCGACGACGCGATAGATAGCCCGGGGTCGATCCGCAGACATCTTCGGAGCATCCGTCATGATTTATCCGATGCGAAGCCTCACGGCCGCCATTGTGATCGCCGCGAGCGCCGCCGCCGCCCAGGATTGTCGATCGACGAACGACTCCGGCGCCACGCGATGCGTGGCGGGCGTGCTCTACCGATGCACATGCACGCGCGGAATCGGCGCGACCACCTGCACATGGGACAATGCGGCGGCGCTGTGCTCGGCGCTGTCCGCGCATAGCGCGCCGACGGGCGACATAGAAGCGAAGGAGGAGCCGGCGGCGAGCGCCCCCGAGCTGGCGCCGTGACGCTCGACCGTGACGATCAGATGCCGGCGCCGAAGGTGAAGGATTCGCTCAGCGGCTTCGCCTGCGTGACATTGCTGCCCGCCGGCACGCCATGCGTCAGCCAGACATTGCCGCCGATCACCGAGCCGCGGCCGATGGTGATGCGGCCGAGCACTGTGGCGCCGGCGTAGATCACCACATCGTCCTCTATGATCGGGTGACGCGCGCCGCCCTTCACCAGCGCGCCGTCCGCATCGACCTCGAATCGCTTGGCGCCCAGCGTCACCGCCTGATAGAGCCGCACATTCTTGCCGATGACGGCGGTCTCGCCGATGACGACGCCGGTGCCGTGATCGATGAAGAAGGCTTCGCCGATCTCCGCGCCGGGATGAATGTCGATTCCCGTCGCCGAATGCGCGATCTCCGAGACGAGCCGCGCGAGCATGGGCGCGCCGAGCAGATAGAGACGATGCGCGAGCCTGTGGCGAATGATCGCCGAAAGTCCGGGATAGGAGAACACCACCTCGTCGAGGCTCTTGGCCGCGGGATCGCCCTCATAGGCGGCGCGAATATCAGTGTCGAGCAGCGCGCGTATCCGCGGCAACGCCTGCCCGAAAGCATCGACGATCTCATGCGCGTGCGAGCGATGGTCTATGGTTCCGTCGTCCGAGCCATTGGCCAGCAATTGCAGCTCGCGGCGCACCTGCTCGCGCAAGGCGCGCAGGCTCTTGTCCAGCGTGTAGAGCACGAAGCCGTCGGCGCCGTCGGTGGTCAGCTCCGGCGGACCGAAATGGCGCGGATAGAGGCTCGCCGCGAGCCCATCGATGATTTCCATCGTCGCCTCGCGCGAGGGCAGCTCGGGCAGGCGCCCATCGCGATAGCGGCGCTTCTGCGCGGCGCGGCGCAATTCGCCGAGCTCCGCGACGATGCGGCCGAGCTGCGGAAAGCCGCTGAGCTCGGACCCATTTCCTGCATGCGGCCCATGCTTTGCTTCCGTCACCGCGCCGCTCCTTCGACAGGCGGCGGAAACCGTCGCCTCATTATATTCAGTCTATAAATCTACTACACTACTAAAGGATCGACAACAACCGCCGAGTCGGCTGGCGCGTCGGCCTCCGAGCCCTTAAATCTCCCGCGAAGTCCGAGGGATCCGATGACGACCGAAAATCCGCTGCTCTCCGCCTCGACCAAAGCTTTCGGCCTGCCGGCCTTCGGCGCGCTGAAGGCCGAGCACTACCGTCCCGCCTTCGAGGCCGCCATGGCGGAAAATCTGGCCGAGATCGCGCGCATCGCCGATGATCCTTCGCCGCCCGATTTCGAGAACACGATCGCCGCTCTCGAGCGCTCCGGCCGCCTCCTCGCGCGCGTCGGCGGCGTCTTCTGGAATGTCGCCGCGACCGACACCACGCCCGAGCTGCAGGAGATCGAGCGCGACATATCCGGCGCGCTGGCGCGGCACGAGAATGAAATATTGCTGAATGCCGCGCTGTTTTCCCGCGTCGATGCGCTCTATGCCCGCCGCGACGCGCTGGCGCTGACCGACGAGCAGGCGCGCGTGCTGGAGCTGACGCATAAGCGCTTCCTGCGCGCCGGCGCGAAGCTCGACGAGACGGCGAAGCGCCGCATGGCCGAAATATCCGAGCGCCTCGCCAATCTCACCACCGCTTTCGCGCAGAATGTTCTCGCCGACGAGGCCGATTATCTTCTGCTGCTCGACGAGACCGATCTCAACGGCCTCTCCGAGGATTTTCGCGCCGCCGCCGCCAATGTCGCGCGCGAGCGCGGCGTGCCGGGCAAATTTGGCGTCACTCTGGCGCGCTCGAGCGTCGAGATTTTTCTGCAGAGCTCGACGCGCCGCGATCTGCGCGAGACCGCCTTCCGCGCCTGGGCCAGCCGCGGCGAGAATGGCGGCGCGACCGATAATCGCGCGCTGATCGCCGAGATTTTGCGCCTGCGCGAGGAGCGCGCGCAGCTCAACGGCTTTGCGAATTTCGCCGCCTATAAGCTCGACGACACGATGGCGAAGACGCCGACAGCGGTGCGCGAACTCTTGGATCGCGTCTGGGCGCCGGCGCTGGCGGCGGCGAAGGCGGAGCGCGACGATCTGCAGGCGCTCGCCGAACGCGACGGCGCCAATGTCGCGATCGGCGCCTCCGACTGGCGCCATTACGCCGAGCGCGTGCGCAAGGAGCGCTATGATCTCGACCAGGCGGAGCTGCGTCCCTATTTCCAGCTCGATCAGATGATCGCTGCGGCATTTCATGTCGCAACACGTTTGTTCGGCCTCTCCTTCGTCGAGGTGGAAGGCCTCGATCTCTATCACCCGAGCGTGCGCGCCTTCGATGTCCGCGATGCGAAGGGCGAGCATGTCGCGCTCTTCCTCGGCGATTATTTCGCGCGCCCCTCCAAGCGCGGCGGCGCCTGGATGTCGGAATTCCGTAGCCAGGAAAATCTCAGCGGACGCATTCGTCCCATCGTCGTCAATGTGCTGAACTTCTCACGCGCGCCCGATGGCGCGCCGACGCTGCTCAGCCTCGACGACGCGCACACTTTGTTCCATGAGTTCGGCCATGCGCTGCACGGCATGTTGTCGGACGTCACCTATCCGCTCGTCGCCGGCACCAATGTCGCGCGCGATTTCGTCGAGCTGCCCTCGCAGCTCTACGAGCATTGGCTGCTGGAGCCGGAAATTCTCCGTAGCTTCGCGCGCCACGCCGAGACCGGCGCGCCCATGCCGGAGGAATTGCTCGAGCGCATCCAAAAGTCGCGGCACTTCAACCAGGGCTTCGCCAGCGTCGAATTCTGCGCCTCCGCCTATGTCGATCTCGATCTGCACGAAAGCGCCATAGACGAGAGCTTCGACGCGCCTCGCTTCGAGCGCGAGAGCCTCGCGCGCATATCGATGCCGGAAGAGATCGTGATGCGCCACAGGACGCCGCATTTCACCCATGTCTTCGCCGGCGACGGCTATTCGGCCGGCTATTACTCCTATCTCTGGGCGGAGACGCTCGACGCCGACGCCTATGAGGCTTTCCTCGAGGCCGGCGATCCTTTCGCGCCCGACATTGCCGAACGCTTGCGCCGTCACATCTACGCCGCCGGCGGAACGCAGGACCCGGCCGAGGCCTATGTCGCCTTCCGCGGCCGCATGCCGAATGTCGATGCGCTGCTGCGCCAGCGCGGCTTCGCCCGTTAGCCGAACGAGAGCGCAGCGGCGCGCCCCACGAATGTCATATTCGTCGCCGCTATGCTGATCGCATGACGACGCCTCCCTCCCCTTCCAAACGCAGCGCCATCGCGCCCTTCATCGCGATGGATGTGCTGAGCGAAACGCGCGAGCTCGAGCGGCAGGGCCGCCGCATCGTCCATATGGAGCTGGGCGAGCCCGGCGCGCCGGCGCCGCTCGCCGTGCGCGAGGCCGCGGCGCGCGCGCTCGCCGAAGGCGCCATCGGCTATGCGGAAGCGCTCGGCCGGCCAGCGCTACGCCAGCGCATCGCGCGCCATTATGGCGAGGCCTATGGCGTCGAAGTCTCGCCGGAGCGCGTCATCGTCACCACCGGATCGTCGGGCGCTTTTCTGCTGGCCTTTCTCGCTGGTTTCGATCCGGGCGCGCGCATCGCCATGACGGCGCCGGGCTATCCGGCCTACGCCAATATCCTCGCCTCGCTCGGCCTCGAGCCCGTGCTGATCGATGTCGGCGCCGACACGCGCTATTCGCCGACCGCCGCTCTGCTCGAGGCGGCGCATCGCGCAAAGCGCCTCGACGGCGCGCTGCTGGCGAGCCCGGCCAATCCGACCGGAGCGATGATTCCGAGCGACGAATTTGAAAAAATCTGCGCCTTTTGCGAGGACGCCGGAATTCTTTTCGTCTCCGACGAGATCTATCACGGCCTCTCCTATGAGCGCGCTTGCGAGACGGCGCTGGCGCATTCGCGCAACGCCATCGTCGTGAACAGTTTCTCCAAATATTACGCGATGACCGGCTGGAGGCTCGGCTGGCTGGTCGCGCCAGAATCCTTGGTGCGGCCGATGGAGCGGCTGCAACAATCGCTCGCCATCTCCGCGCCGACGCTGGCGCAGATCGCCGCGCTCGAGGCTTTCGACGCGAAGGCGGAGCTCGAGGCGGTGAAGGCCGGCTATGCGCGCAGCCGCGCGCTCTTGCTGGAACGGCTGCCACAATTGGGCTTCGCCGATTTCGCGCCGCCGGACGGCGCCTTTTACATCTACGCCGATATCTCGCGCTTTTCCGCGGATTCGGCCGCCTTCTGCAAGCGCATGCTGGAGGAGGCCGGCGTCGCCGTCACACCCGGAATCGATTTCGATCGCGCGCGCGGCAAGCGCATGCTGCGCTTCTCCTACGCCGGGCCGGAGAGCGAGGTGCGTCTCGGCCTCGAGCGTCTCGCAGCCTGGCTCGGAAAGTGAACCGACCTTTTAAAACAAAGGCAGCGTAACGGCGACGCGCGCGCCGCCTTTCGAGGCACGGCCGATCGTCACCTCGCCGCCATGCGCCTCGACGAGCGCGCGCACAATGGCGAGGCCGAGGCCGGCGCCGCCCGCGCCGCGACTGCGCGATGTCTCCAGCCGGCTGAACGGCTCCAGCATCAGCGCGCGCTGCGCCTCCGGGATTCCCGGCCCTTCGTCCTCGACGGCGATCTCGACGCAGGCGCCGCGCAATGTGAGAGAAGCGTGCGCGGCATGGCCATATTTCAGCGCATTGTCGATAAGATTGGCGAAGACGCGACGTAGCGCCAATCGATCTCCGAGAACGATCGCATCGGCGACGCCGCCCAAATCTATATCGACAGCTGCGCTCTGCGCGCGATCCTCGATCTCGGCGCGAAGCAGCGCCGCGACATCGATCATCTCGCGCGCGAGCTCACCCGCGCCGGCGCGGCTCGAGAGAAGCGCATCGTCGAGCAGCCGGATCATATCGTCTATATCCGCAATGGCGCGGCTCCGCTCGCCATCGTCGGCGATCGCTTCGACGCGCAGCCGCAGGCGCGTCGCGAATGTGCGCACGTCATGCGAAATGCCGCCGATCAGCGCCATGCGCGCGCGCAGGAGACCGAAGAGCCGCGCCTGCAATCGCTCGAAGGCGGCGACGAGCGCGCGCACTTCCGGCGCATTGCCGCGCTGGCGCGGCAGCGGCGCCGGCTCGCCGGAAAGATCGATCGCGTCGACCGCGGCGGCGAGACGCGCGATCGGCTTCGTCTCGCGATGCATGACGAGCAGCGCGGCGAGCGCCACGAGCGTGCCGAAAAGGCCGGCGAGCAGCCCGACCGGAACGCCCGAACGCGCCACCATCATCGCGCCGCGCGTGTCGATGAGCAGAGTCTCGCCGCCGCTCAATGAGATGCGGAACTCGAGCGCATTAGAGAGCGCGCCCGCGAGACGCGGAAATCGGCGGCCGATCGGCAAAGTGGGGCGCCATTCCAAAACCAGCGCGCGGCCGTCCAGCGCGGCGGCATAGTCGCGGCGAATGTCTTCCGCGACGAGCGGACCGGACGGCGTCGCGACCACGCCGGCCGGCAGAAGCCGCGGCGCGAATAGCGGCGACGCCACCGCCTCCAGCGCCAGCGCGCGCATTTGCGGCGGCGTGCGCTCGATCAGCTCGACGACGGCGGCGACATGTTCGGGGGTCGGCCGTGCGCGCGCGCTCTCATCCGCGGTGAAGCGATAGAGAGCGGCGATGGCGGCGACCCAAACGGCGGTCAGGCTCACGATGACGATGAGCGTGAGGCGCGCGGCTATGGTCCAGCGCGACATCATGAGAGGCGCCGAACCTCGGCTTTGAACAAATAGCCGCCATTGCGCACAGTGGCGATGAGATCGCCGCTCGCGCCCGCCGCATCGAGCTTCTTGCGCAGGCGCGAGACCAGCATGTCGATCGCGCGATCGAAAGGATCGGCGTTGCGGCCATGCGTCCAATCGAGCAATTGATCGCGCGTCAGCACGCGGCGCGGATGCTGGGCGAAACAGGCGAGCAAATCGAATTCCGCGCTGGTCAGCGCGATCGGCGCGCCGGCGGATTCGAAGTTGCGCGCGTCGAGATCGAGCACGAAGCGATCGAAAGAATAGCGCCGGCTCGCCGGCCGGCTCGGCTCCGCCTGCGCACGGCGCAGCAGCGCGCGCACGCGGGCGAGCAATTCGCGCGGCCCGAAAGGCTTCGTCAGATAATCATCGGCGCCCATTTCGAGGCCGACGACGCGATCGATCTCGTCGCTTTTCGCCGTCAGCATCAGGATCGGCAGAGAATCGCTCGCGCGCAAGCGCCGGCAGATGGAGAGGCCGTCCTCGCCCGGCAGCATCAGATCGAGGATCAACAAATCCGGCCGCGCGAGAGAGAGCGATTCGTCCATCGCTCGCGCGTCCTGCGCGAGAATGAGCTCGAAGCCCTCGCGGCGCAAAAAATCGCCGACCAGCCGGCCGATCTCTGGATCGTCCTCCACCATCAGAATTCGGGCCGCGGGCGCGCTCATGAGGCAAATGTCGATCCACCGCGCCTTTCAGGCAAGAGCGCGAGAGGCGCTGTTACACGATGTTACGAAAGCGCGACAAAAGGAGACGAAAAGTCGCGCGGCGGTGATCGGCGCAGAACGAAGCGCGCGCATCCTCATCCTCACGTCGAAGCATCGACGGCAAGAGGAAGAGGAGATTTCACATGTTTCGATCCATCGCCGCTCCGGCTCTGGCCGCGCTGATGACATTCGCCGCCGTGTCCGAGGCCGACGCCTGGACGCGCAGCGGCTCTTTCACCGGTCCGCGCGGGACGAGCAATTGGGGCTCCTCGCGAAGCTGCGCCGGCGGCTCGTGCTCCTGGAGCGGCGGTGGTTCCGGCCCTCGCGGAGCCTGGAGCCGTTCCGGCTCGGCGAATTGCGGCGGCGGCTCCTGCAATGTCAGCGGCCAAGGCTCTGGTCCGCGCGGCCGCTCCTATGACTACACGCGCTCTGTCTCGCGTTGAGAGCAGGAGACCCATCATGCCGCAACTCACCAATTCCCCGATCGACCTCCATGCGAGGCTGATCATTCTCGCCGCCGCCATCGGCTTCATGGCGCTCGAATATGCATTCGCGCGTTTTACCGCGCACGAGCGTCACGATCTGCGCGAGAGCGCCGCCTCACTGGGCGTAGCGCTCGGGCGCTCGCTGCTGCGCGGGGCCGAGGCGCTGATCTTGGCCGGGCCTTACGCCTTCGCCTATGAGCATCGCCTCCTCGATTTCGATCCGACCAGCGCGCTCGCTCTCGTCGCGCTCTTCATCGGCGTCGAATTCTTCTATTATTGGGACCATCGCGCCTCGCATCGCGTGCGCTGGCTGTGGGCGACGCATAGCGTTCATCATTCACCGACGCGCATGAATTATACGGCGGCGGTGCGGCTTGGATGGACGGCGGGGCTCTCGGGCAATTTCCTGTTCTTCCTGCCGCTCGCCTTCATCGGCTTCCACCCCATCGCCATAGCGCTGATGCTGACCGGCAATCTGCTCTACCAGTTCTTCATCCATACGGAGTTCTGCCCGCGCTTGGGCGCGCTGGAATATGTGCTGAACACGCCGGCGCATCATCGCGTGCATCACGCCTCCAACGAATCCTGTCTCGACAGGAATTACGGCGGCGTGCTGATCGTCTTCGATCGCCTGTTCGGCACATTCGCCGAGGCGCCGAAGCAGGAAGCGCTGCGCTACGGGCTCGTCGGCGGAACGCCGAGCTTCAATCCGCTGAAGATCGCGCTCGGCGAATGGGCCGCAATGTTCCGCGACGCCGCCGCCGCCGCCGATTGGCGCGCTGCGCTGCGGGCATTGTTCGCGCCGCCCGGCGCATCCGAGGAAACGCCCCGCCACAGAGAGGCGAAGGCCATCACAGCCTGAGTTTTTTCAAAAAGAGGAGAATGACGATGAATAAAACGACGCTTTACGCCCTCGCCGCAGTGGCGCTCGCCCTGGCCGCGGGTCCGGCCGCAGCGCAGACGGCGCCCGCCGGCGCCAAGGCCGATGCGATGAAGAAAGCCTGCAAGGAGGATTATCAGCGCTTCTGCAGCGGCGTCATGCCGGGCGGCGGCCGCATCATCGCCTGCCTGCAGAACCATGCATCGGAACTCGGGCCGGATTGCGCGAAGGCGCTCGGCAAGTAACTCGGCACGTAAGCTCACGGAAAAGAAAGGCGCGACGGCCTGCTCAAGGCCGTCGCGCTTTTTTCGTCACTCGCCGCCGAGCGAGGCCTTGGCCCGCTGCCACCAGCCGCCCTTCTTGGGACGATTGGGGTCGGCCTCCGTGATGATCGTCTCGGTCGGCTTGCGCGGCGGAGCCGGCGGAGTGGCGGCCTCATGCACGATCGGAGACGGCGGAGCCGCAGGCTCCGGCGCAGGGGCCGCGGGAGCCGAAGCCTCCGCAGGCGCCTCGGGCGCAGGCGCTCTAGGGGCGGCGGCCGCGACCGGCGGAGCCGAATCGGCTGGCGCTTCCGAGGCGGGGGCTTCCGAAGCCGGAGCCTCCGGGACCGACGCCTCGATGATCGTGGCGGACTCCGTCACGACGGGAGCCGGAGGCGCCTCGATCGCCTCATAAGGCGGGATATGCGCCTCGGCCGGGGAAACGGCCGTGTCGGCGGCGCCCTCGTCGAGCGGGAAAGCGCCCTGCTCGCGAAATTCGGGCGGCAGCGGCGAGGAGCGCGTCCAACGGCCGGCGCGGCGACCGCGTCCGCCGCGGCTACCCCGTTCGGCGGGACGCGGAACCTCATTGGAGGGCGCGGTGGGAACGCCGTCGATCTCCGCGACAATGGCGAGGCCTTCATCCGACGGCTGCTCGGCGCCCGGCGCCGGCGCTTCTCCGCCGGAGAGTCCGCCGCCGCGTCCGCGACGACGGCGCCGACGGCGCGCCCGCGGCTGATCGTCGCCCTCTTCCTCGACGAAGGGCGGGCGCGCGGCTCGCTCCTCGCGTCGCGCGGCATCGGGCCGGCGCTCGGCGACCTCGGGCCGGCGTTCGACGATCTCGTCCTCTTCCGCGACCGGCTCGGCCTCGATCGACTCGATCTCATCCTCGAGATCGGCGAGCGAATCGACGCGCAGCGCGTTCTGGGCCGGAAGCTCGCGCACGCCGGTGGCCGGCTCGCCGCGCTCCAGCGCATGATAAGAGGTGCCGGTCAGGCTGTCGTCGGCGGAGACGGTGATGGCGACGCCGAAGCGGCGCTCCAGAGCCTGCAGATGGTTGCGCTTCTGATTGAGAATATAGAGCGCCACCACAGTGCGCGTGCGCAGGCTGATGTCATGCGCTGCGCTCTTGATGAGCGCATCCTCGAGCACGCGCAGCACATGCAGCGCGATCGAGGCGGTGGAGCGCACCGTGCCGGCGCCGGCGCAATGCGGGCAAGGCACGGTCGAGCCCTCGAGCACGCCGGCGCGAATGCGCTGGCGCGACATTTCGAGCAGGCCGAAATGCGAGATGCGGCCGACCTGAATGCGGGCGCGGTCGTTCTTCAGCGCATCCTTCAAGCGGCGCTCGACGGCGCGATTGTTGCGGCTCTCTTCCATGTCGATGAAATCGACGACGATGAGGCCGGCGAGATCGCGCAGGCGCAGCTGGCGGGCGACCTCATCGGCCGCCTCCAGATTGGTGCGCAGCGCCGTGTCCTCGATATTATGCTCACGGGTGGAGCGTCCCGAGTTCACGTCGATGGCGACCAGCGCCTCGGTCTGATTGATGACGAGATAGCCGCCCGACTTCAGCGTCACCTGATTGGAGAACAACGCGTCGAGCTGCGCCTCCGCGCCGGCCGAGGCGAAGATCGGATTGGGATCGCGATAGAGGCGGACATTCTTGGCGTGGCTCGGAATGAGCATGCGCATGAAGTCCTTCGCCTCGCGATAGGACTCCTCGCCAGAGACGATGACCTCCTCGACGTCGCGGCCGTAGAGGTCGCGGATGGCGCGCTTGATGAGCGAGCCTTCCTCATAGACGAGCGTCGGCGCGCTGGAGCGCAGGGTCAATTCGCGCACGCTCTCCCACATGCGCAGGAGATATTCGAAGTCGCGCTTGACCTCGGCCTTGGTGCGGGTGGCGCCGGCAGTGCGCAGAATGACGCCCATGCCCTCCGGAACTTCGAGCTCCTGCACGATCTCCTTCAGGCGCTTGCGATCGGCGCCGTCGGTGATCTTGCGGGAGATGCCGCCGCCGCGCGCGGTGTTGGGCATCAGCACGGAATAGCGGCCGGCGAGCGAGAGATAGGTGGTCAGCGCCGCGCCCTTGTTGCCGCGCTCCTCCTTGACGACCTGCACGAGCAGAACCTGGCGGCGCTTGATGACCTCCTGGATCTTATATTGACGGCGCGAGCGCGAGGGCCGGTGCGGCACCTCTTCCATAGCGTCGCCGCCGATATGCTCGACGTGCTCTTCCTCGTCCTCGTGCTCTTCCTCGTCGTCATGGTCGTCGTCGCGGCGGCGGCGGGCCTCGGCCTCCTCGCGCTCGACCTCATGCTCCACATAGCGCTCGCTCTGGTCCCGCTCGTCCTGACGACGGGCCTTGACCTCGTGATCGGCCTCGGCCGGCTCGGCCGGCGTTTCCTCGACATGGCCGACCTCGACGACGCCGAAGCCCTGCGGATCGATGGCGATCGGCTCGGCCTCGTCGGCCTCCTGCGGGCTCGCCTCGGCAGAAGGGCTCTCGGCGAGCGATTCGGGCTCCGCGCTCTCGGCGCGGATCTCTTCCGCCGGCGCCTCGGCCGACACAGCCTCCTCGGCGGCGTCGGTCTCCTCGCTCTCGGAAGCGCTCTCGGAAATCACCTCGTCGGAATTGGCGCGCTTCTCGGCGCCGTCCGAATGGCGGCGGCGCGAGCGGCGACGACCTCCGCCACCGCCACCGCCATGGGAGCGCGGCTCCTCGTCCTCCTGCTGATGGACGCGGCTCTCCTCCTCGAGCAGAGCGATCCGATCGGCGACGGGAATCTGATAATAATCAGGATGAATTTCGGCGAAGGCCAGAAAGCCGTGGCGATTGCCGCCGTAATCCACGAAGGCGGCCTGGAGCGAAGGCTCCACACGCGTGACCTTGGCGAGATAGATATTGCCGCGCAGAGGCCTTTTGTCGGCGGCTTCGAAGTCGAATTCCTGAACGCGATTGCCACGTAGCACGACTACGCGGGTTTCCTCCGGGTGGGAGGCGTCGATGAGCATTTTGTTGGCCATGAGAAACTCTTTGCGGCGCGACGCGAGGCGACGCCGGCGGTCTCGAGCGAACGTCCCGTGAGGGACGATGCGACCGCGGTCCGGCGAAGCGTCGGAGCGTCGACGCGTGTCTTCTGGGAGTTGGTGTCGATCGCGAAACATCGGATACGCGAACCGGCGCGACCGCCGGCGAACTGGGCGAGAGGCCCGACCGGCCGCCGAAGCGGGACCGACCAGGAGCCGAAGTGACGACGGCTCGGCGCGACAGCGCGAATCGATACGCCCCCCGGCGCGCGATACTCTCGCGCGGAGCGGGGCCTCGATTGGCGGCATGTCATGGACTTCGCCATGAGCTCGTCACAAAAACCTTATGTCACAGCGCCTTACGGCGGCGCCCGCCCGTCCGGAACCCGCGCGCGAGGCGTGCATTCGAACGTAATTCGTTCCGCGGAAAAAACGCCGTCCGTCCCGAGACGGTTCCCGGCGCCGTAAAATGCCGAAATTGCGCGAGGCGTATTTCGAACCCTTCCACGGAACGTTTCCATACATAATGTCTCGAAGGCGACACCGCAAGTTGGCCGAAGGCTCCGCCCACAGGCTGGCACCCGAAATGGCCGAAAAAGCGCGCAATTCTCTTTTTTTCGAAGCGAGTTCCGAGCGATCGGACGATTCCGCGCCATTGATCGCTTTTGGGGCGCGAGTTCCGATCTATCGAACGAACCCGTTCGATCGGAACGCGCCATCATTCTCTTTTGTCGAGCGAATTCTGATCGATCGAACGAATTCCTTTCGATCGGAACGCGCTCTAACGTCGCGTTAACCAGTTATCCTCAGAAAGATTTCGGGGTCGCGCGCATGCGCGAGCCGCGCCATATTATCAACGGGCGAACGCGCAAGCGGGGCGATTCAGAACATGGACGAGAAGCGACCGACGGAGGCCGGGCCTTCGCGGAGAGGCGGGCGACGTGCGCCTGCGCTGCGATTTGCGGCGGCGGCCCTCTGTCTCGCCCTCGCCGGCTCGCCCGCAGCGGCCGGGCCGGCCGCGCCCGAGCCGCTCTCGGCCATCGCCGTCCGCATGGAGCAGCAGAAGGACCACGCCCGTCTGGTCTTCGAGACGACGGCGGAGGTGAATCCGACGGTATTTCCGGTCGCCGATCCCTATCGAATCGTCGTCGATCTCCCGGAGATGGCCTTCCGCCTCGACCCGGAGATCGGCCGCCCGGCCAAGGACAAGCGCGGCGGCGACGATCTCGTGACCTCCTTCCGATTCGGTCATTTCGCGCCCGGACGCTCGCGAATCGTCATCGACCTCGCGCGGCCGGCCAAGATCATTCGCGCCGCGAGCGATTCGAAGCTCGAGACCCCGCGCCTCGTCATCGAGCTCGAGCCCACGGATGCGGCGAGCTTCGCCGCCGAGGCGTCCCGGCTCGCCCCTGCCCCCGCCGCCAGAACCGCGGCCGAGGCGCCGCCCCCCGCGGCCGACGCCAAGCCGCTGCTGGTCATCGATCCCGGCCATGGCGGAGTCGATGTCGGCGCCGCCGGCCCGCATGGCGAGCAGGAGAAGACCATCGTCCTCGAATTCGCCCGCGCGCTGAAGGGCAAGCTCGAGGCGGACGGCAAGATGCGCGTGCTGCTCACCCGCAATGAGGACGCCTTCATGGCGCTCGACGAGCGCGTGCGCGTCGCGCGCCAGGCAGGGGCGGAGCTGTTCCTTTCGATCCACGCCGATACGCTGGGCGAGACCAGCGTGGAGGGGGCGACGGTCTATACCGTTTCCGCCCGCGCCTCCGACGCCGAGGCGGCCAAGATCGCCGAGAAGGAAAATTTCGCCGATCGCGCCGCCGGGCTCGAGCGCAAATCCGAGGAAGCGGGCGAGGTCGGCGACATTCTCTATGATCTCACCCGCCGCGAGACGCGCGCCTATAGCCATGTCTTCGCCCGCACGCTGATCGCCTATTGGCAGACCGTGGGCCATCTCAACAAGAATCCGAGCCGCTCGGCCGGCTTCGTCGTTCTGAAAGCCTTCGATATTCCGTCCGTTCTGTTGGAGCTCGGCTATTTGTCCAGCAACCGCGATCTCTCGCGACTGCTGTCGCCGGAATGGCGCGAGCGCGCCGCGGACGCCACGGCGCAGGCGATCGAGCGCTATTTCGACGAGCGCCGGGAACCGGCGCAGCTTCAGGCCAGCGCGCCCTCTCAGGCCGTGGCCACGACACAGCGCCCACAATAAAACATAAAAATTGGGATAAGGATGGGGATGGCGGGAGGCCGATTCGGGTTTCCGTCACGACAAAATATGCTCTAAACGGGACGCCGTCGGCGCGACGCGCTCCAGATTTGAAGCAACGCGTCTCCCTCGAGGATCATCCTTCATGCGTCTGCTCGTCCGGTTCTTCGGCTTCCTCTTCGCGACCGGCGCCATCGTGTTCCTGATCGCCGTGACCGGGGCGGCCGGCGTCGTCTACGTGTTCTCGAAGGATCTGCCGGACACGGCGCAATTGCGCAATTACGAGCCGCCGGTCACGACGCGCATCCACGCCAATGACGGCTCCATCCTCGCCGAATATTCGCGCGAGCGCCGGCTGTTCCTGCCGAGCGCGGCCATTCCGCCGCTCGTCAAGCAGGCCTTCATCTCGGCCGAGGACAAGAATTTCTACACGCATAATGGCGTCGATTTCGAGGGCATCGCCCGCGCGGCCTCGATCCTCGCCCAGGGCGGCCGGCACATGCAGGGCGCCTCCACCATCACCCAGCAGGTGGCCAAGAACTTCCTCGTCGGCAATGAGCGCAGCTTCGAGCGCAAGATTCGCGAGGCGCTGATTTCCTTCCGCATAGAGGCGGCCTATCCCAAGGACCGCATCCTCGAGCTCTATCTCAACGAGATCTATCTCGGCCTCGGCAATTATGGCGTCGCCGCCGCGGCGCTGAATTATTTCAACAAATCGGTCTATGAGCTGACGATACCGGAGGCGGCCTATCTCGCCGCCCTGCCCAAGGCGCCGAACAACTACCATCCGTTCCAGCATCGCGACCGCGCGCTCGAGCGCCGCAATTACGTCATCGACCGCATGGTCGCCGACGGCTTCGTCTCGCAGAAGGACGGCGACAAGGCCAAGACCGAGCCGCTCGGCGTCAATCCGCGCGTGACCTCGCCCAACACCTATGTCGCCGGCTATTTCGCCGAGGAGGTGCGCCGCGAGCTGCTCGACAAATATGGGGATAAGAAGCTCTATGAGGGCGGCCTCTCGGTACGCTCGACGCTCGACCCCAAGATGCAGGCCATCACCCGCAAGGCGCTGGCAGACGGTCTGGTGCGCTTCGACGAGGCGCATGGCTTCCGCGGGCCGATGCGCCATATCGACATCTCCTATGATTGGGGCCTGCCGCTCGCCGATATTCCCGCGCTCGGCGATGTGAAGCCCTGGCGTCTCGCCGTGGTGCTGGAGACGAATGACAGCTTCGCCCGCATCGGCCTGCAGCCCGGACGCGAGAAATCCGGCGAGGTGGCGCGCGAGCGCGAGACCGGCCAGCTCTCGCAAGAGGGCATGCGCTGGGCCGGCCGCAGCGTTCGCGCCGCAGTGACGCCGGGCGACGTCATCTATGTCGAGCCGCTCTCCGGCCGGCCGGGGCAGTATCGGCTGCGCCAAATCCCGGAAATCTCCGGCGCCATGGTGGCGATGGACCCGTATACGGGCCGCGTCTTCGCCATGGTCGGCGGCTTTTCCTATGATCAGTCGGAGTTCAACCGCGCGACGCAGGCGCTGCGCCAGCCGGGCTCCTCCTTCAAGCCCTTCGTCTACGCCACCGCGCTCGACAATGGCTACACGCCCTCCTCCTCCATCCTCGACGAGCCGATCACCATCGTGCAGGCCAATGGCGAGAGCTGGACGCCGGAGAATTTCGAGGGCGCCCACGGCACTGGCGCGCATCCGCTGCGCTATGGCGTCGAGCACTCCAAGAATATGATGACCGTGCGCCTCGCCAAGGATGTCGGCATGCCGCTGATCGCCGAATACGCCAAGCGCTTCGGCATTTACGACGACATGCCGCTCTATCTGCCCATGGCGCTCGGCGCCGGCGAGACGACGGTGATGCGCATGGTGACCGCCTATTCCATGCTCTGCAATGGCGGCAAACGCGTGAAGGCGACGCTGATCGACCGCATTCAGGACCGCTGGGGCAAGACGATCTATCGCCATGACGAGCGCCAGTGCCTGGGCTGCGACGCCCCCAAATGGGAGAGCCAGAACGAGCCCAAGCTGATCGACAAGCGCGAGCAGGTGCTCGATCCGCTGACCGCCTATCAGATCACCTCCATCATGGAAGGCGTCATCGAGCGCGGCACCGGCCAGTCGATCAAAGCTGTGGGCAAGCATCTCGCCGGCAAGACGGGCACGACCAACGAGGCCAAGGACCTGTGGTTCGTCGGCTTCTCGCCCGATCTCGCCGTCGGCGTCTATATCGGCTACGACCGCCCCCGCCCGGTCGGCGAGGGCAAGAGCGCCCAGGCGGCGACCTATGCCGCGCCGATCTTCCGCGACTTCATGACGGTGGCGCTGAAGGACAAGCCCGACGTGCCTTTCCGCGTGCCGCCGGGCATCAAGCTGATCTCGGTCGATCCGCATTCGGGCCTGCGCTCGAAGGGCTCCGGCTCCATCCTCGAGGCCTTCAAGCCCGGCACCGCGCCGCCGGACTCCTATTCCCCGGCCGGCAGCGACGGCGGATTGCAGTCCGGCGCCGCGCAGGATGTGGACAAGCAGGTCGGCAGCGGGACGGGCGGGTTGTACTGAAGCGGGGCGGGAGTTCGGATCAGGATACCAGCCGCCCGATCTCGCTTATGAGCTTTTCCTCCCGGCCGTGAAAACTTTCGATCATGGCGGCGAGGAAGGACTCCGCTTTCAGTCTGTGCAGCTTCGGCGTGCGCCCCGCGTGATCGGCGAGGAGCGCAAAAAAACGCGCGTTGCGCCCGGCCGTTGCCGTCTCGAAACGGATGAACGGCGTTGAGCTCCGATAAGAAGCGAGCGGATCGCGCGGCAAAGAGATCGACGGGCAAGTCCCTGAGACAGCCGTCGTTTCGAAGGCCGTCGAATATCCGCGCCATTTCGGCGGCGATATGCTCCAGGTAGCAGAACATGCTCGCGCCCTTGGCGATTCTCACGGAAAGGAAACAGCCGGCCCAGCGATAGACGTCTCCGAAAATATGGCGATGGACGGCGCGATAATGTCGAACGCCGAAGCGCCCCGTCGGCAGCGGTTCGGAAAACCGTTGCGCCGTCGCATCCGCTTCGAATGCGTCGAGATCGGCCTGCGCGCGAAGTCCAAGACGATTTTTCAGAACCCTCGTTCCGCTATAGCAATAGGGATCGACGACGGCGCGATACACTGCGCCTTAAGCTTTTTTCGCGTGCTTTTCGTAGATCGCGCAGCGACGCTCCGCATCGGTCAAGCCACGACGCTCGAAATTGGCGAACATTCTCTTGCTGTCGGCGTCGAGACGCACGCCCTCGACAGCGCTGATGCGCGAAAAGCCCACCAGCCCCAAGGTAAGGGACCGCCGCCGGGCAATAGGATTGTCTCGCTTCGTCATTTGCGAAGACTATCACGAAGTCGCCCAGCAGAAACAGCTATCGCCGTTCCCGCCTCTACTCCCCCGCGCTCCGCAGCGCCGCCGCCGCGGCGAAAGGGCACAGCGCCAGCGCGCCGAGGCTGATCGCGCATAAAATGGCGAAAGGCGCGGCGAAGGACACGGTGCCGCCTGTCGCCGCCTCCGCCGCCGAGACGCCGAAAATCAGCACCGGAATCGTCAGCGGCAGCACCAGCAGCGCCATCAGCAGGCCGCCGCGGCGCAGCGTCACCGTCGCCGCCGCGCCAATGGCGCCGATCAGCGTCAGCGCCGGCGTGCCGGCCAGAAGCGTCAGCGTCACGGCGGCGAGCGCCGTCTCCTCCTGCTGGAGCATCAGGCCGAGAAAGGGCGCGGCGAGCGTCAACGGCAGGCCGGTCGTCACCCAATGGGCGGCGCATTTCACCAGAACCGCCAGCTCGAGCGGCGCGCGGCCGAGGTGAAAGAGATCGAGAGAGCCGTCCTCGAGATCGGCCTGAAACAGCCGATCGAGGCAGAGAAGGCTCGCCAGCAGCGCCGCGATCCACAAGATCGCCGGGCCGATGCGGGCGAGGAGATTGGGGTCCGGGCCGATGGCGAAGGGCGCGATCGACACCATCACCAGAAAAAACACGACGCCCATGGTCGCCGAACCGCCGATGCGGCGGGCGACGCGCAAATCGCGCAGGAAGAGAACGAGAAGCGGATATTTCACGAAGTCGCTCCCAGCGCCAGCTCGCGCGCATCCTCGAGGCCGAGCGGCTCGTGCGTGGCGGCGATGATCATACCGCCGAGCGCGCGATGCTCCGTCATCAGCCGCGCGAGCCGCACCCGCGAGGCGGCGTCGAGCGCGCTGGTCGGCTCGTCGAGCAGCCATAGCGGCCGGAAAACCACCAGCAGACGGGCGAGCGCGATGCGGCGCTTCTGCCCGGCGGAGAGCATGGCGACCGGCGTCTCCGAAAGATGCGCGAGCCCCACCCGCTCCAGCGCCTCCGCCGGCGAGAGACTGCGCCGATCCGGCTCCTCCCCCAGAAATTGCGCCCAGAACTCCAGATTCTCGCGGGCGGTGAGCGGCGCCTTCAGCCCATCGGCATGGGCGAGATAATGCAGCAGCGTCGCCGGCTCTTCCGCCTCCGCGGCGCCCTCGATCACGATATGGCCGGAAAGGCGCGGCAAAAGGCCCGCGAGCGCGCGCAAAAGCGTCGATTTGCCGGCGCCGTTGCGGCCGGTGACGATCAGCGCCTCCCCGCTCGCGAGCGTAAAGCCGAGTCCCGCGAGCACGCGCCGCCCGCCGCGGGCGATGGCGAGATCCTCTACCCGCAGGCGCAGGGCGGAGGCGCGCTCGGCATGGGGACGGGACGGAGGATGCGGAATGTCGGTCATCGGCAGAGCCAATAGAGCAACTCCGCCGCAGGGGAAATCCCCGCCTCCGGCGCGCCTGCAGAGGAGGACTTCCCCCGCGCCACGATGCTTTCGCTGGCGCTATGGCGCCGAAGGGTGCTAAGCCTGCGGGCCGACCGCGGACGTTCCGAGGAATCGGGCGTCCTCTTCCAATGCGGCGCCGCGAGACGCGCGCGCGGCCGCAGACTCGAGGGATGACGCACTAAGTGGCGAAGCATAACAGCCTTTCGGATTACGCATCGAGACGATTTCGTTTCGCCGGCAATGCGCTCCTCCAATATCACGATCCCTTCTTCGCGCAGATCGATCGGCTTCGCGCCGATTTCGAGGCGAAGGGGACGCATTTCGTCAGCTTCGCCAATTACGACTATCTCGGCCTCGCCAATCACCCCAAGATTCTGGAGGAGGCCGATCACGAGCTGCATCGGCTCGGCGTCGGCGCGCTGGCCTCGCGCCTCGTCGGCGGCGAGCGCTCGACTCACAAGCCCTTCGAGGCGGAGATCGCCGAATTTCTCGGCATGGAGGCGGCGCTGACGCTGGTCTCCGGCTATCTCGCCAATGTGACGACCATCTCCTGGCTGCTCGGCAAGCGCGACGCTCTGTTCATCGACGAGCTCGCCCATAACAGCATCGTCGCCGGCTGCGAAGCCTCCTCGGCGGAGGTGATCAAATTCCGCCACAACGATTTCGAGCATCTGGACCATCTTCTCGCCAATAAGCGCGAAGACTTCCGCCATGTGCTCATTGTCGTCGAGGGCATATACAGCATGGACGGCGACACCGCCGATCTGCCGCGCCTCGTGGAGCTGAAAGAGCGCCATGACGCCTGGCTGATGGTCGACGAAGCGCATTCGCTCGGCGTGCTGGGCGAGACCGGCCGCGGCCTCGCCGAGCTGCAGGGCGTCGATCCCGGCCGGCTCGATCTCGTCGTCGGCACCATGTCCAAGACGCTCGCCTCCTGCGGCGGCTTCGTCTGCGCGAAGAAGCCGGTCATCGACTGGTTCCGCTATACTCTGCCGGGCTTCGTCTACAGCGTCGGCCTGTCGCCTGTGATCCTCGCCGCCGCACGCACCGCCCTGCGGCTGATGCAGGAGGAGAGCTGGCGCGTGGGCAAGCTCGCGCGCAATGCGGAGCTCTTCCGCGACTACGCCCACGCCAATGGGCTGAGCACCGGGCCGGCGATCGGCCGCGGCGTGGTGCCGATTCTGTTCCAGGACAGCGTCGAGACCATGTGGGCTTCGCAGCATCTGCTCGGCCTCGGCTTCTATGTGCCGCCGATCGTGCAGATCGGCGTGCCCAAGGACCAGCCGCGTCTGCGTTTCTTCCTCTCCGCCAATCATTCCGAGGATGAGATTCGCGCCGTGCTCGACGCGCTGCGCGATCTGCCGCCGGTGGCCGCAGAGGCGCATGAATTGGTGAAAAAGGCGATGGCGGGCGCGAGCCTGTGAGGGAAATGAGGGAGTGAGCGGGGAATAGAGAAAACGCAGGCCGCCGCTCGCGACTGCCTGCCGCCTGCCCCCACTCGCTCCGCTCTCCCGCGTCGATATGCCAGCTTTCGCTCGCTTCTCTAGCTCGATAGGTGTTCGCCATGGCCGGCATCGAGATTGTTCCTGTCGATAATCTTTCGCGATTCCTGACCTTCTGCAAGCTGCCGCGTCTCATCTATAAGGGCCAGAAAGGCTTCGCGCCTTCGCTCGACGTCGAGCGCTGGAATCTCTACAGCCACAAGCTCAATCCGCATTTCAAGCATGTGGAGGCGCAGGAATTTCTGGCGCGCAAGGACGGCAAATGGGTCGGCCGCATCGGCGCGCAGGTCTATAAGCCCGAGATTCAGCCCGTCTCCACCTCGCGCTGGCAATTCGGCTCGCTCGACGCCATCGACGACATAGAGGTGGTGCGCGCATTGACGCAGGCCGCAGAGGAATGGCTGCGCGCGCGCGGCGCGGAGACCATCGTCGGCCCCTTCGCACCGGACATCAATGGCGAAAGCGGCATGCTGATCGACGGCTTCGAAGCGACGCCGATGTTTCTGATGCCCTGGCATCCGCCCTATCTGTCGCGGCTCATCGAGGCGCTGGGCTATGACAAGGCGAAGGATCTGATCTCCTACCGGCATCTCTCCGCGGAGCAGGATCTCAGCAAGGAACGCCGCATCGCGGATCGCCCCGAATGGCGCAACCGCTTGAAGATTCGCCAGCTCGATCGCGATCATCTGAAGCAGGGCGAAACCGCGCTGATGTCCGATCTCTTCAACGACGCCTGGCGCGGCAATTGGGGCTTCGTGCCGCTCGGCAAGGACGAGCTCGACGGCTTCGCGGACCTCATGAAATATGTGATGCCGCCGGAATTCGGCATTGTGCTCGAATTCGACGGCGAGCCGGTCTCCTTCGCGGTGGCGCTGCCCAATCTGCACGAGATCACCGCCGATTTCGACGGCAAGCTCCTGCCCTTCAATCTGTTCAAGCTGATCTCGCGCATCCGCAAGCACAAATTCTCGACCGCGCGCCTGCTGCTGCTCGGCACGCGCAAGACGCTGCAGAACAGCGCGACGGGCGGCGCGATCCTGCTGTCGCTGATCGAGGACATGCGGCGGCGCAGCTGCGTCGACGCCAGCATCGTCGCCCTCGAGGCCGGCTGGGTGCTCGAGGACAATATGGGCATGCGCAAGCCGATCGAAATGTTCGGCGGCAAGATCGACAAGATTCACCGCGTCTATGAAAAGCGCGTGGCGGGCGCGCCGCCCGCTGCAACCGAGGCTGTGAGAGAAGAGGCGACGCCATGAATGTCATCTCGATTTCTTCGACGTCCTCCGCCGATCGCTCGCATGTCGAGCGTCGCCGCCTCATTCTCGAGGCGCATCCGGAAGTGAGGACGCTGTTCGGCAAGGACGATCTCACCTTCAAGATCACCGCCGGCATATTCGCCGGCCAGCTGACGATCGCCGCCATTCTCGGCTGGCTCGGCCCCTCCTATTGGCCGCTCGCCCTGCTGCTGGCCATTTGCGTCGGCGCCTTCGCCAATCATGCGGCTTTCGTCGCCATTCACGACGCGATCCACAATTGCGTGTTCGAGAACACGCTCTACAACAAGCTCACCGCTCTGCTCGCCGATCTCCCCAACGCCTTTCCGACGGCGATGGGCTTTCGCTGCTATCACATCAAGCATCACTCGCATCTGTCGGCCTATGATTACGACGCCGACATTCCTAGCCATTGGGAGGTGGAGTGGGTGGGCAACAGCACATGGCGCAAGGCGCTGTGGCTGTTCTTCTTCCCGGCGATCCAGCTGGCGCGCCTCTCGCGGCTGAAGGGCACTGTGCCGATCATGGGCCTGTGGACCTATATCAACACGGCCGTCATCCTGCTCTTCGACGTCTTCGTGCTCTGGGCCTTCGGCCCCAATGCGCTGCTCTATCTCGTGCTGTCCTTCTGGTTCTCGGTCGGCGGGCTGCATCCTCTGAGCGCGCGCTGGGTGCAGGAGCATTTCGCCTTCGGCCCCAATCAGGGCACGTTCGACTATTACGGCCCGCTCAACAAGGTCGCGCTCAATATCGGCTATCACAACGAGCATCACGACTTTCACGAGATTCCGTGGCGACGTCTGCCGGAGCTCACCGAAATGGCGCCCGAGTTCTACAAGCCGCTCGGCGCCCATTATTCGTGGTTCGCCCTGCTCGTCACCTTTGTCTTCGACCCGCGCTATTCGCTGCAGACGCGCTCCGCCAATGTGGAGACCGCCAGCGCCGCGCAGCTCGTTCCCGTCCCGGCGGAGTAGAGTTTCCCATGACTGCCACTGAACACGAGACGCTCGACGCATCGCCGCGCCTCTTCGAGAGCGACCTTCTCGACAAATATTCGCGCGTCCATCATCTGACCCCGCCGCTCGTCTATGGGCCGATCATTCTCTGGCTCATCGCCTATGCGAGCAATTATGCGAGCGCGGGCTATATCCTCCTCGCCTTCGTCGCCGGCTATGTGGCCTGGACGCTGACCGAATATTTCGGCCATCGCTTCCTGTTCCACACGGTGTTTCCGCTGCCCTTCGGGCTCGGGCCGCGCTTCCAATTCCTCATCCACGGCGTGCATCACATCTATCCGAGCGATCCGCTGCGGCTCGTCATGCCGCCGCTGCTGTCGACGCCGATCATGCTGATCGCGCTCTCGCTCATCCGCCTCGTCTTCGGCGGCGATTTCGCCTGGCCCATGCTGGCGGGCTTCATCGCCGGCTATGTGCTCTATGACTGCGTGCATTATTGGACGCATCACGGCCAGCCCAAATCCAAGCTCGGCCATCTGGTGCGCCGGCTGCATATGCTGCACCATTTCCGTGATCCGGAGCGCGGCTTCGGCGTCCATGCGATCTGGTGGGATTACGTCTTCGGCACCAATTACGAGCAGGGCCAGACGCCCGGAAACCGCGCGGTGTGACGCACTTATCGTCGCAGGACCTTCCATGCGCCGCTTTCGGTCATAAATGAGCCGGAGAGCGCGCGCATAGGGCGCGAAGGCCCGGCGCCCGCCGCGTCTCGAGCGAGCCGAACCATGTCGAGCCTCAAAGGTCCGCCTTCGCCTGCGGCGAGTTCCGATCTGCCTCGCGCCGAGCATGGCCGTATCCGCACGATCTTCGCCACGCTCGCGCCGCAGCTCGTACGCTGGTATCGCTCCCCGCTGCCCTGGCGCATCGCCATCGGCGTGCTCGCCGCGGCCGCGGGAGTCGTCTGGCGGCTGCTGATCGCCGGCGAGAGCGGCGGCCACACCTATGTCACCTTCTATCTTCCCGTCCTCGTCGCTTCCTTCACCGGCGGCGCGGTCTCCGGCGCGCTGACGCTGGTCATCAGCGCCGCCGTCGCCCAGCTCTGGCTCGCGCGGATCGAGGGCCTCGAGGATGCGCTCGCCTTCGCGACATTCCTCACGACCAACAGCCTCATCGTCGTTGTCGGCGAAGCCTTCCAGCGCACGCTGACGCATGTCGACAATCTGGAGACGCGCCATGCGATGGAGCGGCTCGCGGCGCAGAATGCGCGGCTCGTCGAGCAGTTCGGCAATGTCGCGCTGGCGGCGCCCGGCGTCGTCTTCTCCTTCCGGCTCGACACCGGCGGCTTCAGCTCCTGCCCTTATCTCGCGGAGAATGTGCGCAATGTCTTCGGCGTCGCGCCGGAGGAGATTTGCGACAACGCCGCGCCAATGCTCCGCCGCATCGACGGCGCCGACAATGAGCGCATGCGTGCGAGCTTCGCGCGCTCGGCGGCGCAGATGACGCTTCTGCGCGAGCAGTTCCGCTACGACCACCCCTCCAAGGGGACGATCTGGCTGGAAACGCAAGCGCAGCCTGTGCGCCAGGCCGACGGCTCCACCATCTGGCACGGCTATGCGCAGGATGTGACCGAGCGCCGGCGCGAGGAGGCGGCCCGGCTCGCGGCCGAGCGCGCGCTAGAGCAGCGCATCGTCGAGCTCGAGCGCGTCAATGAACGGCTCGCCCGCTTCGCCTATGTCGCCTCGCATGATCTGCAGGAGCCGCTGCGCAAGATCGTCGCCTTCTCGCAAATGCTCGACGCCGCCGTCTCCTCCTCCGATCAGAAGGACATTTCCTATGCGAGCGAAGTGATGCGCGGCTCGGCGCTGCGCGCGCGGGAGCTGGTCGAGGATCTGCTCGTCTATTCGCGCGTCGTCGAGGCGCCGCTCAAAGTGCAGCGGCGCGATCTGCGCGTCGAGATCCAATCGGCGCTGACCGATCTCTCCGAGCTGATCGAGGAATCGGGCGCCGATGTCAGCCTCGACGCGCCCTGCGTGGAGTTCGAGGCGGACCCGCCGCAATTCGCACGTCTCATGCACAATCTCGTCAGCAATGCGATAAAATTTCGCCGGCCGGGCGAGACGCCCCGCATCGCCATCCACGCGAATGTCGAGGACTCTCTGCTGCGCCTCTCCGTCTCCGATGACGGCGTCGGCTTCGAGGCGAAATATGCGAGCGCCATTTTCGAGCCGTTCAAGCGCCTGCATAGCAAGGCGGAATATCCGGGCACCGGAATCGGCCTCGCCATTTGCAAAACGATCGCCGATCGCCATGGCTGGACGCTGGCCGCACGGTCGCAGCCGCTACAGGGCGCTACATTCGAATTGACGATGCGGCTGCCGAGCTGACGGCCGCGCTCACGAATGAGACGAGCATCCATGCATGAGCTTTTTGCGCTGGCCGCGCGCTCGCGGGCTCTGCCCATTTGGGCGCGCTTTCTCGGAGCGTCCGGCCTTTCCCTGGGCGCGTTCGCGCTACAGACATTGCTGCATGAGAGATTGCCGCCGGGACAGCTGCTCCTTTTCATTCCCGCCGTGATGTTCTCGGCGCTGCTCTTCGGCGGCGAGGCGGGCGGCTGGTCGATGGCCTTCGGCGCGGCGCTCGCCGCTTATTTTTTGTTTCCTGGCGAAGGCTTCGCCGTATCGGACCCGGCGGAAGCCCTCGCTCTCGTGCTGTTCATCGCCGTCGCTCTCGCCATCGTCTTCGTGATGCAGGAGCTCTCGGGCGTGATCGATCGCAGCGACAGCGAGGCCACCGCCGCCCAGACGCTGGCGACCAAGACCGAGCGATTGAAGAAGCTCTATCTCCAGGAAATGGCGCATCGCACGAAGAATGATCTGCAATTCGTCTGCTCAATGCTGCAGACCGAGGCGCGCGCGCTCGAGGACGACAATGCGCGCGCCTCATTGCTCGCGGCGTCGAGCCGCGTCGCCGTGGTGAGCCGCGTCTATGCGCTGCTCCAGCATGACGGGGGGCGCGATGTGTGGATGCGGCCGCTCATCGACGATCTCTGCGCCAATCTTCGGCTGGCGCTCATCGGCGAGCGGCCGATCGCGCTGCGGACCGAGGTCGCCGATTGCGCGCTCGAGGTGGACGAGGCGCGCGCAGTCGCGCTGATCGTCAACGAGCTCGTCGTCAATGCGCTGAAATACGCTTTTCCCGAGGAGCGCGCGGGTACGGTGAAGGTGCGGCTGACGCGCGAGGGCGACGATCTCGCCCTCACCGTGGAAGATAATGGCGTCGGCCCCGCCTCGATGGAAGCGATGGGCCTCGGCTCGGGTCACAAGCTGGTGCGCTCGCTCGGTCAGCAGCTCGGCGGCGCCGCCATCATAGAGCCCGGCGCCGACAGGGGCCTGCGCTGCGAGCTGCGCTTCCCGGCGCCGCCAGAGTGAAATTCACCCCGCCTTTTGCTCGATCTCCTCCATATCCTCGTCGGAGAGGCCGAAGTGATGGCCGATCTCATGCACGAGGACATGGGTGATGATCTCTTGCAGCGTGTCCTCGCCATCCGCCCAATAATCGATGATCGGACGGCGGTAGAGCCAGATCATATTGGGCGGCTCGCCAGTATGCGCCGAGGCCTCGCGCTGGGCGAGACCCTGGCCGCGGAACAGCCCCAAAAGATCGAACTCGGTCTCGCATTCCATCTCCTCTAGGATTTCCTCGTCCGGGAAATCCTCGACATGGATCACGAGACCTTCGCAGAGCCGCGTGAAGCGCGACGGCAGCGAGGCGAAAGCCGCATCGGCCAGCACCTCGAGGTCCTCGAGCGAAGGGGCGCGGAGCTGGGCGAGAGCGCTATCGTCGAGAGGCGAGGCCATGCGAGACTTACCTCCAGCTGCGAACGTCCACGAAATGGCCGGCGATGGCCGCCGCCGCCGCCATGGCGGGCGACACGAGATGGGTGCGGCCCTTGAAGCCCTGGCGGCCCTCGAAATTGCGGTTCGAGGTCGAGGCGCAGCGCTCGCCCGGCTCGAGACGATCCGGATTCATCGCGAGGCACATGGAACAGCCCGGCTCGCGCCATTCGAAGCCGGCGGCGGTGAACACCTTGTCCAGCCCCTCCGCCTCGGCCTGCGCCTTCACGAGGCCGGAGCCCGGCACAACGATGGCGTTGACCTTGGCGTTGATCTGCTTGCCGGCGATGACCGCCGCGGCGGCGCGAAGATCCTCGATGCGGCCATTGGTGCAGGAGCCGATGAAGACGCGATCGATGGCGATGTCGCTGGCCTTCTCGCCGCCCTTGAGCCCCATATACTCGAGCGCGCGGGCGATGGCCTGACGCTTGGCCGGATTGGCGACGCTGTCCGGCGTCGGCACCAAGCCGGAGATCGGCATCACATCCTCGGGCGAGGTGCCCCAGGTGAGGGTCGGCGGCAGAGCGGCGGCGTCGAGCACGATCACGCGGTCGTAATGCGCGCCCTCGTCGGAGCGCAGCGTCTCCCAATAGCGGACGGCGGCCTCGAAGGTCTCGCCCTGCGGGGCCTTGGGCCGGCCGCGGAGATATTCGTAAGTCTTCTCGTCCGGCGCGACGAGGCCGGCGCGGGCGCCGCCTTCGATCGACATGTTGCAGACGGTCATGCGGCCCTCGATCGAGAGATCGCGGATCGCCTCGCCCGCATATTCGATCACATGGCCGGTGCCGCCGGCGGTGCCGATCTCGCCGATGATGGCGAGAATAATGTCCTTGGCGGTCGCGCCCTCGGCCAGCTTGCCGTCGACGCGCACCAGCATATTGGCGGCCTTTTTCTGGATCAGCGTCTGCGTCGCCAGAACATGCTCGACCTCGGAGGTGCCGATGCCGTGGGCGAGCGCGCCGAAAGCGCCATGGGTGGAGGTGTGGCTGTCGCCGCAGACGATCGTCGTGCCGGGCAGAGTGAAGCCTTGCTCCGGGCCGATGATATGGACGACGCCCTGACGCGAATCATGCTCGTTGAAATATTCGACGCCGAATTCCGCGGCGTTGATGGCGAGCTGCTCGACCTGCGCCTTGCTCTCAGGATCGGTGATCGGCAGAGACCGGTCGGTCGTCGGCACATTATGGTCGACGACGGCCAGCGTCTTGCCCGGCGCGCGGACCTTGCGGCCGGAGGTGCGCAGCCCCTCGAAGGCCTGCGGGCTCGTCACCTCATGAATCAAATGGCGATCGATGTAGATGAGGGACGCGCCGTCCTCCTGCTCGTGAACCACATGATCGTCCCAGATCTTGTCGTAGAGCGTGCGCGGGCGTCCTGCCATTTGTCTCGTTCCTGCTCCGAGCCGTAAAAAGAACCGTAATTCGGCCTCGACCGAACCGGGTAGGCTGTTCTACTCGCAACATGGGCGGGTTGGAAGCATGTAATCTCGCCGACGCCCCAGCGGGAGGTCCCTTCGACGTGACGCGAATATCGACGGCGCCGCCACAAGCGCTGACGGCGGCGCTGGAGCGCCTGTTGGACGAGCGCTCGCGCCGGGCTCTGGCGGAGCGGGCGGCGCGCATTTCCGCCCTCTATCGCTCCGGCGGAACGACGGCGCAGGCGATCCTCTGCGAGGACGACGCTCTCGCCTACGCCCTTTATCGGCTCCCGGCGACCTATGCGGCGACCATCCATGTTCTCGGCCGGCTCGCGGAGCGGGCGCCGGATTTTTCGCCGCGGCGCATGCTGGACCTCGGCGCAGGGCTCGGGACCGCGAGCCTCGCCGCGCGCGCGCTCTGGCCGCAAATCGACGAGAATGTGCTGCTCGACCGCAGCGAGCCATTTCTCGCGCTCGCCCGCCGGCTCGCCGGCGAAGCGCTAGAGAAGGCGCGAATCGTCGCCGGCGATCTTTCCGCGCCGCCCGATCTCGGCGCGCCATTCGATCTCGTCGTCGCCAGCTATGCTCTGACCGAGATCGCGGAAAATAGCCTCGACCGCGCCATGGACGCCGCCTGGCGCCTCTGCGCGGGGACGCTGATTCTCGTCGAGCCCGGCACGCCGCGCGATTATGCGCGGCTGATGCGGATACGGGCGCGGCTCATCGCCTCGGGCGCGCGCGTCTCCCTGCCCTGCCCGCATTCGGCTCCCTGCCCGCTGGAGCCGCCGGACTGGTGTCATTTCCCGGTGCGGCTCGCCCGCTCGCGTGACCATAAGCTGCTCAAAGGCGCCGACGCGCCCTTCGAGGACGAGAAATTCGCCTATCTGGCAGCGACGAGAGAGGAAGCGGCGATCGCTCCGGCCCCGGCTCGGATGCTGGCGCGGCCGGAGGTCCTAAAGCATGGATTAAGGATAAAGCTTTGCACCAGGGCGGGAATCGAAGAAGTTACGGTGGCGAAGCGCGATAAAACGACTTTCGCGCCTATAAAAAAGAAAGACTGGGGCGACGAAGTCGTCCAAGGGGAAACACCGGCGAGGGAATGACATGCAGCGCCCGAGGGTCGCGCCCTATCTCACCGTCTCGCCGGCCGCCGGCGCGATCGCTTTCTACACCGCCGCCTTCGGCGCGCAGCAAAGGGCGCTGATGCCTTCCGTCGACGGAATGCGCATCGCCCATTGCGAGCTCGCCATCAATGGCGGCTCTGTCATGCTCGCCGACGTCTTTCCGGAACTGGGCCACGCCCGCATGCCGCTGCCCGGCGAGCAGGTCACCGCCTCGGTGAGCCTGGAATATGACAAAGCGCATGAGGTGGACGAGATCGTCACCCGCGCGACCCAGCTCGGCGCAAAGGTCGAGACGCAGCCGACCAATACTTTTTGGGGCACGCGCTACGCCGCGCTGCGCGATCCCTTCGGCCACAGATGGATATTGAACGCGCCGCTCGATTCCTCGGGCGGCTGATCCTCGGCGAAAGCCAGCGTCACGGCTCGACGAAGAAAGACCGCCGCATCGAGGTCCAGGTTTCGAGCGCCAGCTCGATCTCCGACGGCGATTCGCAGCAAAATTGCGCCAGCGGCGAGGCGTCGCCGACCAGAATGGACGGAACCACCGCCGCCCGCGCCGGCAGCACGGCGCCGGACACGCTGGCGGCGATGACGAAAGCCTGATCGAAAGGCCGCGCGGCCTCGATCGCCCGCGTCAACGGCTCCGCGCCCTCGCCGGCGTCATGGAGCCAGGCGAAGCGACCGGCGAGGCCCAGCCCTTCCGCCACAGCGGCGAGGTCCTGCGTCCCTGCCGCAAATGCGATATGGGTCCAGCCCTTGGCGGCCAGCGCCTCGAGCGTCTCCCCCGCGCCCTCCACGAGCCGCCAATCCGGATCGCGGCGCGCGACGACGCCCTCGAAATCCCAAAACAGGATTTTGCTCATCGATTCTCTCACATAGAGACAACAAAGCGATCCTGCGGCCTACCGCCGGATCGCTCCGCCACGCTCGCGATATTGGGACAGGCTCCGGGAGCCTTACTCGGCCGCGGGGGCCGGCTTGTCCTTGGCCTTCGCCTTATTGTCGATGCGCTCGGCGATGCGGGCGGATTTGCCGCGACGGTCGCGCAGATAATAGAGCTTGGCGCGGCGGACCTTGCCGCGGCGGACCAGCTTGATCGAGTCGATGAGCGGCGAATGGAGGGGGAACACGCGCTCCACGCCCTCGCCATAGGAAATCTTGCGGACGGTGAAGGCCTCGTTGATGCCGCCGCCCTGGCGGGAGATCACCACGCCCTCATAGGCCTGAATGCGGGAGCGCTCGCCTTCCTTCACCTTCACATTGACGATGACTGTGTCGCCGGGGCGGAATTCCGGGATCGATTTGCCTTCGAGAAGGCGGGCCGATTGCTCGGCGTCGAGTTGCTCGATGATGGAGGGCATTGAAAAAAACTCCTGCCGTTTCGCCTTTTGCCGCCGCGGCGGCTCTGGCGAGCGTTTCGGGACGCTGTTTTGATTTGGACGCGTCGCCATACACGAGGCGGCGCCGATTGTCGAGAGACGGGGGACGCGTTCTAGGGCGATCGAGTGAAGGCCAGCAAACCTCCCCCTCATGCTGAGGAGCGCCCGAAGGGCGCGTCTCGAAGCGCGAGGGGGAGCTCCAGATGGCCGCGCATGAAGGTTTCCTCGTCCTTCGAGACGCCGCTTCGCGGCTCGTCAGGATGAGGAAACCTTCACCCGAGCGCCCTGGACCGCGTTCACCCTCCCTCCCGATCGCCTACGGCGCTCGGGAGGGAGGTAAAACCGCCCTCTTCTCTCAGCTCTTCTCGTTCGGTCGGTTGGCCCCGTCTTCGCATGGCGCGGCCGGAGCGGCGCCGAGGGCGCCTTTAAAAGCGCGAGACCGAACAATGGCGCAAGACTTTCGCAGGATCGACGTCGCCGCCGCGCGCGACGTGATGAGCCGCGGCGAGACGCTCGTCCTCGACGTGCGCGACCCGCAATCCTTCGCGCGCGGCCACATAGAGGGCGCGGAGAACGCCTCCCAGGACGATATGACCTATTATCTCTTCGAGACGCCGAAGGACAAGCCGGTCATCGTCTGCTGCTATCACGGCAATTCCAGCCAGTCCTACGCCCGCATCTTCGCCGATATGGGCTTTGCCGAGGTCTACAGCCTCGACGGCGGCTATGAGGCCTGGGCGGCGGCCGAGCGGGCTTGAGGCGGGATAGTTGCGCTCGGGTTCTTGCGCTCGGGCGCCCGCATTGTCATAAGGGCCGCCGGCCTCAACCACTCGGCGCTCCTCATGACCAGCTTTCCGCAGCGCGTCTTCTCCGGCGTGCAGTCCACCGGCAATCTGCATCTCGGCAATTATCTCGGCGCGATCGTCAAATTCGTCGAGCTGCAGCAAAGCTTCGACTGCCTTTATTGCGTCGTGGACTTGCACGCCATCACCGTGCCGCAGGACCCGATCGCGCTGCGCAACAACACGCGCGAGATCGCCGCGGCCTTCATCGCCTGCGGAATCGATCCGAAGAAGAACATCGTCTTCAATCAGAGCCAGGTGGCCGAGCACGCCGAGCTCGCCTGGGTCTTGAATTGCGTCGCCCGCATCGGCTGGCTGAACCGCATGACGCAGTTCAAGGACAAGGCCGGCAAGGATCGCGAGAACGCCTCGATGGGCCTGCTCGACTATCCGGTGCTGATGGCCGCCGACATTCTGCTCTATCGCGCCACCCATGTGCCGGTCGGCGAGGATCAGAAGCAGCATTTGGAGCTTTCCCGCGACATTGCGCAGAAGTTCAACAACGACTTCGCCGAATCGATCGCGCGCAACGGCTTCAACGACGCTTTCTTCCCGCTGCCGGAGCCGCTGATCTCCGGCCCGGCGACGCGCGTGATGAGCCTGCGCGACGGCACGAAGAAAATGTCGAAATCCGACGCGTCCGATTATTCGCGCATAAATCTCTCCGACGACGCCGACCAGATCGCGCAAAAAGTGCGCAAGGCCAAGACCGATCCCGACGCGCTTCCTTCGGAAGAAAAGGGCCTCGAGGGGCGACCGGAGGCGGATAATCTCGTCGGCATTTTCGCGGCGCTGTCGCAGCGCAGCAAGGCCGACGTGCTCGGAGAGTTCGGAGGCTCCAATTTCTCGACCTTCAAAGTAGCACTCGTCGATCTCGCCGTGGCGAAGCTCTCGCCGATCACCGCCGAGATGCGCAAGCTGATGGCGGACGCAGCCTATATCGACGATGTGCTGCGCGACGGCTCCGCGCGGGCGCGGGAACTGGCGCGCACGAATATGGATGCGGTGAAGGATATCGTCGGTTTTCTGCGCTGAGGCGCGAAAACCCGGCCGTCATCGCGAGGAGCGCAACGACGAAGCGATCCAGAGCAGCGAGGCGGCCCCTGGATCGCTTCGCTACGCTCGCGATGACGGAAACGGCGACGGCCCGCCGCTCGCCCAATCGAGCAATTGCACCGTGTGCACGATCGGGATCGCAGTCCCCTGCCCGATCTGAATCATGCAGCCGAGATTGCCGGCGGCGATGACCTGCGGCGCGACCAATTGGATATTGGCCACTTTGCGCTCGCGCAGCGCGCTCGCGAGTTCGCCCTGCAAGAGATTATAGGTTCCTGCCGAACCGCAGCAGATATGGCTCTCGGGAACGGGAACGACCTCGAAGCCCGCTCGACGCAGCAGCTCCATCGGCAGATCAGCGATCTTCTGCCCATGCTGCAATGAGCAGGCGGAATGATAGGCGACGCGCAGCCTGTCGAAATCGACCGAGGGCGCGAAATCGAGAGCGGCAATAATCTCCGTCACGTCGCGCGCCATTGCGGCGATGCGCGCGGCTTTTTCCGCGAGCGCGGGATCGTCGCGGAACATATGGCCATAGTCTTTGACCGTCGTCCCGCAGCCGGATGTGTCGATGACGATATGATCGAGACCGCCGCGCTCGATCTCGCGCGTCCAGGCCTCGATATTGCGGCGCGCGAGCGCGTGTGAGTCCGCGCTCTTGCCGAGATGATGCGGCAGCGCGCCACAACAGCCGGCGCCCTCCGCCACCACTATTTCCGCGCCGAGACGCGTCAGCACACGCGCGGTCGCTTCATGAATTTTCGTGTCGAGCACGGTCTGCGCGCAGCCGCTCAGCAGAGCGACGCGCATTTTGCGCGCGCCCTGCGCGGCGATGATTTGCGGGCGATCGATCGGCGAAGGCGCAGGCAAATGCGCCGGCGCCATTGCGATCATGTCTCGCATGCGTCGCGGCAGCAGGCCGGCGAAAGGACGCGCCAACGCCGCGGCGCGCATGGACTGGCGGAACAGCGTCGGCCGCGTCAGCACAAAAGCGAGCGTCGCGCGCAGCATGCGATCGAGAAGCGGACGCCGGTAGGTCTTCTCTATATGCGCGCGCGCATGATCGACGAGATGCATGTAATGCACGCTCGACGGACATGTCGTCATGCAGGAGAGGCAGGAGAGGCAGCGGTCGACATGGCGCACGGTGCGCTCGTCTGCGGCGCGGCCGTTCTCCAGCATCTCCTTCATGAGATAGATGCGCCCGCGCGGCGAATCGAGCTCGTCGCCAGTCAGCAGATAGGTCGGGCATGTCGCCGTGCAGAAGCCGCAATGCACGCAGGCGCGCAGGATTTTCTCCGACTGCGACATGTCGGAATCGGCGAGAAGCTCAGGAGAGAATTGCGTCAGCATCGTCGCTTCAGAACTCCGCGCGCAAGCGGCCGCGCTCCAGAATGAAGCGCGGATCGAAAGCCTCCTTCACGCGCCGTGTGAGCGACGCCAGCGCGGAAGGCTGCGGATGGAACACATCGACGCGCGCGCGCGTCGCCGCATCGGCGCGAATGAGCGTCGCATGGCCGCCGAGCGCATCGACGATGGCGCGTATGGCCGTCGCATGCGCGTCCGCCGCCGTCTCGAGGCGCAGCCAGACGAGGCCGCCGGCCCAATCATAGAAATGCGCGATCGGCGGCGCGCCGGCGCCGCGCAGCCGCTCGACGAAAGCGAAACCATTGGTCGGCGCGAGCGAGATGCGCCATATGACGCCCTCCCCCGCGATCGGCTCGGCGTCGCGAATGTGCGTCCAGAATGCGCGGCTTTCGTCTGCCGCGAGAACGCTCGTCGCGCCGCCGAAATCACCAAGAAAGCGCATGAGATCGTCGCGGCGCGTCGTGACGGAAATCTCCGGCCCCTCGAGCCGCAGCGCAGCGGCGTCGGCCTGCGGATCATAGGCGAAGCTCGACACTTCATAAGGCGAGCCCGACGCCTTGCGCAGCGCCGCGAGGCCCTTCTCCTCGCCGAGGCCGGAGAGCAGCAAGGTCTCTTCCGTCTCCGCCTTGGGCAGAACCTTCAGCGTCAGCTCGGTGAGCGCGGCGAGCGTGCCATAGGAGCCGGCGACGAGCTTGGAAAGATCATAGCCGGTGACATTCTTCATCACGCGGCCGCCGGATTTGACGACCTCGCCACGGCCGGTGACGCTGCGAAAACCGAGCAGATGATCGCGCGCCGCGCCCGCCTTTATCCGTCGCGGGCCGGAAGCGTTGACGGCGATCACGCCGCCGATGGTGGCGTCATCGCGCGCGCCGCCGAGCAGCGCCGCATGATCCATCGGCTCGAAGGCCAATTGCTGATTTTGCGCATCGAGCAGAGCGACGATCTCGCGCAAGGGCGTTCCCGCGCGCGCCGTCAGCACCAGCTCCTGCGGCTCATAGAGCGTGACGCCCGTGAGCGCGGCGAGCGAGAGCACGCGCTCACGCTGCGTCGCGCGGCCGAGCGCGGATTTCGAGCCATGCCCTTCGATCGACAAAGGCGCATCTTGCGCGAGCGCGGCGTGGATGGCCTCGGCGACGTCCTTCTCGTCTCTCGGAGTCAGCGGCATATGACGCTGTTCCCGTCACAAAACGCGCGACTCCTTCTCCCGCCTGCGGGAGAAGGTGGCCCCGCAAAGCGGGGTCGGATGAGGGTCCTCGACCGTTTGTGAAAAAATATCGTCTTCCCTTTCGAGCGCACGAATTTTGCGCGGACCCTCATCCGACCCGGCTGCGCCGGGCCACCTTCTCCCACGAGTGGGAGAAGGGGCGCGCACGGAGATTGTGGGAAAGGGGCATTCATCGCGCTCAAAACCTCGGCAGCTCTGGAAACGGCAGCTTGCCGCTCTGCACATGCATCATGCCCAGCTCGGCGCAGCGATGCAGAGTCGGAAACACTTTCCCGGGATTGAGCCTGTGCTGCGGATCGAATGCGCATTTCACGCGCTGCTGTTGCTCCAGATCGGTCTCGTCGAACATCTCGCCCATCAGATCGCGCTTTTCGACGCCGACGCCATGCTCGCCGGTCAGCACGCCGCCGACCTCGACGCAAAGACGCAAAATATCGGCGCCCAGCTTTTCGGCGCGCTCGATATCGCCCTCTTTCGACGCGTCATAAAGAATGAGCGGATGCAGATTGCCGTCGCCGGCGTGGAACACATTGGCGACGCGAAGGCCGTGAAACTTCGCCAGTCCGTCCATGCGCGTGAGCACCTCCGGAAGGCGGCCGCGCGGTATGGTTCCGTCCATGCAGAGATAATCCGGCCCGATGCAGCTCACCGCCGGAAAAGCGTTCTTGCGCCCCGCCCAGAAGCGCAGCCGCTCGGCCTCGCTCTGCGAGGCGCGCGTCTCTGTCGCGCCCTCGGCGCGGGCGATCTCCTCCACCACGGCGACGAGGTGATCGACCTCGGCCGGCGTGCCGTCCAATTCGACGATGACGATGGCGCCGGCGTCGAGCGGATAGCCGCAGGGCTGGAAATTCTCGACAGCGCCAATGGTGGCGGCGTCCATCATCTCGAGCCCGCCCGGAATAATGCCATGCGCGATAATGGCGCCGACGCAGCGCGCGCCGGCCTCGACAGTCGGAAAAGCGAGCAGCAGGCCGCGCGCGGAAACGGGCTTTTGCAGCAGCCGCACCGTCACTTCCGTCACCACGCCGAGCAGACCTTCGGAGCCCGTCATCAGCCCCATGAGATCATAGAGCTCGCTGTCCAGATGCTTGCCGCCGAGGCGCAGCACCTCGCCGCCCATCAGCACGATCTCGAGGCCGAGTATGTTGTTGGTGGTGAGGCCATATTTCAGGCAATGCACGCCGCCGGCGTTCTCGCCGACGTTTCCGCCTATGGTGCAGGCGATCTGCGAGGAGGGATCGGGCGCGTAATAGAAGCCCGCATATTCGACGGCTTTCGAAATGGCGAGATTTTGCACGCCGGGCTGCACGCGCGCGCAGCGATTCTCGAAATCCACCTCCAATATGCGGTTGAACTTGGCCATTCCGAGCAGAATGCCGTCCTCGAGCGGCAGCGCGCCGCCGGAGAGCGAGGTGCCGGCGCCGCGCGGCACCACTTTCACATTCATCTCCTGCGCCAGCGCCATGATCGCGCTCACCTGCGCCACCGTCTCCGGCAGCGCCACGACCAGCGGCAAAGCGCGATACATGACCAGCGCGTCGCATTCATAGGCGCGGCGCGCGGTCTCGTCCGCAATGACATTGGCGGCGGGCAGAATGGCGCGCAGGCGCGCGAGAAGCTCCTCGCGGCGCGCCATTATCGCCTGCTCGGGTAGCGGCATGAGGAGGGACATGCGGTCTCACTGACAATGCCGAAACTGTGGCTCGGCGCTGCAGCCGGCTTGCGCGCGCCGGCCGTTTCGTGCTCGTAACCTCCCTATTCGAGCGGGCGCCGGCGCGCAAGCCCGCCGCTCGCCGCGGCCGCGAAGGTGAGGACCCGTAACGATGAAAACCAGATTTGCGCTCACTCTCGCCGACGCTCGGCGCGTCGCCGCCGCGGCGGAGGCCGAAGCGGTGAGGAATGACTGGAGCGTCGTCGTCGCCATCGTCGACGAGGGCGGGCATCTCGTGCTCTTGCAGCGTCTGGACGGCACGCAGACGGCCTCCGCCGAGATCGCGACGCAGAAAGCGCGCACAGCGGCTTTGTTCAAGCGTCCGAGCAAGGCGCTCGAGGACATCGTCGCCGGCGGACGCGTCGCCATGCTCAGCCTGCCCGGGATCACGGCCGTGGAAGGCGGACTGCCGCTCGTCTATCGCGGCGATATTGTGGGAGCGATCGGCGTCTCTGGCGTGCAATCCTTCCAGGACGGAATCATCGCGAAAGCGGGGGCGGATAGCCTGGATGATGGGCAATCATGACGAAAAACGGCGGCGATTCGGCGCTTCGACTTTGTTGCGCCGCTTTCGCGCCTCAATCCATTATGGGACCGGATAGCGCCGCCAGCGCCGCGACGACGCTCTCGGGCGAAATATTTTCTCCGCTGGCGAAATCGATGAGCAGCGGCTCGTCGCCGCAAATATGCGCGAGCAGAGCGATCTGAAAGCCTTCCTCGCCCATCAGCGCGCGAATATCGCCAGGATCGACGCCGGTGAGCGCCAGAAAACGACCCATGCGATCATCATCCGCAGCCAGAAAGACCAATGATCGCAAGGCAATAGATCGCGCATCCGATTTCGATGGCGCGGCCGCCCGCTTTTCGCCACCGAGACGGTGTCTAGTCTTTTCGATTTTCATTTCATCAATCTTCATCTGCTAACCCGAAGGCGAGATCGTCTTCGAATGCACCGGCTTTCGATTTCGAGACGAGACGGAACCTTCCGCCGCCGCCTTCGGGAACGAGACGCCAATGGGCGCGAGCCGCGCCGAAACGAGAGCAGAATCGCGAGAGCGGAGCCAATGCCCAAAACCGTCCTCATCGTAGAGGATAACGAGCTCAACATGAAGCTCTTCAACGATCTCCTCGAGGCCAATGGGCATTCGACGCTGCAGACCAAGAGCGGCGTCGAGGCGATCGCGCTGGCGCGCAGCCACTCGCCCGACCTCATATTGATGGACATTCAGCTGCCGGAGATCTCGGGTCTCGAGGTCACGCGCTGGCTCAAGGACGACGAGCAGCTGCGCTCCATCCCCATCATCGCGATCACCGCCTTCGCGATGAAGGGGGACGAGGAGAAAATTCGCCAGGGCGGCTGCGAGGCCTATCTCTCGAAGCCGATCTCCGTGGCCCGCTTTCTGGAAACCGTGAACGCATTTTTGGCGGACAGGTGAGAGGCCGAGCGTCATGACCGCACGCATTCTGATCGTCGACGATCTTCTGCCCAATATCAAATTGCTCGAGGCGCGTCTGACGGCCGAATATTTCGACGTCCTCTCGGCGACTAACGGGCCAGAGGCGATCGCGCTCTGCCGCGAGGAACGTTGCGACATCGTGCTGCTGGATGTGATGATGCCGGGCATGGATGGCTTCGAGGTGTGCAGGCGCCTGAAGGCCGACCCCATCACCGCGCATATTCCGGTCGTGATGGTCACGGCGCTCGATCAGCCGGCCGACCGGCTGCGCGGCCTCGAGGCCGGCGCCGACGATTTCCTCACCAAGCCCGTCGACGAGATCGCCCTCATCGCGCGCGTTCGGTCGCTCGCCCGCCTCAAGGTGATGCTCGACGAATTGCGCGCCCGCGCAGACACTTCCGCCAGCCTCGGCCTCGGCGACAAGGGCGCGCGCGCAATGGCCGACGCCGGCAAGAACGGCCGCATTCTCGTGCTCGAGGATCGCGGCGGCTCGGCCGAGCGAATCACCATGGCGCTGCGCGATCAGCATGAGGTGACGATCGTCTCCGATCCGCAGGACGCGCTGTTCCGCGCCGCGGAAGGGAATTTCGACCTCATCGCCGTCAGCCTCGACCTCAAGGGATTCGACGCGCTGCGCTTCTGTAGCCAGATTCGCTCGCTCGAGCGCACGCGCGCGCTGCCCATTCTCGTCATGGCCGATATGGACGATCGCAGCCGCATATTGCGCGGCCTCGATCTCGGCGTGAACGACTACATCGTGCGGCCGGTCGATCGCAACGAGCTGGTCGCCCGCGTGCGCAGCCAGCTGCGCCGCAAGCGCTACGCCGATAGCCTGCGTTCCGATCTGCAGGCCGCCATTGAGCTCGCCGCCGTCGATTCGCTGACCGGCCTCAACAACAGGCGCTATCTCGAGACGCATCTCGCCGCTCTGCTCGATCAGTCCGCGCACAAAGGCCGCGCGCTGACGCTGATGATGCTCGACATCGACCATTTCAAAGCGGTCAACGACACCCATGGCCATGACGCCGGCGACGAGGTGCTGAAGCATTTCGCGCAGCGCATGCGTCGCGTGGTGCGCAGCGCCGATCTCATCTGCCGGCTCGGCGGCGAGGAATTCGTCATCGTGATGCCGGACACGCCGCTGGTCGTCGCCGCCAAAGTGGCGGAGCGCGTGCGCGCCGCCATACAGTCCGAGCCCTTCTGCATCGATCGCAACGGCGGCGCCATTCCCGTCACCACCTCGATCGGCATCGCCGAGCGCGGCAAGGACGCCAACGCCGAGGCGCTGCTGCGGCGCGCCGACAAGGCGCTCTATGAGTCGAAGAGCGGCGGCCGCAATCGCGTCACCGCCGCCGCGGCCTGACTTCCCGCTCCCCCGCCAAAAAAAGACCCGCCCGAGACCATCGTCATCGGGCGGGGTTGAAAGTTGGGAGCCCCACTCGGAGGAGAGCTTCCGAGTGAAGAGGAGAGGCGCGCGCCATTCTAGAGGCGCTGCGCCGATGGGATCGCCTGATGAGCCAGCGAGCCCACGCGTTCGAGACGCGCGATCGCTCAGCGAGACACAGGCGGAAATTCATCGATTGAAGGACGGGTAAGAGCCGATCGCTCTCTAAACCCGCTTTCAGGCGTCGCGATCGGCGGCGAGAAGCGCTTCGATCGTCAGACGCGGCCTGTTCCCGGCTCGGGGACGGCGAAATGCGCCCCCCGATGTCACAATGGGATCAGGCGAGGGCGGCGGGTGGAGCGCGTGGCGAGAGGGGCCGCAATTCCGGCGGCGCAGCGGCGGCCACGGCCGTCCGATCGTCGAAGATCGGGGGAGAGGCCGCGGGGAAGTCGAAAGCGAGGACGATGACCACCGCATCGGAGCCATCGACCTCGGCCGCCGAGCTGCAATGGAGCATGCAGCAAGGGCCGACATGCTTCTCGACAGGCGCGGTGTCGGAGGAGGGAGAACCCGGCTGAGCGGTGACGCAGACGACGCCGAAAGCGCCGTCCTGGGCCATGGCCCCGGTGGCGAAGCCGACCGCCACGATCTGCAGCAGAAGGACAGCAGCCGCCAGCATGCCGACGACGGCTCTCTCCATTCTGAAGATCTTGCGAGTCTCGACTTGCACGGGCCGCCTTCTCCGAGCTGCGAGCCTCAACGCTAGGGGAGCGGCGGCGAAGGGTCAAGGCGCCCGCCGAGGCTCTCCTGCGGCAAGTTGTCGCGTGGAAAAGCAAAATCTCAGCGATAGCCTTCCTCGGCCAGCACCTGCCGCACAGTGGGACGCGTCTTCATCAGCTCGTAATGCGCGCGGCAATTGACCGGCAGCTCCATGCCGATCTTGTCGGCCCAGAACTCCACATAGAACAGGCCGGCGTCGGCGATAGAGAAGGCGCCCGCCGCATAGCTCTTGCCGTCGAGCTCGCCGCTCACTTTCGCGAGCGCCTCGGCGACGATCTCACGACCCTGCGCCTTCACCGCCTCAATATCGCCGGCGACGGCGTAGCGCTCCGGCGTGAACACGCGGCGGAAGCCCTCGCCGTGAATGTAGCGCGTCGCGAAATTCAGCACTTCCATCGCCCGCTCCTTGCCGGCGAGATCCTCGGGCAGCAGCTTGCGGCGCGGATAGGTCTCGGCGAGCCATGTCGCGATCGAGACAAAATCGCAGAGCGCCGTGCCGTCGTCGCGCACCAGCGTCGGAATCGTGCCATGCGGATTAATGGCGAGATATTCGGGCTTGAGATGATCGCCCCGCGGCAGATTGAGGATATAAGCCTCGAAGACGAGGCCGATCTCCTCGAGCAGAATGTGAATTCCGGTCGAGCAGGACCCCGGCGTCATATAGAATTTCATTGCGCGCCTCCGGCTCGCGAGAAGCAAGTTGCGCGCCGAAGGACCCTCATCCGTCGCGCCTTCGCGCGACACCTTCTCCCACGAGTGGGAGAAGGAGACCGCCCCTTTTTGAAAGACGACAGGAATTTAAAGACGCGGCGCGTCCTTCTCCCGCTTGCGGGAGAAGGCAGCCTCGCGAAGCGAGGTCGGATGAGGGCGCATGCCGCGCCCCCATCTCACGCCGCCTTTTCGGCCCCGAAGCTCCGCCGTCCGATCGGCCGTCCATCCAGCGTCAGCCCCTGGCTGTCGGTGGAGACCCACACGGTGGAGCCGTCGACGATCTCGCCGCCGAGCAGCGCCTCGGCGAGCGGGTCCTGCAGCTCCTTCTGGATCACGCGCTTCAGCGGACGCGCGCCATAGGCGGGGTCGTAGCCCTTGGCGGCGAGCAGCGCCCGCGCCTTCTCGTCGAGCTTCAGCGTGATCTTGCGATCGTCCAGCAGCTTTTGCAGCCGCAGGATCTGAATATCGACGATCGCGCCTATATCCTCGCGCCGCAGGCGGTGGAACAGGACGATCTCATCGACGCGGTTCAAGAACTCTGGCCTAAAATGCGCGCGCACCACCTGCATCACCTCGGCATGCACGGCGGAGGAATCCTCGCCCTCCTGCTGCATCACCAGGAATTCGGAGCCGAGATTCGACGTCATGATGATGAGCGTGTTCTTGAAATCGACGGTGCGGCCTTGGCCGTCGGTGAGACGGCCATCGTCCAGCACCTGCAGCAGGACGTTGAACACATCCGGATGCGCCTTCTCGATCTCGTCGAACAGCACGACCTGATAGGGCCGACGCCGCACCGCCTCGGTGAGCGCCCCGCCCTCCTCATAGCCGACATAGCCGGGAGGCGCGCCGATGAGGCGCGCGACCGAATGCTTCTCCATATATTCCGACATGTCGAGACGCACCAAAGCGGTCTCGTCGTCGAAGAGAAAATTGGCGAGCGCCTTGGTCAGCTCCGTCTTGCCGACGCCGGTCGGCCCCAAGAAGATGAAGGAGCCGATCGGACGGTTGGGGTCCTGCAGTCCGGCGCGGGCGCGGCGCACGGCGGTGGAGACGGCGGCGACCGCCTCCCTCTGCCCGACGACGCGGCGCGCCAGCTCGTCTTCCATATGCAGCAGCTTCTCGCGCTCGCCCTCGAGCATCTTATCGACCGGAATTCCAGTCCAGCGCGAGACGACCTGCGCGACATGCTCGGGCGTCACCTCCTCCTCGAGCATTTTCTGCGCGCCTTCCTTCTCGCTCGAGGCGAGCTTGCGCTCGAGATCGGGGATCAGGCCATAGGCGAGCTCGCCGGCGCGCTGAAACTCGCCGCGGCGCTGCGCCTGCGCCAGCTCGTTGCGGGCGTTCTCGAGCTGCTCCTTCAATTTCTGGGCGACGCCGAGCTTGTCCTTCTCGGACTTCCAGCGCTGCGTGAGCGCCGATGATTTCTCTGTCAGCTCGGCGAGCTCGGTCTCCAATTTGGTGAGACGATCTTTCGAGGCCGGATCGGTCTCCTTGCGCAGAGCCTCCTGCTCTATGCGCAGCTGAATGATGCGCCGGTCGAGCTCGTCCAATTCCTCGGGCTTGGAGTCGATCTGCATGCGCAGGCGCGAGCCCGCCTCATCGACGAGATCGATCGCCTTGTCCGGCAGAAAACGATCGGAGATGTAACGATTGGAGAGCGTCGCCGCCGCCACGATCGCAGCGTCGGTGATACGCACGCCATGGTGCATCTCGTATTTTTCTTTCAGCCCGCGCAGAATGGAGATGGTGTCCTCCACGGTCGGCTCGTCGACGAACACCGGCTGGAAGCGCCGCGCCAGCGCCGCGTCTTTCTCCACATGCTTGCGATATTCGTCGAGCGTGGTCGCGCCGACGCAATGCAGCTCGCCGCGCGCCAATGCGGGCTTCAGCAGATTGGAGGCGTCCATCGCGCCATCCGCCTTGCCGGCGCCGACCAGCGTGTGCATCTCGTCGATGAACAATATGATCCCGCCCTGCGCGGCGGTGATCTCGTTCAGCACGGCTTTCAAGCGCTCCTCGAACTCGCCGCGATATTTCGCGCCGGCGATCAGCGAGCCCATGTCGAGCGCGAGCAGCTTCTTGTCCTGCAGCGATTCGGGCACGTCGCCATTGACGATGCGCAGCGCCAGCCCCTCGATGATCGCCGTCTTGCCGACGCCGGGCTCGCCGATCAGCACGGGATTATTCTTGGTGCGGCGCGACAGCACCTGAATCGTGCGGCGAATTTCTTCGTCACGGCCGATCACCGGATCGAGCTTGCCTTCCCGCGCGGCCTCGGTGAGATCGCGCGCATATTTCTTCAGCGAATCATAAGCGCTCTCGGCCGAGGCGGAATCGGCGGTGCGGCCCTTGCGCAAATCTTCGATCGCCGAATTGAGCGTCTGCGGCGTCACGCCGGCCTCGCTCAAAATGCGCGCTGCGTCGGTTCCCTTCTCGAGCGCGATGGCGAGCAGCAATCGCTCGACGGTGACGTAGGAATCGCTGGCCTTTTGCGCGAGCTTCTCCGCATTGTCGAAGAGCCGCGCGATGGCCTGATTGAGCGAGGGCTGTCCGGCGCCGCCGCCGGAGACTTTCGGCAGCTTGGCGAGCGCGGCTTCCGTCTTGGCGAGCGCCTCTCGCGAGCGACCGCCCGCGCGATCGATGAGTCCGGCGGACAGGCCCTGCTCATCGTCGAGCAGCACTTTCAAAACATGCTCGGGCGTGAGCTGCGGATTGCCCTCACGCGTGGCGAGCGACAGCGCGGCCTGCACGAAGCCCTGCGCGCGCGTCGTGTATTTGTCGAAATTCATGGAAACCCTCCGGTCTCGAGACGCCACGCAAAGCGGCGCGCCTCGTCCCTATATGGCGTGAAAACGGCCCCTTGCGGCGACCTTCACGGCCGATATGGGAAAGACCCTCGCGCTCGAAAAGAGGGTGCGACGACTGGAGCGCGAGGATTCCCGCTCGAACAGCGAGGGCGAAGCGGCGTTTTTGCGCTCACGCGATCGTTGCCGACCCGAAAGGGGGGACTCGCGGGACGGCGACGGCGCGGCTATGCTCGCATCTATGCCTTACTTGGAAATTGCCGTCGTCATCGCCTTGACCATGGTCAATGGCGCGCTCGCGATGGCGGAGCTCGCCGTCGTATCGGCGCGCCCTGCGCGCCTCAGAGCGTCGGCGGAGCGCGGGGTTCCCGGCGCGCGCGCCGCCCTCGACCTGGCTTCCGATCCTGGAAAATTTCTCTCCGCCGTTCAAATCGGCATCACGCTGATCGGCGTGCTGTCCGGCGCCTTCTCCGGCGCGACTCTCGGCGCGCGGCTCTCCGAATGGATCGCGTCACAAGGCCTGTCTCCGGCCATGTCGGAGACGCTCGGCGTCGGTGTCGTCGTCGCGGCGATCACCTATGTGTCGCTGATCGTCGGGGAGCTCGTGCCCAAGCAGATCGCCCTGCGCGACCCCGAACGGATCGCCGCAGCCGTCGCTCCGGTCATGAGCGTGCTGGCTCGGCTCGCCGCGCCGCTCGTCTTCCTTCTCGATCTCTCTGGACGCGCGCTTCTGCGCGCGCTCGGCCATGGCGCGGCGGGCGCGCATCTCGTTTCGGACGAGGAGATCAGGGCGCTCGTCGCCGAGGCCGAGACGGCCGGCGTTCTGGAGCCGGGCGAGCGCGCGATGATCGCCGGCGTCATGCGTCTCGGCGATCGTCCGGTTCGCGGCGTGATGACGCCGCGCGGCGAGGTCGACATGATCGATCTCGACGATTCGCCGGAGACGATCCGTGCGGCGATCATCGCCAGCGTCCATTCACGGTTGCCAGCCTATCGCGGCAAGACCGAGAACATGCTCGGCGTCCTGCAGGCGAAGGACCTGCTCGACTCCTATCTGCGTGGCGAGAGCCCGCAGCCGAGCGATTTCGTGCGCCAGGCGCCGATCGTCCCGACCTCCGCTGACGCGCTGGACGTGGTCGAGATGATCAAGCGCGCCTCCGTCCATGTCGCTCTGATCTTCGACGAATATGGCCACTTCCAGGGGATCGTGACCGACGCCGACATTCTCGAGGCGATCGCCGGCGGATTCGGGACGGCGGACGGCCCGCCCGAGCCTCACGCCGTGCAGCGCGACGACGGCTCATGGCTCATCTCGGGCGGCATGCCCGCCGATGAAATGCTGGAGCTTCTCTCTATGCCTGCGTCCGAGGACAGGAGCTATCAGACGGCCGCCGGCTTCGTTCTGGCGCATGCCGGCCATCTGCCGGAGATCGGCGAGAGCTTCGACGCGCATGGCTGGCGCTTCGAAGTTCTCGATAAGGACGGCCGGCGGATCGACAAAATTCTCGCCCAGCGAGCGCTGCGCGGGCAAAGACGCGCGGCGCTCTGACGGAGCGCCGCGGCGTTTCGATCAATCGGCGAGCGGCAGCTCGCCCGTCCGCGGCGTCTCGTCGGCGACATTGCCATTCGCCTCCTCGCCCTGCGCGCGAGTGCGGCGGCGGCGGCGCTGGTTCAGATGAAAGCCGGCGGCGGCTTCCTCATGCTCGCGAACGACAGCGCGCTCGGAACGTGCGAAAGCCTCGCCCTCCTCCGGGCCGGCGGCGCGAATCGGCGCTGTGATGAAGGACGGCAGAGCGGCGGCGGGCGCCTCCTCCTGCGCGGCGGGCTGCACGCGCGGCGGGAAACGACGCTCGCGATTGCGCTCGAAATTCGGGCGATGCGGACGCTCGCCGCCGCCTTCGGCGCTCTGCTCGCCGCCATTGTTGCGGTCGCGACGATCGCGGAAGCCGCCACGATCTTGTCCCCCGCGATCTTGTCCCCCGCGATCTTGGCGCGGCTGGCGCTCGTAGCGCGGCTGCTCATTGCTGGGTCGCTCGCCGATCGGGCGCTCCTCATAGGGCTGCGGTTGCGGCTGCGGCGCGAATTGCGGCTGTGGCGTCGGCTGCGCATAAGGCGCGGACGCATAGGGCTGCTGCGGCGGCGGCTGATAGCCGGCGGTCTGCGGCAGGCGCTCGGACAGCGGCGCGAAACGATCCGAGATGCCGCTGAAATCGTCATCGTCGTCGACATCGGCGTCCGACGCCTCGAAGGGACGGCCGCCATAGCCGCCCTGCGCCTGCTGTTGCGCGGATTGAGCTGCGGCGATCAGGCGGAAATAATGCTCGGCGTGCTGGAGCAGGCTCTCGGCCATGATGGTGTCGCCGGAGGATTGCGCGTCTCGGGCGAGCTGAAGATATTTCTCGGCGACATGCTGAGCAGTCCCGCGGATTTTGACGTCGGGACCGTTCGACTCGTAGGAACGCGTGAGGGGATTGGGTCCTTTACGGCCGCCATTACGGCCGCGGATGCGTTTATTCTGTCCTGGTCTCATCGAATATCCCCAAGAAGGTCCTTACGCTTTGCCGGCTCGGCGTGTCGTGCTTCGGCAGAACGCGCCGAAAGGGACGAACGCTCGAAACTGCGTCAGAGGCGGAAGCCGGGCGCGGCCATTGCCGCAAGAGCCCGATCCAACGGAACGGCTCCGCTCGACCTCGAGCGGCGCATCTGTCCGTTCTGTCGCTTGCGCGATCCCGGCATGGATCGCGCGGCCGGCGCGGCGTTCTGGTGGAACGGCCTGCGCCGAATTCTCAATTTTACTCGAGCGCGCTTCACCCGAGCGCCTCGCTCCGAGCCGATCCCGCATCACGCGTCCTCGAGAGGCGGCGTCGAAGCGTTCGGCTCGCGGCGAGCGAGTTGCGTGTCTCACGCCGTCTTCGCGGTCATAGCCAGATCACGAAACCGTCGCTCACGCTCGATTGCTCGAACACATTAGTGTCGCGCCGAACACCCGACCATGCAGTCTTCTCGCATCGTCTCGTCTGGTTCGAACGGCGGCGCCGGACTCCGGCCTCTGCGGCGCGGGATGCGCGCCATCGGCTAAATTTCGGGGACCGGCCGTATTCCCCCTCATCCGCGCTCGGCGTCGCTCACGACGTTCAGCGTCTTTTCGCGAGCGACTATAGTCCACCGGGGAAGCCTCGCCAAGGGCGCGAACGTTCCGTCGCTCACATAAATAGGGGGTGTAGCCAATTTGTCACGACTTGCGGATGCGTCAGCTGCGGCGGCGCGCCGCGACGGCGCGCTCGCGTCCGCCCGCGTCCTTGCGAATTCCGGCCGGCTCGAGGCCTTTCTCCGCCATCAGCGCGGCGACGCTGCGCGCCTGCCCGTCTCCCGCCTCGAGCACTGCGACGCCCTGCGCCGCCAGCAGACGCGGCAGATCGTCGATGATCTCGCGATAGCAGGCGAGGCCATCGGCGCCGCCGTCGAGCGCGAGGCGCGGATCATAAAGACGCACCTCCGGCTCGAGCGCTTCCAATTCGCCGCTTTCTATATAGGGCGGGTTGGAGACGATGAGATCAAAACGCGCGCCGAGCGCATCGGCCCAGCGGCCGCGCAGCAATGAGGCGCGATTCGCAAAGCCGCAGCGCGAGAGATTGAGCGCGGCGGCTTCGCAAGCCTCCGTGGAAAGATCGACGCCAATCGCCCGCGCTGAGGGAAATTCGGCGAGCAAAGCGCAGAGAATCGCGCCCGAGCCGACGCCGAGCTCGAGAATCAGCAATGGCTCGTGGCGCCGCTCGCGCATAAGCTCGAGCGAAAGCTCGATCAGCGTTTCGGTGTCCGGACGCGGATCGAGCACATGCGGCGAGACGACGAGATCCTGCGTCCAAAAGCCGCGCATGCCGAGAATGCGCGAAACGGGCTCGCGCGCCGCGCGGCGCCGCGCATGATCGCGCAAGGTCGCGAGCGCCGCTTCCCCCAGCTTCGCCATGGGCTCGAGCAGCAGTTCCGCCGCGCCGAAGCTGCCGGCGGCGAACAGCAGCGCGCGCGCATCGCGTCGCGCATCCTCGATTCCGCTGCGCTCGAGAAAGGCCGCGACCTCCTCGAGCGCTGCGGCGCGGCTCGCATCCTCGAGCGCGGGAGCGATCATGCGGCCGCGTCAGCCTTTAGCGAGCAGAGCGGCGACGCGCTTGGCGAAGGCGGCGGCGTCGATCGGCGCCTCGCCATCGGCGATGCGCGCCGTATCGAGCAGCAGCCAGAGGCCATCCTCCGCGCCGGCGCGATCGGCCTTGGCCTTTTGCGCGAGCGCCAGCACCGCCTCATGGCTGGGATTGATCTCGAGCACCGGCTTGCCGAAGGCGCCCTTATTGCCGCTCTCCTGCAGCATGCGCGCGAGCTGCAGATCGAAGCCGTGATCGTTGGCGATGAGACAGGCGGGGCTTTCGCGCAGCCGCGTCGAGACGCGCACATCGTCGATATGCTCGGCCAGGGTCTCCTTCAGCACGGCGGTGAGCAGCGCGACATCGGCGCTCGCCTTGGCGGGCGGCGTCTCGGAGCCTTCCGGCGCCGGCACGGCGTCTATGTCGGCGGCGCCCTGCGTCACCGATTTGAACGGCTTGCCGTCATAGCCGACGGCGCTCGTCACCCAGAAGGCGTCGACCGGATCGTCCAGCAGCAGAACGTCTATGCCCTTGGCGCGATAGCCCTCGAGCTGCGGGCTGGAGGCGAGCCGCTTTTTGTCGTCGCCGGTGATGTAATAGATCGCCGTCTGATTGGGCCGTAGATTTTCGACATAATCCTTCAGGCTGCGCCCGCCATCCTGATGCTGCGACGTCGAAAATCGCGCAATGGCGAAAATCTCGTCGCGGCGCACCGGGTCGTCGTGCAGGCCCTCCTTGATGACGGCGCCGAAATTCTTCCACACGGCGGCGAATTTCTCGGCGTCATTCGCCGCGAGATCGGAAAGCTCCTTGAGCACGCGCGTGCCGATCGCCTTGCGGATGGCGCCGATGATCGGATTGTTCTGCACCATCTCGCGCGAGACGTTGAGCGGCAGATCGGCGCTGTCGACGACGATGCGCATGAAGCGCAGCCAGGACGGCAGAATATCGGCCTCGCGCGAGATCAGCACGCGCCGCACATAGAGCTTGGAGCGGCTCTTGCGCTGCGGATCGAAGAGATCATAGGGCCGCGAGCCGGGCGCGAAGGCGAGCACCGTATATTCGGTGCGTCCTTCCGCGCGCCAATGAATGGTGAGCGCCGGCTCGTCGAACTGGCCGGAAATCTGCTGATAGAAATCCTTATAGTCCTGCTCGCCGATTTCCGATTTCGGCCGCGTCCACAGCGCAACGCCGTCGGTGAGGCGGCGCGGCTCCTTGCCCTTCTCCTCGACGAGATCGATCGGTATGGCGATGGCGCCCGAATGCTCGCGCAAAATTTGCTCGATGCGATAGGGCTCGAGGAACTCGTCCGATTCCGCATTGAGATGCAGCGTGACGCGCGTGCCGACGGCGGGCGCGTCCTCCGCGGCCAGCGGCGCGATCTGGAACGAGCCCTTGCCTTCCGACGTCCACAAAAATGCTTCCGCAGCGCCCGCGCGGCGCGTCGCCACCTCTATGTGATCGGCGACCATGAAGGCCGAATAGAAGCCGATGCCGAAGCGCCCGATCAGCGAGCCGCCTTTGTCGGCGCCGCCCTTGGCCTCGAGATCATCGAGAAAGGCGCGGGTGCCGGAGCTGGCGATGGTGCCGAGCGCGGCGACGAGATCCTCGCGCGACATGCCGACGCCATTGTCGGCGACGGTCAGCGTGCGCGCCTCCTTATCGAGCGCGATGGTGACGAGCGGCGCGCCGGCCTGCGCCGCCAGCCCCTCGTTCGCCACCGCCTCGAAGCGCAGCTTCTCGATCGCATCGGCCGAATTGGACACGAGCTCGCGCAAGAAAATGTCGCGCTCCGAATAGACGGAATGCGTCATGAGCTCCAGGAGCCGCGCGACATCGGCCTGGAAGCCGTAATCGCTGCGCTCGGCTGCGTCGATCGTCTGTGTTTCGGCGTGGTCGGTCACGGGCTCGTCTCCGCTTTTTCTGTCGGCTCCGCCGCGCGCGTCGCTTTCCGCAAATGGAAGCATGGCCGACGGCGCGCTGGCTCTGGCCGGGATATAGAGATCGTCATTGATCGGCAATGGCGTCCGTCGAGCCGCCTCGAGCGAAACGCGAGAGTGATATCGGGGATCGTCCACGAAGTTGCAAGACGGCCGCCATGGGTCGCGCGACTCGATCGCGCGAGACTCGATCGCGCGAGACTTGCGAGAGCGTGGAAAGAAGAGGCGCGTGGTGGAGAAGCCCGAAACAAGACGGGCCGCCCGAGCGTCGCCCGGCCGGCCCGTCCATCGCCACGAACTCATGTGCTCGAAAAGCGCCCTTCCGGGGGGCTGGGGGGCTGACGAAATCCGGAAAAACGGCTTCCCGAGCGTGTCGAGGCAATGGGCTAGATATTGGTCGGCTCCTTTGGCGGACAAGGGGCTCGATATTGGCGAAAATGTGAAATCTCGGCCAGGCGCGCGAGGCCCATCGTCGTCTCATTGTCATCTTTGTCTTGCCCTCGCGCATTTGCCGCGCGATCATGCCCAAGAAATGAGGAAAGCGGCATGAGCGAGACGGAGACGACCGATCCCAGCCGGCGGCGCGGCCTGCTCTCTGTCGTGGCAGGCCGCGCGACGAATGATGCGGACCGGGCCAGGGCCGCGCCCGAGCGCAGCGCTCCGCTCGTGTCCTTCGATCGGCGTGAGCTGCGACTGCTGCTCGATCTCTATGGCGCCAAGGTCGCCGCCGGCGAATGGCGCGATTACGCCATCGATTTCTCGCCCGCCAAGGCGGTGTTCTCGGTCTTTCGCCGCGCCAGCGAGGCGCCGCTCTATCGCATCGAGAAAAATCCCGAGCTGGCGCGCCGTCAGGGCGCCTATTGCGTCGTCGCCGCCGGCGGCCTCGTCATGCGCCGCGGCCATGATCTCTCGCGCGTCGTCGCAGTGCTGCAAAAGAAGCTGGAATTGGTGCGCGACTGAGCGAATTGGCGCGCGCCCGGCAAAAGAAAAGGCCCCGCCGGAGCGGGGCCTTCCTTTATCCCGGATCGGATCGATCGTCCGATCAGTCGTTGCGCTCGCCGAAGAGATAGAGCAGCGACTGGAACATGTTGATGAAGTCGAGATAGAGCGACAGAGCGCCGAAGATACTCTGCTTCTGCACCATCTCCTGGCCATAGCCGGCGTTCTGATAATAGCCGTCCTTGATCGACTGCGTGTCCCAGGCGGTGAGGCCCGCGAAGATGAACACCGACAGGATCGACAAGGCGAACTGCATCGCGCTGCTCTGGAAGAACAGATTTACGAGGCTCGCGAGCACGAGGCCCCACAGGCCCATCACCAGGAAGGAGCCGAAGGCAGAGAGATCGCGCTTCGTCATATAGCCATAGAGGCTGAGGCCGCCGAAGGCCGCCGCGGTGATGAAGAACACCTTGGCGATCGACGCGCCGGTGAAGACGATCATGATCGACGACAATGACAAGCCCATCACCGCCGAGAAGGCGAGAAACAGGTTGCGAGCCGTCGCCGCGGAGACGCGGTCGGCGCGATAGCCCAGGAAGAACACGAAGGCCAGCGGCGCCAGCATCACCACCCATTTCAGCGGGCTGGTGTAGAGCATCTGACCGAAAGGCGTGAGCGCGATCTGCCGCCCGCCTTCCTTGGCCACGGCGAGCATATGCGTGCCGAGCGCGACGACGCCGGTGACGCCGAGACCCAGGACCATATAATTATAGACGCCGAGCATATAGGCGCGCAGGCCCTGGTCGATCTCGGCCGTGCCGGCTCTGGAGACCCCGCCCCGGTAGCCGAAGCTCGTGTTGCGGTCGAAATTGGACATAGCATCCTCTCGAAAAAGGCCGCGCGGCCCGGTCTATCCGGCCAATCGGCGCGGTCCTCGCCGTCGAATATGGCGTGCGGCCCGCGGAAAAACAAGAGTCCGCGGGCGCAATGCGGCAAAGTTCACGCCATGCCGAGCAAAACGCAAGCAAAAGGCGCAGTATAGGACTCGCGACGGGCCGCAATTCTATGCCGGGAGGCGGACAAAAGCCGAGCCCGTTCACGCTCTTGCCGCTCCGTGAGAATGCGCTAACATGCCGCATTGTCGCAGGCGGCGAGCGACCGGGTCGGCCGAACCGGCTCTCGCTTCGTCGTCGGAGCGAAGGCGCCCACGGAACGAGGCCCGCAACACATGATCCATGGGGGAATCATCATGTCCGACAGCGGTCTTGCCCCGTTCTGGCGGTCGATCGATGGGTTTCTGCGTCCTGCGACTCGTTCCGCGCCGCCCGTTCTTCTCGTCCTTCTGCTGACGCTTCTCGGCGCCGCGGCCCCCGCCTCGGCCCATGGCCGGCTCGGCTCCGCGGAGGGGCGGTGCCGGCTGTTCATCGGGCCGGACATTATGAACTTCACCGGCTATCTGCCGGACGCCTCCAAGAATGAGTTCTGCGAGGATATTCCCGCGACCGGCCACACGATCATCGCGCTCGACGCCGAGCAGGACGAGCTGCGCGACATGGCGGTGGAGATCAGAATCGTCAGGGATATCGGCAGCGAGGAGAAAGAGAACGCCGACCTAGACGCTGTGACCGTCGCCTATCGCGGTCCGCGAACCTATCCGACCGGCACGATCAATTTCGAGCACGACTTTCCCGACGCGGGCTATTTCGTCGGCATAGTGACCGTGACCGGCGACCATGGCGAGCGCTGGGTGTCGCGCTTCCCCTTCTCCGTGGGCAAGAGCTTCATGCGCACCCTGCCCCTCTATCTGCTCATGGGCGTCGGCGTCATCGCCATGTTCTTCATCTATCTACGGCACCGGCCGATCCATTCGCTGAAGACGGCCGACGCCGAGCCGGCGGAGTAAGCCCTCCGCAGACCATGCCGAAAAGCGGCCGCCTCATCGCGGAGCGTCTATTCCTGATGAGCGCGTGTCGCTCGCGCCTTTGATCTTATCGGCGAGCAGGGCGATGGTCTTGGAATAGACTTTCGCCTTGTTCCACTCGAGCAGCGCCGGAAAATTCGGATCGCCCTCGTCCCAGCCGGCGCCCGGCTTCCAGCCGTAGCCATGCAGAAAATTGGCGGTGGAGGCGAGCACATCCGCCGTGTTGTGAACGAGATCGCGCTTGCCGTCGCCGTCGAAATCCACCGCGAATTTCAGATAGGACGACGGCATGAACTGCGTCTGGCCGATCTCGCCCGCCCAGGCGCCGCGCATTTGCGCGGGATCGAGATCGCCGCGCTCCACGATGCGCAGCGCGTCCAGCAGCTCGGCGCGGAACTTGTCGGCGCGACGGCAATCATAGGCGAGCGTCGCCAGCGCGCGAATCGTCGAAAAGTCGCCGAGATAAGAGCCGAAATCCGTCTCCAGCCCCCAGATGGCGACAATGACCGGCCCCGGCACGCCATATTTCTGCTCGATGCGCTTGAACAGCGCCGCATGCTTCTGCAGCAGCGCGCGTCCCTTGCTCACGCGGAAGGAATTGGCCATGCGCGCCGAGAATTGCTCGAATGTCTGGCGGAACACTTTCTGCCCGCGATCATGCGAGATCACCGAGCGGTCGTAATAGACGTCGCGGAGCGACGAATCGATCGCCGCCTTGGAAATTCCGGCCGCGGCGGCTTCCTTCTCGAAGCTGCTGAGCCAGGCCTCGAATCCCTCGCCATTGCGTCCGCATTCGGCCGCTTGCGCCTTCGGCGCGCCGAAGCCGATCGCCAGCGCCAAAGCCGCGGCGCCGAGCGCCCTCGTCATCCGTTTGTTCTGAGACATATCGCCGACCCCATCTCTCGGGCGAAGCCCTTTGCGCTCTCGAGGGCGATATCCCCCCAGCGCGAATTTCTGATCGATCGAACGGCCCTGTCCGATCGGAAAGCGCTCTTTGCTCACGAGAGCGCGGCCGCACGATGGCGACGCTTTCGCGAAAAGCCGAAATTGCCGATCCTTGAAACCGGCCTCAGACTAGCTCTCGCCGGTTAGCGGCCGGTTGCCGAAGCATGGCCAATTTTCGTTCTCATATTGTTCTTGCCGCGGCGAAATCGCCCGTCTACTATGGCGGCGTTTGCGTCAGAGCGATATCGGGGTCTCGGAGCTTTCGTCATGGTGGTCAGAGTCGCGACGGTCGCCTTCGAGGGCATAGAGGCCAAGCCCGTCGACGTTCAGGTGCAGATCGCCAGCGGCAATGTCGTGTTCACCCTCGTCGGCCTCGCCGACAAGGCGGTCGCCGAATCGCGGGAGCGGGTGCGGGCGGCGCTCGTCGCCTCCGGCCTCGCCCTGCCGGCCAAGCGCATCACCGTCAATCTCGCGCCGGCCGACATGCCCAAGGAGGGCAGCCATTATGATCTGCCGATCGCGCTCGGCGTGATGGCGGCGATCGGCGCCATCCCCTCGGATGCGCTGGACGGCTTCACCGTGCTCGGCGAATTGGGGCTCGACGGGGCCATCGCGCCGGTCGCCGGCGTTCTGCCCGCGGCGGTCGCCGCCAACACGCGCGGCCATGGGCTCATCTGCCCGCGCCAATGCGGGCCGGAGGCGGCCTGGGCGTCGAGCGACATGGAGGTGATCGCGCCGCGCTCGCTGATCCAGCTCGTCAATCATCTCAAAGGCGTTCAGGCGCTCTCGCGGCCCGAGCCGGCCGTGCGCGCGGCGGCGACGGCGCTGCCGGACGTCTCCGACATAAAGGGCCAGGAGAGCGCCAAGCGGGCGCTGGAGATCGCGGCGGCCGGCGGCCATAATCTCCTGATGAACGGCCCGCCCGGCGCCGGCAAATCCATGCTGGCGGCGCGCCTTCCCTCCATTCTGCCGCCATTGTCGCCGCGCGAGCTTCTGGAAGTCTCGATGATCCATTCCGTCGCGGGCGAGATCGCCGGCGGCGAGCTCACCGATCGGCGCCCGTTTCGCGCGCCGCATCATTCCGCCTCCATGCCGGCGCTGGTCGGCGGCGGCTCCCATGCGCGTCCGGGCGAGATCTCGCTCGCCCATAATGGCGTGCTGTTCCTCGACGAGCTGCCGGAGTTCCAGGCGCAGGCGCTCGATGGCCTGCGCCAGCCACTGGAGACCGGCGAGGTCGCCGTGTCCCGCGCCAATCATCGCGCCGTCTATCCGGCCCGCTTCCAGCTCGTCGCGGCGATGAACCCCTGCCGCTGCGGCCATGCGCTGGAGCCGGGCTTCGCCTGCCGCCGCCAGCCCAATGAGCGCTGCATCGCCCAATATCAGGCGCGGCTCTCAGGCCCGCTGATCGACCGTTTCGACCTCAGGATCGAGGTTCCGGCGGTCTCGGCGGCCGATCTCGTGCTGCCGCCGCCGGCCGAAGGCTCGGCCGAGGTGGCGGCGCGCGTCGCCGCGGCGCGCGAACGCCAAAGCCGACGCTATGCGGCTCTCGGCCTTCCCGGCTCCACCACCAACGCCAGCGCGCCGGCCAGCGCGATCGAAAAAGCCGCCGCGCTCGACGCCTCCGGAACGGCGCTGATTCGCGAGGCGGCCGAGCGCCTCGGCCTCTCGGCGCGCGGCTTCCATCGCGCGCTGAAGCTCGCTCGCACCATCGCCGATCTCGACGGCTCGGACGCCATAGCGCGCCGCCATCTCGCCGAAGCTCTCGCCTATCGCGGCGGCTCCGCCGGAGCCCGCGTCGCCGCCTGAGCCCAATTCATACTTTTCTGTGGATTGCCGTGAAATAATTGCATCTTCGTCGAATGGCTCTGGACCGTCCCGCATGCCCGCTGTTCCTCCTTGCGTTTTTGTCCTTCTCGCTTTTTTCGCCGCTCTCGCGCCGGGCGTCTGGCTATGGCTCGTGCGCGCGCGCCGGGCGCGCCGCCGCCGCGCGGTCGAGACAGAGCTAGAAGGATTGCGCGACGAAATCTGGGAGCTGCGCGCCGCCGCCGCCGCGCGCGACCGCGCCGAGGCGGCAAGCCAGGCCAAATCGCGCTTTCTCGCCACGGTGAGCCATGAGATTCGCACGCCGCTCAATGGCGTGCTCGGCCTCGCGCAATTGCTCGCGGCGACGCGGCTCGACGCCGAGCAGGCGAGCTATGTCGAGGCGATCGCCGCCTCCGGCCGCTCGCTCGCACAGCTCATCGACGATATTCTGGATTTCTCGAAGATCGAGGCCGGCAAGATCGAGCTGTCGGTCGAGCCCTTCGCGCTTGCGCCGCTCGTCGAGGGCGTCGTCGAGCTGCTGGCGCCGCGCGCCCAGGCCAAGCATCTCGAGATCGCGAGCTATATCGCGCCGGACGCGCCGGAGATCGTCGCCGGCGACGCCGCGCGCGTGCGCCAGGTGCTGGTCAATCTCGCCGGCAACGCCGTGAATTTCACCGCGAGCGGCGGCGTCGGCCTGCGCGTCGAGCGCGACGCCAAAGGCGCGCTGCTGTTTCGCGTCGCCGACACGGGGCCGGGCGTCGCGCCGGCGGCCCGCGAGATCATCTTCGAGGAGTTCGAGCAAGGCGACGGCTCGTCGACGCGGCGCCATGGCGGCACCGGCCTCGGCCTCGCCATCTCGCGCCATCTCGCCGCGCTGATGGGCGGCCGGCTGGAGATAGAGGAGGCGGCGGGCGCCGGCGCGATCTTCGCCTTCACCCTGCCGCGCGGGCCGCATGCCCTCTTCGACGACCGCACGCGTGAGCGCAAGCGGCCGCTCGCCGGCTCGAGCGTTCTGATCGTCTCGCCGACGATCTTCGAAGGGCCGTTCATGGCCGAGATCCTGCGCGGGGCCGGCGCGCAGACCGAGATCGCGCGGGAGGAGACGCATGGCGCGCGCCGTCTGGACGGCGAGCCGGATGGCCGTTTCGACGCCGTCATCGTCGATTGCGCCTTCGGCGAGGAGGCGACCGAGCGTCTCGCCGACGAGGCGCGCCGCGCCGGCGCCGGCCGCGTGTTCCTGATGTTCTCGCCCATGGAGCGACGCGCCTTCGGCGAGGCGGCGCTGCGCCATTTCGACGGCTGGCTGGTGAAGCCGGTGCGCGCCGCCTCGCTGGTCGAGCGCCTGTCCGCCGCCCCGCCGCCGACGCGCAACGACGAGGATTTCGTCGCGCCCGAGCGCACGCTCGCCGGCCGGCGCGTGCTCGTCGTCGAGGACAATGACGTCAATGCGCTGATCGTCTGCCGCCATCTCGAGAAGCTCGGCGCGCTGGTGACGCGCGTCGAGGATGGCGCGCGCGCCGTCGAGCTGGCGCGCTCCTCCATCGGCGGGCGGCTGCGGCCCTTCGACGCCATTTTGATGGACGTCTTCATGCCCGAGCTCGACGGCCTCGAGGCGACGCGCCTCATTCGGGCGGAGGAGGCGCGCATGGGCGCGCGGCGGCTGCCGATCATCGCGCTGACCGCCAGCGCGCTCGAGGAGGACGAGCGCGCCGCGCGCGGAGCCGGGGTCGATTTCCTGCTGACCAAGCCCGTCGAGTTCGACGCCTTGTCGAGGACGATTCTCGAGGCGATCGACGCCGCGCGCCGCCGCGCGAATGGCGATCGCGAGGCGATCTGACGGCGCGCGCCGCCATAGCCACAAAAAAGAAAAAATTTCGCCCCGCGCGCAGGTCACAACGGCAGCGCGGGGATTGCGATGGCTCACGCCCTTGTCGGGAGAACACAATGTCGAGACGAAAAAATTTGCTGCTCGCGGGGCTGATGACGCCGTCGCTGGCGCTCGGCCCGCAAGCCGGAATTGCGCCGGCCGCGGCCAGCGAAGCCCTATTGCTGGCGCAGGCCGCGCCGCAAGGCTTTGATCCAAATCACGAAAAGCGCCCCCCGGCGCAGCGGCCGGCCCAACCGGCGCCAGCTCCCCACCCAGCCCCGGCGGCCCCGCCCGCGGCGCCTTTCCATCCGGCGCCCATTCAGCATGCGCCCTCCGCGCCGCCGCCCTCCCCCTATCCCGGAGCCGGCGCCCCGCCGTTTCCGCGCCCGCAGCTGCGCGCGGCGCCGCCGGCCCCGCCCGCCCCCGCCATAATCCATCCGCCGCAGCAGGCCGCGCCGATTCGGCAAGCTCCGCCGCCGCATCCTACGGCGGCGCCTGCGGCCATCCCCATTCCCCATCCGATCGCGCCCGCCAATCCGGCCGCCGCCCAGAGCCCCTCGCCGTCCATCCCGCATGAGAATCGCGCTCCCGCGGCCGGCCGGCCCCCTGTTCCCGCCCCGAGCGGCGACCATGGCCCCGGCGCCGGCGCGCCCGCCGCCCGCATCGCGCCGGCCGCTCCGATCGTCACGCCCGCTATTGGACAGCAGCCTCCCGCCTCGCCCGCCGTCCCCGCCCCGCCGGCGCATTCCGCGACCCCGCCAGCCGGCGGCGGCCAAAACCTTCCGCCCAATGGCTCGAATGGAGCGCCGGCGCATCTCGGCGGACCGCATCCCACACCAGCGGCCGGCGGCGCGCCCGAGGCGCCGGCGCCGCATGGACAGCCGCCCGCCGGGACGCCGGCGCAGGGCGGCAACTTCCTGCCGTCCACGGCCCAGCCCGGCGCCGCGCCGCGTCCCAATGGCCCGCCGCCCGGCGCTGCTCCGGCCGGAGATCATGCGGGCGCGCCGCCGGCCGCAGGTCCTGGGGGACGCTTTCTGCCGCCTGGACAGCAAGGCGCGATCCCGCCCGGCGCGCCTCCCGGCGCCGGCTCCGTCCCGCCGCATGTTCCACCGCAAGCCGGAGGCGCCGCCTATGGCGTCCCGCCGGCAGGTGGGCCGCCCCCCTCTGGAGCCGCCTATGGCGGCCCGCCGGCTCCGCCGCATGGCGCGCCACCGGCGGGCGGCGGACCGCGCGTGTCGCCGGCCGCAGCGGCGGCGATCGGCGCGGCGGCCGGCCTCGTCGGCGGCTTCGTGCTGAGCCAGCCGGGCGCGCATCGGCTCGACGATGTCCACGCACGTCGCCAGCAATTCGAGCGCGACGGCGTGACGGTCGTGCAGGAGCCCGGCCGCACCATCGTGCGCGAGAGCGGCGGCGCCTTCATCCGTCACGACGAGAACGAGCGCTTCCGCGAGCTCGGCGGCAATCTGCGCAGCGAGCGTCGCGGCGAGGAATATGTGAGCGTCTACGCCCGCCGCGACGGCGGCGAGGTGCTCACCTACACCGACGCCAATGGCGTGCTGCTGCGTCGCTTGCGCCGCTTCCCCGACGGCCGAGAGATCATTCTCATCGACAATGGCTTCCGCGGTCCGCCGCGCGGCTTTGCGGAGGAGGTGGTGGTGCTGCCGCCGCCGCCGATCGAGATCGCTCCGGACGCTTATGTCGTCGATTACGGCGCCGCGGATGAGCGTCTGATCTATGAGACGCTGACGGCGCCGCCGCTCGCGCCCATGCAGCGCCGCTACACTCTGGACGAGATTCGCTACAGCCCGTCCGTGCGCGCCTATACGCGCAGCGTCGATATCGACACGATCAATTTCGACACGGGCTCCTGGGCGATCACGCCGGATCAAGCGCAACGTCTCGTAACGGTCGCAGAGGCGCTCAACGAAGCGATCAAGCGCAATCCCGCCGAAGTGTTCCTCATCGAAGGCCACTCGGATGCGGTGGGCTCGGACGTCGACAATCTGTCGCTCTCCGATCGGCGCGCGCAGTCGGTGGCGACGATATTGTCGCGCGACTTCGGCGTGCCGCCGGAAAATCTGACGACGCAAGGCTATGGCGAGCAATATCTCAAAGTGCAGACGCAAGGTCCCTCGCGCGAGAATCGCCGCGTGACCGTGCGTCGAATAACGCCGCTGCTGAGCGGCCCACAGGCCGAGACGCATCGGCGCTGAGGAAAGACAAACGAGACGGCGCGCATCTTCGCGCGCCGTCTCCATGAGCTATTTGCGCACGATGCGAGCCTGAAGGCTCGCGATCCAAACGCCGCAGGTCGTCACAAAAGCTTCGCCCGCTCGTGATCTAACGCTTCGATCGCAAGCGCTCGAAAAGCGCGAGCGCGACACGAGCGGAGACGATACGCGACATGTGGGCGATCCACGCCGACGCCGGCCGCAAGATCATCGCAGGCGCCTTTCCCCTGCTGAAGCCGCAAAATCTCCTGAAGCCGAAAAAGAAGAAGCATGGCGGGCTCGAAGGCCCGCTCGCGCTGCTCGGCTCGCTCGAGGTGCGGCTCGCCTGCAGCAAGAAGGAAATCCGCAAGGCGCAGCGGCTGCGCTTCAAGGTTTTTTTCCGCAAGGGCGGCGCAATTCCCGACGCCAAGGCCGCGATCACGCGGCGCGACGCCGATCGTTTCGACAAATTCTGCGATCATCTCATCGTCATCGATCATGCGGCGCGCAATCGCTTCGGCAAGATCAAGCCCAAGGTCGTCGGCGCCTATCGCCTGCTACGCCGCGATGTCGCGGAGAAGAAGGGCGGATTCTATTCGGCCGGAGAATATGACATTGCCCCGCTGCTCGCCCGTCACGATGGAACGCGCTTTCTCGAGCTCGGCCGCTCCTGCGTGCTCGAGCAATATCGCGGCAAGCGCACGATCGAGCTTTTGTGGCGCGGCATACTCGCTTATGTCCGGCATCATCGCATCGATGCAATGATCGGCTGCGCGAGTCTCGAGGGCGCCAATCCGCTCGCCCATGCGACGGCGCTGAGCTTCCTCGCGCATCATGCGCGCGCCGACGAAGATTGGCGCGTGAGCGCACGGCGCGAAATGCATGTGCCGATGGAGATGCTGGCGAAAGAGGCCGTCGATCCGCGCAAGGCGATGAGCGCGCTGCCGCCGCTGATAAAGGGCTATCTGCGCTGCGGCGCCAAATTCGGCGACGGCGCCGTGGTCGATCGCAAGTTCAACACGACGGATGTGTTCGTCGTCTTGCGCGTCGCGGAGATCGATGCGCGCTATCTCGATTATTTCGGCCCGGCGGAAGCGCGCGACGCGGCCTGAGCGGTCGAGCCTCTCTTGTCACTCCCGACGCGCGCATTGCACGCGATCGGGAGTCGGTCCGCACGCTCAGCCGAAGGCGAAGCCGGAGATCGCCTTGCCCACGGCCGCATCGTGAAAGACGCGGCGTCCCACGTCCGCTCCAGCCACTCCGGCGACCACCATCAACGGCAGAAGATGCTCCTCGCGCGGATGGCAGGCGCGCGCGAATGGCGCCTCGCTCCACTGCGCGAGCAGCGCATTGCGTTCCTCGGGGCTCGGCTTCGTCACGGCGTCTGTCAGCCAAGCGTCGAAACCGGCGGCGGCGCGCGCCTCGCCGTCGAAGAATGTGCGCAGATTATGGAAACTGTTGCCGCTGCCGAGGATGAGAACGCCGTCATCGCGCAGAGGCGCGAGCGCCGCGCCGACGCCGATGTGAAAGGCGGGATCGAGATCGTCACGCAAAGACAGAGTGAGAATCGGAATCGTCGCGCCGGGCTCGACGATCAGCATGGGCACGAAGACGCCGTGATCGAAGCCGCGCGCGGCGTCCAGCGCCGCCTCGACGCCGGACGCCGCTAGCAGCCCGCGCGCCTGCTCGGCGAGTTCCGGCGCGCCGGGCGCGGGATAGGTCAGGCGGTAGGTGTGCTCGGGGAAGCCGTAATAATCGAAGATCATGCCGGGCGCTTTCGCCGCGCCCAGAGTGACCCGCTTCTCCTCCCAATGCGCCGAGACGATGAGAATGGCGCGCGGACGCTCCGCCAGAGACGCGAGCAGGCCGGCGAGATAGGCCTTCAGCCCATCGAAGGCGCGGGCCATGGGGCCGTCCACCCAAAAGCAGGGGCCGCCGCCGTGAGAGATGAAAATCGCCGGCTGCCGCATCGAAGCCTCCGCTGGATGAGAGCTGCAGATAGGCCGAGCCGGACCGGGCCGCAATGTGGCGCCCTGACCCGGGGCGCGCCCTTTTCCCCGCCGCGCGCGCTTTTATATGAGAGCACCGAGGATTTCTGGAGGACGAAGCGATGGACTCCCAAATCACCGGATTGAAAGTGGCGGCGGTTATTTTCGGCCTGATGGCGCTCGGACAGGCGGGGCGGCTGGCGACGCAGCCGGATATTCAGGTCGGCGGCGCCTCCATGCCGCTATGGCCGAGCGCGGTGGCGCTGATCGTGCTGCTCGGCCTCTGCCTATGGCTGTGGCGGCTGGCCAAGCCGCGACGCGGGGCGTAGACCGTCTCGGGAACGGCCGCGCTCGCCGGGCTTTGTCACACGGGCTTGCCAACCTCCTGTCTTTCCGCTTATAAGCCGCGCTTCCGAACCGCCCGGCCAGTGATGGGCTGCCGTGGCGGTTCTTTTCGCTCGCGCGAATAAAGCGCCGGGAAACCGGCGCGCAGAACAGGGCCTCGGCCCAGGAGAGCAAAATGCCCAAGCTGAAGACCAAATCGGGCGCCAAAAAGCGCTTCAAGATCACCGGCACCGGCAAGGTGGTCTATGCCCAGAAGGGCAAGCGCCACGGCATGATCAAGCGCACCAACAAGCAGATCCGAAATCTGCGCGGGACGTCCGTCCTGTTCAAGACGGACGGCGACAACGTCAAGAAGTATTTCCTGCCCAACGGCTGAGCTTCTCCCCTTCCCCCGATTTCGGATTTCCTGAAAGGATCATGTCATGGCTCGCGTCAAACGCGGCGTCACCTCGCACGCCAAGCACAAGAAGACCCTAGATGCCGCCAAAGGCTTCTACGGCCGTCGCAAGAACACCATCCGCGCCGCCAAGGCCGCCGTCGATCGCTCGATGCAATATGCGACGCGCGACCGCAAGGCCAAGAAGCGCGTCTTCCGCGCTTTGTGGATTCAGCGCCTCAACGCCGCCGTGCGTGAGCTGGGCCTGACCTACAGCCGCTTCATCGACGGCCTCGCCAAGGCCGGCGTCACCGTGGACCGCAAGGTTCTGTCCGAGCTGGCCATCACCCAGCCGGAGGCCTTCAAGGCCATCGTCGAGAAGGCCAAGGCCGCGCTGCCGCAGACGGCCTGATCCGTCGGCGCCGACGCTTCGACGCGGGAATCCTTTCGGATGAAATGGTATTCCTGCCTGAACGCGTCGGCTCTCGACCGCTACGCCGAGCATTTGCGCGTCGCCGTCCGCACGGCGATCGACATAGCGGGGCTCGAGCCGCATCTCGTCTTCGACGGCGAGGCGGACCGGCTCCGCGCCAGCCTCGGCCATGACGCGCCCGTCCAGATCCACAGCCGGCGCTCCGGCCTCATCGAGGCCATAGAGGCGACGCCGGAGACGCCGGACTGGAGCCGCTCCATCGCCGCCGGCGCCTTTCTGCGGCTCGAAATTCCCCTCATCGAGACGAAGGACGAATTCGTCCTCTACACCGATTGCGACGTGCTGTTCGCCCGGCGGGTCGAGCTTTCGCCGCTGCGGCCGCGCTATTTCGCCGCCGCGCCCCAGCACGAGCCGCATGAGTGGTCGCAATTCTGCTCGGGCGTGCTGCTCCTCAACGTCCCGGCCATGCGCGCCGAATATGAGCCGCTGATGCGGAGCGCGCGCGCCGCGCTCGGCCTGCCGCATCATTACGATCAAGAGGCGCTCAACGCGCATTTCGCCGGGCGCTGGGATCATCTGCCGCTCGCCATGCATTGGAAGCCCTATTGGGGCGTCGCATGGGGCGCTTCCATCGTGCATTTCCATGGCCCCAAGGCCGAGGATGCGCGCCGCCTCGCGGCCGCGCCGGCGGGGACCGATCTGCTCTCGCAGCTCTACGCCCGCGATCCGCGGGGCTATGCGCATTTTCTGCGCTTCTACGACATCGCCGCCGAGGCCGATCGGCGCGGCGCGCGCATCGGCGCGGCGGAGCTGGCGCCGCTGCGGCTGGAGGCGGCGGCGATATCGGGCGACCGCGCCTTGCGCCGCGCCCTCGCCTTTTTGCGCGAGCTGCGCCCGCTGACCCCGCGCGAGGCTGCGCCTTCGCCCATTTTGCCGCCGGAGGCGAGCTTCGCGCAAATCGCGACGCTCGAGAATTTCGACGAGCGCGCCTATCTCTACGCCAATCCGGATGTCGCCGATAAGGTGCGCAGCGGGAGCATTCTCTCCGGCCGCGCGCATTTTGCGCGCTATGGCCGCTACGAGGGGCGCGTGCAGATGATCCCGCGCGACCGGCCCGCCACGCCGGAGGATTTCGACGCCGAGGCCTATGTCGCGCGCAATCCCGACGTCGCCTTTCTGATCGCGCGCGGCCGCTACCCTTCCGCCCGCGCGCATTTCGAGCGGCGCGGGCGCGCGGAACTGCGCCGGCAGCTGACGCGGCCCTGACGCCCCGCGCCTATGGCGCCCGGCGCTCGCATCGGCCACATATGAGCGCGCAGCGGCTCGAAGGGAATCATTCGAGCGGCGCCGGCGGTCGCGAGGGTTCCATGGCCAATTCTTATGATCTCATCGTCATCGGCGGCGGGCCGGGCGGCTATGTCGCCGCCATCCGCGCCGCGCAGCTCGGGCTGAAGACGGCCATTGTCGAGCGCGAGCATTTGGGCGGCATTTGCCTCAATTGGGGCTGCATTCCCACCAAGGCCCTGCTGCGCTCGGCCGATGTCTTTCGTCTCGCAAAACATGCGAAGGATTTCGGCCTGCGCATAGAGGGCGAGGTCTCCTTCGACGCCGAAGCGCTGGTGAAACGCTCGCGCGCTGTCGCCGGGCGGCTCAACGCCGGCGTCGAGTTCCTGTGCAAGAAGAACAAGATCGATGTGATCTGGGGCGAGGCCGCGCTCACCGCGCCGGGCGAGCTTCGCGTCGCCGCGCCCAAGGGTTTCGGCGCGCGTCCGCAACTCCCCAAGCCGAAAAACATCCTCGGCGAAGGCGTCTATTCGGCCAAACATATCATCGTCGCGACCGGCGCGCGGCCACGCGCCCTGCCGGGCCTCGAGCCGGACGGCGAGCGCGTCTGGACCTATTTCGAGGCGCTGCTGCCGCCTTCCATGCCGAAATCACTACTCGTCGTCGGCGGCGGCGCGATCGGCGTCGAATTCGCGTCCTTCTACTCGACCTTCGGGGCGCAGGTGACTCTGGTGGAGGCGCTGCCGCAAATCCTGCCGGCGGAAGACGCCGAGATCGCCGCGCTGGCGCGCAAATCCTTCGAGAAGCAAGGGATAAAAATCATCACCAGCGCCAAGCTCGCGAAGCTCGACAAGAGCGACAATGGCGTCGTCGCGACGATCGCGACCGAGAGCGGCGAGCAGAGCATAGAGGCCGAGCGCGTCATCTCCGCCGTCGGCGTCGTTCCCAATAGCGAGGGGCTGGGGCTGGAGGCTCTGGGCGTGAATACCGATCGCGGCGTCATTCTCACCGACGGCCTCGGCCGCACCAATGTCTCAGGTATTTATGCGATCGGCGATGTCGCCGGCCCGCCAATGCTCGCCCATAAGGCGGAGCATGAGGGCGTCGTCTGCGTCGAGGCGATCGCCGGCCTGTCGCCGCATCCGATCGAGCGCACGCGCATTCCCGCCTGCACCTATTGCCATCCGCAGATCGCCTCGGTCGGCCTCACGGAAGCGGCGGCGAAAGCGGCGGGACATGAGCTGAAGATCGGGCGCTTTCCCTATATCGCCAATGGCAAGGCCATCGCCATGGGCGAGACGGAGGGCCTGGTGAAAACCATCTTCGACGCAAAGAGCGGACGCCTGCTCGGCGCGCATCTCATCGGCGCCGAGGTGACGGAGCTGATTCAAGGCTTCGTGATCGCGATGAATCTGGAGACGACCGAGGCGGAGCTGATGGAGACCATCTTCCCGCATCCGACGCTCTCCGAGACCATGCATGAGAGCGCGCTCGACGCCTTCGGGCGGGCGATTCATATTTGACGGAGGACGCCGAGCGAGCCTGACGGCTCGCGGCGTTTAGCCCGCTAGCCGTCAGGCTCGCATCAAATCAATGGCGCCCCTCCAGCGCCGCGCCTTCCCAATAGGGCGCTGCGCCGTAATGCTGGTGGATGCGCGTCTCCCAGTCGCGATCGGTCCAGCTCGCCTCGCTATATTCCGGCGCCTTTTCGAGCATCTGCTCCGTCACAGAAGTCGTATAACGACGCCTGTCCTGGTCGTAGCAGAGCGCCTTCCACGGCACGGCGTGATGGCCCTTGCGCAGGCACATGAAGCCACAGAAATCGACGATGGCGTAGCGCGCCTGGCCGGTGATGGGATCGATCATCAGATGATCGATCTCGCCGATTTCCTTGCCGCTCTGATCGAAGATTTTCGCGCCGACGATATGCTCGCTCGAGATCATTTGGAGTTCAGGGATAGCGGTCGCCATTTCGACCTCCCACGTGAGCCCCCGGCCCTCGGATGAATGGAAACGCCCGGCGCGGCGAAAAGTTGCCGAAGGTCACAGGCGCCATGCGCCGAAGGCGATGGTGATCAGCGTGAGCGGCGCGCCCACTTTGAAATAGGCCCAGAAGCCGATGGAGACGCCCGCGGCGCGGGCGCGCTCGGCGACGATGAGATTGGCGACGGAGCCGATGAGCGTCAGATTTCCGGCCAGCGTCGAGGCCATGGCGACGACGAGCCAGGCGCGCTGCGGATCGGCCGCGCCGGCGATGAAGGGCTTCAACGCCAGCACCGCCGGCACATTGCTGACGACATTGGAGAGCACCGCGGAAACCGCCGACAGAACGCCCGCATCGGACAGATCGAAATTGCCGATGGAGGCGACGGCCTGCGGCGTCAGCACCGTCGTCTCGAGCCCTTCGACGACGATGAACAGGCCGACGAACATCAAGAGAAGCGGCCAATCGATCTCGCGATAGACCTTCTCCGCCTTCACATGGCGGGTGACGAGCAGCAGCGCGCCGCCGACGATGGCCACTTTCGCGACCGGCTGGCCGGCGAAGAAAAGCGCCATCATGGCGAGCGTCACCAGCACCGATTTGACGACGAGAAAGCCGCGCGCCCGCGCCGGCGCCGGCGCCGCCTCGGGCAGTCTCTCGCGTGTGAGAAACTCGCCGCGGTAGAACAGCGCCACCAGCACGAAAGTGGCGAGAAGGCCAAAGGCGGCGACCGGCCAAAGCGCCGCGGCGAAGGCGCCATAGGGAATATGCGACAGGCCGCCGATAATCATGTTCTGCGGATTGCCGGTGATCGTCGCCACGCTGCCGACATTGGAGGCCATGGGCACGGCGAGCAGATAGGGCAGAGGATCGCGCTTCAGGCGTCTGGTCAGCTCGAGGGTGAGCGGCGTCATCACGAGGCAGATGGCGTCATTGACGAGAAAGGCGGAAAAAGCGCCCGTCACCAGCACGATTGCGGCGAGCAGAGCGAGCGGCGTCTTCGCACGCGCGACGACGAAATTGCTCGCCAGCCGAAAAAAGCCGGAGAGACGCAAATTGGCGACGACGATCATCATGCCGAGCAGAAGAGTGATCGTATCGAAATCGATGGCGCGATAGGCCGCGTCCAGCGGCAGCACGCCGAGCCCGACCATAAGGCTGGCGCCGAGCAGCGCCGCGCCGGCGCGATCGAGCCGCAAGCCCGGCGCCTCGCCGAGCGCGATGACGACATAGGTCCCGGCGAAGACGATGATGGCGATAGCGTGCGTCCAGGCCGGCGACGCGCCGCCCGCGAGCAGCGCCGGAAGCGAGGCGAGAAGCGTCGCGCCGGCCCCAGCTGCGAGCGCGCCGACGAAGACGAGCGCGACCGCCAGCAGCGCCGCGACAAAGGGCGAGCGTTCTTTTTCAGCCATTCGGACTCACGCGTTCAAGCGGCGGATCGCTCTGGCTTAGCGCTTTCCGGCATGCCGAGCCAGAGCAGCAGAAAAGCGAGCGCCGCGACGGCGGAGAGAAACAGAAAAGCGGCATTGAAACCGGCGGTGTCGACGAGCGCGCCGGCGACGACATTGCTGAGCGCGGCGCCCGCGCCCCAGCAGGCGCCGGAGGCGCCGAGCGCGAGGCTGTAATGGCCCGTCCCCTCGGTGAGATCGTCGATCACGATGAAGAACAGAGCGCCGAAGAGGCCCGCGCCGACGCCATCGAGCAATTGGATGGAGACGAGATAGAGCGGATCGTCGAACAGCGTGTAGAGCAGCCCACGAATCGGCAGCACGGCGAAGCCGGCGAGCAGCAGCGGCTTGCGGCCCCAGCGATCGGCCTTGGCGCCGACGAGGGCCGCCATGGGGATCATGACCGCCTGCGCGGCGATGACGCAGGCGGCCATGAACAGCGAGCCGGTCTGATCGCGCCCCTCGCTCAGCCTTTCGCCAACCAGCGGCAGCATTGCGGCATTGGCGAAGTGAAATAGCGTGATCGCTGCGGTGAAGATCAGCAGAGGACGCGATTCGAAGATCACGCGCAGCCCGCTCGGGCGCTCGCCATCGGCGGGATCGTCGTCGCCATCCGAAAGACCGCGCGCGGCGCGATGGTCGATCTCGCGCGCGTCGATCATCACCAGCGCGAGCGCGCTGGCGCAGGCGAGCAGCACGACGAGCCACAGCACGGCGACCGGCGCGATCAGCCAACCGGCGAGCCCCGCCGCGATCGCCGTCACCACATTGCCGGCATGGTTGAAGGCCTCATTGCGGCCGATGCGCTCGGCGAAAAGCGCGCGGCCGACGACGCCGAGGCTGATCGCCGCTATGGCCGGCGGAAACACCGCGTCGCAGGCGCCGATGATGGTCTGCGCCGCCGCCGCGGGCCAGAAAAACGGAAAAAGACCGAGCGCCGCAGAGCCCGCCGCGACGAGCAGCGCGCCCGCGGCGATGAGCCCGCGCTTGCCGCGCGTCCAATCGACGAGCGCGCCGGCGGGAGCGCGCGCGGCCACTGTCGCCGCGCCGGCAATGGTCATGATGACGCCGATATGGGTGGCGTCCCAATGCTGGCTCGACCACAGATAAATGGCCAGAAACGGCCCGACGCCGCTCTGCACATCGGCGAGCAGAAAGCTCACCCAGTCGAGCCCTCTCTCGCTACGCATGGCTCGCGGCGCGCTTCACCGCTCCGGGCGTCGCGCGAAAGGAGATGGCGATGCGATTATAGGCGTTCATCAGGCCGATCGCGATCGTCAGATCGGCGAGCTCCTTCTCGGAAAACTGCGTCGAGACCGCGGCGAACTCCTCATCGGGAACGCCGGTCTCGGCGACGCGCGTCACCGTCTCCGCCCAGGCGAGAGCGGCGCGCTCGCGCTCGCTGAACAGCGCCTCCGCCTCGCGCCACACGGAGACCAGCGCGAGCTTCTCCACGGTGAAGCCTTCACTGATGAGCGCGCGCGTGTGAAGATCGAGGCAATAGGCGCAGCCATTGATCTGCGACACGCGCAAATAGGCGAGCTCGATGAGCGCTTTGCCGAGTCCGCTGGCGGCGACATAGGAATGCGCGACGCCGAGCGCTTTCATACCTTCGGGCGCGGCGTGAGCGTAATCGAGACGGCTGGTCATTCTCTCTCTCCTGCTGGGACGTCGGGAAGCGTCAGAAATGTCTCGCTCGAATCATCGACGAATATAGTGAGCAAACGCGCCCGCTCTGTGTCGCCGGCGCTCTCGCTCACCGGATGGAGCGCGCCCGGCGGCTCGAACCAACTCTGCCCGGCGCGGAAAAGTTCCTGCGCCGATGCGCGATCACGGCGCAGTCGCGACGCAAACGAAACACGACGACGCACGCGGCACGAAGTCGAGCTCACGCGGTTTTTCGGCGCGAATTCTCGCGACGATCGCCCTCACGAATTCGATTTCGGCGTCGCCGATCGCGGCGCCGGCCAACGCCTCCCTTACCCAGTCGCGGCCCATTTCCTCTTCGAGAAAATCAATGTCGTAGGTCTCGATCGGATCGAGACGCACGCGATCATTCGACCATATGCGAATATTCTCGAGCCCCGCCCGCGCCAGCAGGGTCGGCAGACGCAGACCGATATCCTGGTCGCCTCTGCGGATTTTGACGAAATCAACGAACCTGACCCAGACGCCATAGAAGGCGGCGCGTTCAGACGGCGTCAGAAAATGCGTCAATTCGAACGTCTGCGCCCAATTCAAATGATTGACCGGCTCGACGCAGACGATCGTTCCGCCGCGCTTCGCCACGCGACGCATTTCCGCGACGATTTTTTCCGGCGCGAGGCTGTGCATCAGCAAAGTCTGCGCGGTGACGATGTCGAACGAGCCGCCGGGCAGGCCGGTGTCGCTCACATCCGATTCGACAGCGCGATAGGCGATATGCGGCGCGCGCTCAGCATATTTTTTGCGGAGCGCTCGCACCATTCGCGCTCCCGATCGACGCCCGTCACTTCCCGCAGATCGACGAAGGCGTCGAGAAGGCCGAGGCTCCAATGCCCTTCGCCGACGCCGAAATCGGCGAGGCTCGTCATGATCTCGTCGCCTATGGCGCGCGACTTCAGCAGGCGGAGAAAATCGCGGCTCCACCAATCGAAGCGCTCGTCGTGAATGTAATCCGCCGAATGCGGCGCCTCCGACATGATCGCTCCTCCGCAATGACATGAGGCCCGCGCCAATCGAAGCGGCGCGGCTCTGCAATGAATTGGACGCGCCGTCGCGGCTCGCTCACAGCTTGCGCAGCGCGACTTCCTCTATGCGATGGTCCGCGCCTTTGGTCAGCACCAGGCTGGCGCGCGGACGCGTCGGCGAAATGTTGCGGCGCAGATTTTCGAGATTGATGCGCGTCCAAATGTCCTTGGCGACGCGCATCGTCTCCGCATCGTCGAGATCGGCGTATTTCTTGAAATAGGAGAGCGGATCGCGGAAGGCCGTCTCGCGCAGGCGCTGGAAGCGCTCGACATACCATTGCTCGAGCACAGCCTCCTCGGCGTGCAGATAGACCGAGAAGTCGAAGAAATCCGAGACGAAGGGAATTTCGCGCCCATCGCCGCGCGGACGGCTGGCGAGCAGCACATTCACGCCTTCTACGATGAGAATATCCGGCCGATCGACATAGAAGAACTCGTCCGGCACCACATCATAGATGAGATGCGAATAGACCGGCGCTGCGACATTGCGTTGGCCGGCCTTCACATCGGAGAGAAAGCGCAGCAGCGCGCGATTGTCGTAGCTCTCGGGAAAGCCCTTCTTGTCCATCAGCCCGTCGCGCTCGAGCACGGCGTTGGGATAGAGAAAGCCGTCGGTGGTGACGAGTTCCACCTTCGGCGTGTTGGGCCAGCGCGACAGCAGCGCCTTGAGAATGCGCGCCGTCGTGGATTTGCCCACGGCGACCGAGCCCGCGACGCCGATTATATAGGGCATCTTGCCGTCCTCGGCGCCCAGAAACCGCTGCGTCGCCTTGAACAGCCCTTGCGTCGCCGCGACATAGAGCGCGAGCAGGCGCGAGAGCGGCAGATAAATCTCGATGACCTCTTCCAGCGAGATCGGATCGTCGAGCGATTTGAGCCGCGTCAAATCGTCGATCGTGAGCGTGAGCGGCGTGTCGGCGCGCAGGCTCGCCCATTCGGCGCGGGTGAAGCGCCGATAGGGCGACAGCGCGACGCCGGCTCCCAGATAAGCCTCGGCGTTCATTTCCGCTCTCCGCGCGACGCTTTTTCCGCATGGCCGGATTGGACGGTGCGCGTCTCCAGCTCGGCGAGAACTTCCGCGAGCGAGACGCCGCCCGCCTCCAGCAGCACGAGCAGATGATAGAGCGTGTCGGCCGCCTCGCTCGTCAGATTCTTGCGGTCGCCCTCCATGGCGGCGATGACGGTCTCCACCGCCTCCTCGCCGAATTTCTTGGCGATGCGGGGCGTTCCGGCCTCGAACAAGCTCTTGGTGTAGGATTGCGCGGCGTCTGCGCCCCGCTTCGATGCGATGATCTTCGCGAGATCGGCGAGGGTGAAATCGCTCATGAGGGCTCCAGGCCGTCGAGACGCATCGGAATGCCCGCTTTCGCCATATATCGCTTCGCCTGCGGGATGGTGAACTCGCCGAAGTGGAAAATAGACGCCGCGAGAACGGCGGAAGCATGGCCTTCGCGCACGCCTTCGACGAGATGATCCAGCGTTCCGACTCCGCCCGAGGCGATGACCGGCACATCGACCGCATCCGCAACGGCGCGGGTCAGCCCGATGTCGAAGCCGATTTTGGCGCCGTCGCGGTCCATGGAGGTGAGCAATATCTCCCCCGCGCCGAGGCTCGTGACCTCCTTGGCGTATTCGACCGCGTCTATGCCCGTCGGGCGGCGGCCGCCATGGGTGAAGATTTCCCAATGATCGCCGACGCGCTTGGCGTCGATGGCGACGACGATGCATTGCGAGCCGAATTTTTCCGCCGCCTCGCGCACGAATTGCCGATCCGCCACAGCGGCCGAATTGATCGAGGCCTTGTCGGCGCCCGCGAGCAGGAGATTGCGAATATCGTCCTCATTGCGCACGCCGCCGCCGACGGTGAGCGGCATGAAGCAGGCCTCCGCCGTGCGCCGCACCACATCGAGCATGATGCCGCGATTCTCGTGGCTCGCGGTGATGTCGAGGAAGCAGAGCTCGTCGGCGCCGGCGGCGTCATAGGCGATGGCGCATTCGACCGGATCGCCGGCGTCGCGCAGATCGACGAAATTGACGCCTTTGACGACGCGGCCCTCTTTCACGTCGAGGCAGGGGATAACGCGGGATTTGAGCATCAGGCGGCCGAGGATTCCGGAGACTGCGGGCGATTGATGAAGTCCCAGATAATTCTCGGGAGCCAGCCGCCCTTCTTCTTCGTCTCGATTTCCGTAACGATGAATCGAACGTCAGGGATCACCTCTTCCCTGATCTGCGCTGCGAGCCACCGCGCGTCGCGCTCGGACGAGATGCAGAAAGTATTGTCGAAGACGGCGTACCAGTTCGTGATCTCCGCAATCTTGTCCAGGCGCCGGGACACGAGGTCGCGCGACGTCCTCGAACTATCGTAAACCAGGAGAAAAGCGTTCACGGTTGCTCTCCTTCGCTCGGATCCACCTCGATCACATTGGGAAGCTCCAAGCCTTCTCCTTCGATTTTCTGCGGAAGACCGCTCTTGCTTCGGGACTCGATCCAAAGCTCGTGCTGCCGCACCACAAACTCTTCGGACTGAAGGCGATCTGGGCTTTTCAACATAAAGTAGAAATGCGTGATGACAAAGACGACGCTCGGAACGGCGGCAAAGAAGACGAATACATACTTCAACACCGGGTCGGCTTGGAATTCGTAGGCCGCCGTCAGAAAGGCGAGCGTCCCCACCGTCATGAACCACAAGACATGGTTCATGACGTTTCTCACGCGCACCACCCCGGCGCGGGACGTCAAGCGGGCGATGACGTCTTCCGGCCTCATGCCGCCTCCGTCGCCGCGCGGATCAGCGCCAACGCTTCCGCCGGATCGAGCCGCCCGTCATAGAGCGCGCGGCCGGTGATCGCGCCCGCGAGCTTCTTGCAGTCGGGCTGCAGCAGACGCTCAATGTCGGCAAGCGAGGCGAGGCCGCCCGAGGCGATGACCGGAATGCTCAGCGCGTCAGCGAGCGCCAGCGTCGCCTCTATGTTGAGCCCCTTCAGCACGCCGTCGCGCGAAATATCAGTGTAGACGATGGCGGCGACGCCGGCGTCCTCGAAGCTGCGGCCCAAATCCTGCGCCGAGACATGGGTGCGGCGCGCCCAGCCCTCGACGGCGACAAAGCCGTCCTTGGCGTCTATGCCCACCGCTATGCGGCCCGGATAGAGACGCGCCGCCTCGCGCACCAGCGCCGGATCGCGCACCGCGGCCGTGCCGATGATGACGCGCGAAATCCCCTTGTCGAGCCAGCGCGAGATGGTGCGCATCTCGCGAATGCCGCCGCCGAGCTGCACCGGAATCTTTATGTTGGCGAGAATGCCCTCCACGGCGAGGGCGTTCATCGGCGCGCCGGCGAAGGCGCCGTCGAGATCGACGACATGCAGATATTCGAAGCCTTGGGCGGCGAAGGCCTGCGCCTGCGCGGTCGGATCGTCGTTGAACACAGTCGCCGAAGACATCTCGCCTTCGACGAGGCGCACGCATTGACCCTCTTTGAGATCGATCGCAGGAAACAGGATCACGGACGCCACCTCAGAAAATTCGCGATGAGAGCGAGGCCGAGCCTCTGGCTCTTCTCGGGATGGAATTGCGTGCCGACGAGATTGTCGCGCGCCACCGCCGCGGTCAGCGGAGCGCCGTAATCGGTCGTCGCCACGATATGGCCGGGCGAAGCGGGCAGGAATTGGTAGGAGTGCACGAAATAGGCGTGCAGCCCGTCCTTTCCCGTGGGGATGCCGGAAAAGAGCGCATGCGGGCGCGTCAGCTCCAGCGTGTTCCAGCCCATATGGGGGATTTTCAGACTCTTGTCCGCGGGCTCGATGACCGCGACATCGCCGGCGATCCAGCCGAGGCCGGCCGCCTCGCCATGCTCGAGGCCGCGCGTCGCCATCAGCTGCATGCCGACGCATATGCCGAGGAACGGCCGGCCGCGCTCGATCACCGCCTCGCGCAGCGCCTCGTCCAGCCCGGCGAGGGCGGAGAGGCCGTTGCGGCAATCGCGAAAGGCGCCGACGCCCGGCAGGCAGATGCGCTCGGCCCGGCGCACGACATCTGGATCATTGGTGACGGTGATCTCCGCCCCCTCGCCTTCCCGCGCGGCGCGCTCGAATGCCTTGGCGGCGGAGTGCAGATTGCCCGATCCATAATCGATGATCGCCGTGGTCACGCGCGCGGCTCCTCGAACAGGCCGCCGATGACCGAACGCATCGCCGCCCGGCCGCCGGGCCGCGGCGTCACTGTCGTCGGGAGGACGCCGGAGGGGCGCCAATTGGCGAAAAACACGTCCTCGGCCTCATCGATCCTAGCCGCGACCATTACGGCGCTCTCCGTGTAACCCTTGCGCTCGAGCGACCAGGCGACGAGCCGCGGCCCCTCGAGGCCGAGCAGCAGGCCGAGCGCCAGCTGCAAGACCGAGGCCGCCGCGGGATTGATCCCCAGAGCCGCGCCGCCGCCGAGGATCAGCGCGAGCGTAGCTGTCCATAGGACGGCCGGCAGCCACGCACGCCGCCACAGCAGCCACAAAGGGCCGAAGAGAAAGGCCGGCGTCGAGAAGCCGTCGCGCAGAAAGACGATTCGCTCCGGCGGCGGAGCCTCGCCCGGCGCGGCCTTGGGTATAAGGACGGTGTAGACGGCCATAGGCCCGCCTCCCTTTCAGCCGGTGAGCGTGCCTTTGGTGGAGGGCACCACGCCGCCGCGGCGCGGATCGGGCGCTGTCGCCTTGCCCAAGGCGCGGGCGAAGCCCTTGAAGCAGCATTCCGCGATATGATGCGAATTGACGCCGCGCAGCGCCTCCACATGCAGGCCGATGCGCGCATTGGTGGCAAAAGCCTGGAAGAACTCGCGCACCAGCTCGGTGTCGAAATCGCCGATCTTGGCCGCCGGAAAGGCGACGTCGAAGACGAGGAAGGGCCGGCCGGAGACGTCCACCACGACGCGGGAGAGCGCCTCGTCCAGTGGCACATGGGCGTCGCCATAGCGGGCGATGCCCTTGCGGTCGCCGAGCGCCTGATCCACCGCCTTGCCGAGCGCAATGCCCACATCCTCGACCGTATGATGGCCGTCAATGTGCAGATCGCCCTTGGCCGCGACGGTGAGGTCGAGCGGCGCGTGGCGCGCGATCTGGTCGAGCATATGGTCGAAAAAGCCGATCCCGGTCGAAATATCGGATTTGCCCTCGCCGTCGAGATCGACGGCGACGGCGATACGGGTCTCTTTCGTGTCGCGCTCGTATTTGGCGCTGCGCATGGCTCGACTGGCTCGCGGTGAATCTCGAGGGGCTGGAACGGAATATAGACCGCTCCCTGCGCGGCTTGTAGCAATTCGACGGGCGCATGGCCAGAAGCGTGGGCGATCGGCGTGAACCACCCTCTACTGCGGCCCGTCCAATTGTCCCAGCCCCCACAGCCCGGCGAGCCGGGAAACGCGCGCCGTCAGGCGGGGCGGGTCCAGCGCCTCGCACTCCCACAGGATCGCGACGCGAAACCCGAGCGCCCTCAGAGCCTTGGCCTTGCGGGCGTCGCGAGCGCGATTGGCGGCGAATTTCTCCAGCCAGAAGGCGTTGTTCTGTTTGGGGATCGTGCCGCGGCGGCAATTCTTGTGGTGGTGCCAGAAGCAGCCATTGACGAAGAGCGCCCAGCGCCGGCTGCGATTGGCGAAATCCGGCGCGCCGGGCAGGCCCTTGGCGTTGCGCCGGTAATGGAGCCCGGCAAGCCGCAGCGCCGCGGCGACCGCCTCCTCCGCCCCGGTGCGGGACTGCCGCACCCGCTTCATCAGCGCTGCGCGCGCCGGATCGCTGGCCGGCGGCGTCCTCATTGGGCGGCGGCGAGGCCGGGGCCGGCGCGCATCGCCTCGAGATGAGCGGCCACCGCCTCCCGAAATCCGGGCTCGAATCGCAGCTTCGCCCGCATGGTGCGGGCGAGAAACCCAGCGCTCGCGCGCTCGGACAGCGGCTTGCCCTTATGCTGCAGAAAAACATGCAGCGGCTCGCGCTCGCGCCAGACGGGAAAGGCCGAAATCTCGACGCCGAGGCGCCGCTCGCCGTCATAGCGCGCGGCGCGGGGCCAGCGGGCGCCCTCCTCCAGAACCGGGCCGTCGCGGGCCGGATCATAGCGCCCCGGCGCCTCGAGCCGGCCGCCGACCCATTCGGCCACCGGCGCGCTCACCGCATTGCCGACCAGCGACCAGCGCCAGCCGGGACGGCCCAGCGCCTCGGCCGGCGCGGTCCAGTCCGCAGGAAAACCCTGCAGCCGCTCGGCGTCACGAATATCGGGCGTCACCACCTCTCCTGAAGGCAGCAGAATCGCCGGCGGCGAGGCGATGCCGAGCGTCGAGCCGTTCTTCAATGTCGGCACGCAATCTTGCCCCCAGCCGAGGCCGCGCACGCCCTCCGTCCAATAAAAGCCATGGGCGTGCGTCGCCAGCGCCGTGGCGCGCGGGCGCGGCGTCGCCTCGTCCACGAGCAGAATATTGGCCGGATCGGCGAGGCGCGAGGCCAGAAACAGCACGCGCTCGCGCCGCTGCGGCAGAAAGGCCAGAGTGTTGACGACGCGATAGGCCCAGAGATAGCCGCGCTCCTCGAAAGCCGAGACGAGCCGCGCCATGGCGCGTCCGCGATCGAGGCTCAGCATGAAGGAGACATTCTCGAGCAACGCATGCGGCGAGCGCGTCTCGTCGAGCAGGCGGAACACATGCTCGACCAGAGAGGATTTGCGCCCGCCAATGCCCTGCGTGCGGCCGGCCTGGCTCAAATCCTGGCAAGGAAAGCCGGCCGTGACCAGTTCCGTCTCGCCCGGCAGCGCGCGCAGCGCAGCGACATCGCCCACATTGGGCGTCTGCGGAAAATGCGTCGCCAGCACCTTTGCGGCCAGCGGCCAGTTTTCGGAGAACATGAGACAATCATGTCCGGCGCGAGCGAGCCCGAGCTCGAGCCCGCCTATGCCGGCGAAGAGGCCGACGACTTTCATGGATACGGCCTCGCGGCCGAGGGCCGTCGTGCGATTCGTCTGCGCATGAGCGGAGTTGATCGCCACGGACGAAGGAGTGTCAAGCCGCGGCGCGAACGCGCATCGCCCGCTAAGACATGCTCGCATGTCGCGACGATGACGAAAGGCGCGAATTCCTTTGCCGAGAAAGCCGTCGCGCGGCTGGACTCGTCGGCCCGCTCTGCCTAGTCTCGCGACGCTTTTTTCCGCGTGTGAAACGCCCAGCCCTACGAGTCCGATGCGCGCCATTCTTCCGCTCAAAGCCTCGACCCTTTCGAAACGCCGCGCGCTTCGCTCCGCGCGCGCCGGCTACACGCTCGTCGAGATGCTGGTCGTGCTCGCGATCATCGGCTCGATCGTCGGCCTCGTCGGCCCGCGCGTGCTGAACTATCTCTCCGAGTCGAAGGTGAAGACCGCGCAGATTCAGATGGAGAATATTTCGAGCGCGCTCGATCTTTTCTATCTCGACGTCGGCCGCTATCCCGCGACGGAAGAAGGCCTCTCCGCGCTCGCACGGCGGCCCGCCGGCGCCTCTGTGTGGAACGGCCCCTATCTGAAATCCGCCAATGTGCCGAAGGATCCTTGGGGACATGATTATCTCTATCGCGCTCCCGGACAGAACGGGCCTTATGACATAGGCTCGCTCGGCCCCGACGGCCGCGAGGGCGGCCCCGGATCGCTCACGCGCAGCCGCGACACGGCGGCGCGCTGACCATATTCGTCGGTCGCATGATGCATGGCCGAAAGATCGCCGAGAGAAAAGGCTTCGCGCTTCTCATCGTGATCTTCGGCCTCGGGGTCATAATTCTGCTGATGACCTCCTTCATGGCGACGGCGCGCTTGCGCCTGCGCAGCGCCGTCGATAATTCCGCATCGATCAAGACGCGGCTCATCGCCGAAGGCGCCGTCAATCTCGCGATTTTCGGATTGATCGCCGAGCAGCGGCCATCCAATGCGCAGCAGGCCGAGCCACCCGTTCACGATGGCGCGCCGCGCCTCTGCTCGCTCGCCGGCGCCGCTGTCGCAATCTCGATCGAGGACGAGAGCGGCAAGCTCGATCTCAACGCCGCATCTCCCCAGCTTCTCGAAGCGGCGCTGCGCGGATTCGGCGCGGCCGACCCCAACGCCTTGTCCCGCGCGATCATCGCTTTTCGCGAGGCGCAAACTTCCGAATTCGCGCGGCTCGCAGCGCCGCCGCCCTCCTCCGAGCGGCCATTCGCGCCAAAGCATGCGCCCTTCCAAACCGCGCTCGAGCTGGATCAGGTCGAGGGCATGGAGCCGCAGCTGCTGCGCGCGCTGCTGCCGGTCGTCACCATTCATTCGCATAGCGTCGGAGTCGATGCGCGCACGGCGCCGCCGGCCTTGTTCGCGGCGCTGGCGCGCTATTCGGCGGCGGATGTTCTCGCTTTTTCCGCCAAGCCTTTTCCCAATGGCCTCGATCGCCGCGATCCGCGCTTTCCGCAGGAATATCGCCAGAACGGCGTCTTTAGCGGCGGAACCTATTCGATTCACGCGGAGGCCGCTCTGCTCAATGGCGCGATCGGCGTCGTGGAGATGGTCGTGACGCTGCGGCCGAACGAGCGTCTCCCCTTCACCGTGCTGGAGACGCGCCGCGCGCCGGCGCGCAATCAGAACCTGCTCTCCGGCGCCGTAGCGGCGCCCTGCTGACGGAATTCGCGTCTACTCGTCGAGCAGAATGCGCCGCGCCGCGCCTTCGATATTATGCGGACGCACCTTCGCGCGCGTCGATATATTCAGCAGCTTGCGCTTATATTCGTCAGTGATGTCGCGCGCCTCGCCGAGCGTGCGCACCACATGCGGCGTTATCATGATGAGCAGCTCGGTCTTGCCCGAGGAATCGGTCTTGTCCTTGAATGCGTTGCCGATCAAAGGCACATCGCCGAGCACAGGCACCTGGGACGAGCCGCGCGTGCGCGAATCCTGAATGAGGCCACCGAGCATCAGCGATTCTGCGTCATTGACGACGACCTGCGTCTTCACGCGGCGCTGCTGGATCGTCGGCGTCGTCGTCGTCGAGCTCGCGCCGGAGGCGACGTTGGAAACCTCCTGCTCGAGCTCCAGCATCACACGGCCGCTCTCGTTGATATGCGGCGTGATGGCGAGAATGACGCCGGTGTCACGATAATTCACCGAATTGAATGTGGTGATGCCGCCTTGCGCCGTCGCGCCGGAGAGAGTCGTCACCGGCACCTGATCGCCGACCTGCAGAACCGCCTGACGATTGTCGAGCACGGTGAGCGAGGGCGTCGAGACGATGTTGACATTGGTGATCTGATTGAGCGCGTTGAGCGTAACTTGCGCATTGGTGGCGCGCAATGCGTAGGCGAAGCCGGGCGACGCCGCGCCGACCGCAGTGCCGAGCAGATTATTGCCGAGCGTGTCATTGGCCGCCGGCGTGCCGGCGTCGCCGTTGGAAAAGCCGGAGAGCGAGGATTTTTTCTGCAAGAACCAGCGCACGCCGAAATGCAGATCGTCGTTGAGCGAAACTTCTGCGATCGTCGCCTCGATGAACACCTGATTGGGCAGCACGTCGAGCTTCTCGATGACGCGCAGCAGACGCTTGTAGTCCTCCGGAGTCGCCATCACCACAATGGCGTTCTTGGCCTCGTCCACGGCGATCTTGAAACGGCTGTCCTCGCCGAGCGCGGAAGCCGTCGATGACGACTGATCCTGCGCGCTATTGGAATTGGCGGCGCTATTCGCCGCGCCGCCGCCGAAGGCAGAGCCGCCGCCCGAGCCGCCCGAATTCAATGGCGCGATCGAGCCGAGCTGTCCCGAGGAGGAGCCGTTCGACGAGCCGAGACCGCCAGAAGAGCCGAGACCGCCTGAGGTTCCGAGGCTTGAAGAGCCGAAGCCGCCGCCGCCCGCGCCCGACGACAGGCCGCTCGAGGAAGTGGAGAGCGCCGAGGAGCCGAAACGCGGCGAGACCTCATTGCTCTTGGAGACGCCGGCGTCGCGCCCGAACATAGACGCGACGACCTGCACCATCTCCTTGGCCGGGCGATTCTGCACGCGATAGCTGAAGAACTGCTTCTGAACGCCTTCCGCCCGCGCGTCGAGACGCTCGATCCAGGCGCGCGCCCGCGCGAGATAGCCGGGCTGCGGCGTGATCGCCAATATGGCCGACAAATGCTTGTTGCCGATGAACTGGATCATGCCGTTCATCGGCCCTTCGCGCTCGGAGCCGAAAACCTTGCGCAAATTCTCGGCGAGCGCGTCTGGATCGGCGCTCGTCACCGGCACGACGGCGAAGGACATGCCGCGCATCGTGTCGACGTCGAAGAGCGCGATGGCGTCCTCCATCGCCGCGATCTCTTGCGCGCTGCCTGTCAAGGTCAGCGTGCGACGCTGATCGTCGGCGCGCACGACGGCGCCCTGGCGCGTGATCGGCTCCAGCACGCGCTTGAGCTCCGACGCCGAGACATAGCGCAAACGCACGATGCGCGCGCCGCTGCCGAGACGCTCCGACTCGAGCGGCTGCGGCGCGACGGAGAGCGTGGAGCCGGCCGCCGCCTGATCCAGCGGCACGATTTTGTAGATGCCGTCATTCTCGACAATGGCGGCGCCGGAGACGCGCAAGGCCGATTGGAACAAGTCGATCGCGACGGATTTCTTGACGGGCCGCGCCGTATGCACGGTCACTCTGCCGTCGATGCGCGGATCGACGACATAATCGACGCCGACGATATCGCCCAGCACCACTTTCGCCGCTTGCGCAATGGGCAGATTGGCGAGATTGAGGCTGACGCCTTCCTTCTCGTCGCGGGCGTCGTCCTTGCGGCGCGCCACGCTCTCGCCGACGAAACGCCCGCTGCCGACGATCGCCTCCGCGGGAAGGCGTCCGCGCGCGGCGGGGACGCCGCTTTTCGTCCCGCCCTTGGAAGCGGCGGCGACGTCGAGCGATTCTCGGCTCCATTCGGCGATGGGAGGGTCGCTCGCACTCTGACAACCAGAGACTGCGACGAGGGCGATCAGGCTCGAATGGAATAAAGGCAGACGCACATTCGCCTCTGGGACGCTACCGAATAGATAAGCTCACGCCACGTAACATGATTGTCGGTCACACGCCACACGCCTCCTCGCGCAAAGTGACGGAGAATCATTGCGATTGCTCTGGATAAAGTTGCAGGCGCGCCGATTGCACGCCATTGACGAGCTTCAATTCCAGCTCGCCGACCTCGGCGACCGTCCAGCCCTGCACGGATTCTCCCGGCGTGAGCCAGCGGCCTTCCGGATCATCGCCGGAAACGACGAAAGCGCGCACCGCTCCGCCGGAGCGCACGATCGCCGAGACCGCGAGGCCGGCGGGCGCGGTGGGAATTCCGGCAAAGCCGTCACGATCGGATTTGGCGACCGCCGGGCGCGGACGCCGCGATTTCCAGAAGATCGGGCGCGACAATGTCTGCGCGTCCTCGCGCGCGAGCGGCGCCGGCCCGGAGGCGGACGAGAGCACGCTGGGCGGGCGCCAATCCGATGTCGCCGGCGGCGCCGATTCGTCCAGGCCGATCCATGCGAGAAGCGCGAAAGCGAGAGCGGCGACGTCCAACGCCGCCAACGACGCGAGCAGCATCGCGGCGAGCGGCGACAAACGCAGCTCACGCATGAGCGTGCGAATGCGCGCGGCGAGCGCGCGCGTCATGAGCGCTCCTTCGGCGAGGCGCCGCCGAAGACGTCGAATTGCGCGGCGAGCATGCCGTCATTGGCGGATTGCGCGCCCCAGATCGGCATTTGACGACGCAGCGACGCCGTCAGCACCAGCAGCAGCGGCGTCTCATTCTCGAGCGAGCGGAGCAGCGCATGCAGCGATTCGATCGAGCCGCTCACATCGAGCCGCGCGCCGACCAGCGACGCGCCATTCACCGTCTTGGCGGGCAGCATGCGAATAGAGTTCACCGTGGCGCCGGACCGATCCGCCGCGGCCTTCAGCAGCGCTTGCAGATTGGCGTCGACGACGCCTTCCGTCGCGCCGGAGAGCAATTCACCCTGCGCATTGCTCTCCGCCACCTGCTGCGCATAGAGCCGCACCGCCTTCTCCTGCGTGGCGACGGCCGCATAGCGCGCGAGCGTGGCGCGCCGATCGACGATTCCCTCGGCGCGCTCGGCGAGCAAGGCGCGCAGCGGCTCGACGACGATGAAATAGATCAGCAGCGCCGCCAGCGCATTGGCGCCGAAGAACAACGCGCGCCGCGACCATTGCGGATGCGAGAGAGATGTCGGGCTCAGCGCCATCGGCGTGACCGGCTCATGGATTGCGTCTCACTTTGGCCTGCAGCGAGAATGTCTCGCGCTTCTCGATCGGATCGGGCGTGATCGGCGCCGTCAGCTTGGCGTCCGCGAACAACGCCGAGCGATCGAACAGCGCGGGAAGGCTGGCGGCGGAATCGGCGAGGCCGACGATCTCGATGGAGCGCTCGCCCTCGCGCGCCTCGACGAGACGCATATCGGAAACGAAGGCGCCGTCCGGCAGAAGGCGCGAGACTTCCTCCCAGAGATCGGCGAAGGCCGGATATTTCGCGCGCTCCCCGCGGAGCGTGGCGAGAAGGCGGCTCTCGGAGGCGGCCTGCTCGGCGAGCTTGCGCGCATCTGCGGCGCGGCGCGACACTTCGGCGATCTCGACATCGAGCGCCGCGGCGTCGACGTCCTGCCGCCAGAGCGTGACGCCGACGCCGACGAGAAGAAAAACGATCGCGACGAGAGCGAGGATCAGCGCCGCGGCGCGCTCCCGATGCGGCGCCTCCACCGCGCGGCCGACGGCGAGCGTCGGAACGAGAGCGGCGCCATCGAGCGCCGGCTGCACAATGTCGAGATCGTCGATGGAAAGGCCGGAGCCGTCGAGAAGAGCCGGCAGCAGATCGCGGCGTAAAATCCATTGCTCGACGACGAGCTTGCTCGGCGATTGCGGATGCGGCTGGGCGATATGGCCATGCACGATATCGGCGAGCAGGAAGGGTGTCTTGCGCTCCACTTCCGCCGCGAGAAGACGCGGCAGATCGGACTGCGCGGCGAGCGGCGCGTCGAAGCGCCGAACGAAAAACGCCTCGCGCGGAATTTCCACAACGATCTTCGTCGCCGCACGCGTCGCGCCGCGACGCTCCAGCGCTTCGTCGATCGAGGAGCCCGACAGCTCATCCGCCGAAACGGGCTCGGCGAGCGCCTGTCCATCCGCGGAGAGCAATTGCAGCGGCTCGCGCCCGCGCCCGGCGCGCAACAGCAGGCGCCGCTCGCCGCGATCGAGCAGCCATGCGAGCGTCCCTGGAGAGAAGAGCGCGAAGAACTCGGCGCGATACCAATTCCACGCGCGGCTGGCGGAACTCGCGAGCGAGCCTTCGAAGAGTTCTCTACGCCAGATGGACGACGACGACATCGAGGCTCCGACGCGCATGAACTCATCTATAAGGAACGGGGAGCGGCGTCGCGCTCCCCGTCGAATTTCGTCAGCCGGCGTTCATTGAACCGCGGGCAGCGTGCTCAGAACCGGCGTTCCATTGCCCACGCCGGCGCAATTGGGATGCCCCCAGCCACTGGCGCTGGCGCCGCCCGAAATGTCGAAGATGATGTTGTCGGGCCGCGTCGCGTCCGTGGCGTTCACGCCGCCGACGCCCGACAAATAATCCAGATTGAGGCTGTGGCGCGCTCGCCAGGCGACCATGTGATCAGTGCAAGACGTGTCGCCGCTCACGCCGATGCCGCCGATCTTGACGCCATTCGGCCCGTAGAGAGCGAGGCCGCCGCCGAAGACGTTGACGCCGCCGATCGCATCGCCGACCATCGGATCGTTCGGCTGGCCGAAGGTCGCAGCATCTGCCGGTCGGCCGTTCCTCTGCTCATAAGCGGCGTCTGGATCGACTGGATTGCTGAACTGCAGGCCGAACAGGCTGCCGCCCGGCTGAACCGCCGAATAGAGGTTGGCGGTCGACAGCGCGAGACCGTTCGTTCCCACGGCGCTGCCGCTCGGCGTGACGCCCTTGCTCAGGCTGAGGCCGTTGGCGGCATTGGCTTTCTGCGCCGAGATGACGCGGCTCGCGAGCCATTGGCTGCGGTAGTCGGAGCCGGTGAAGGCGACGGCGCAGACGGTTCCGTCATTGGCGACGATCGTCGCCCACATGTGCAAGCCGAGGCCGTTGTTGCCGGCCACGCCGCGCGCTCCGATCAGCGCCGAACGCAATTGGGACCAGCTCGGCAGGTTCGAGCAAGAATTCTGTCGGCCATGGGCCGAAGCCGTCGCCGACGACAGCGCAATAAAAGCTCCGGCGAGCATCAGTTTCTTAGCGATTTTCATCTTGGCGATTTTCATAGCGTCTCCCCAAACAGTTCATTTTCAAGTGCAGAATGATATACGCCGCGGTCTTAGCACAGTCGCGCTCTAGTCGCCAATCCCAGCGACGCTCCGCTCGCCAGACGACAAAGTCAGTCGACGAAAGGCGCCGCGCGCAGGCGTTGGCGACGCGCCGCAGAAGATTCGCGCCGCGCCGGGCCGACATCCTCGCGCGGCGGCGGCGCGTCGATATCGACCACCTCTTCGTCGATGTTCTGCGAGGCCTCCTCCGCCGCGCCCTTCGCTTTCGCATGAAAGCGTCCGGCTGGCAGAATGGGCGCGAAACCTACGGCGAAATGCGGCATGGGCTCGATCGCACGGGAGATCGGCTGCGCCATGAATGTGCGCGGCGGCGTCTCGACGGCCAGGATCGGCGTGACCTTCGGCTCGCCGCCGGTCACGATCTCGACTCCGAGCAATGTCGGCCGATAGGCCTCCTCGGCGCCGGCGTCTTTTTCGCATAGACGATATTTCGCTTCGCATTTCCACCGCGCCTGGAAACGCGCGATGCGCTCGCGCAATTCGATCAGCGAATTGCCGAATGCATGCGCGCACCCCTGTCGCGAGAATCGCCCGGAAGCGATGCAGGCCTCCGCCGTAGCGAATAAATATGACGTTCCCGCCACAGTGCGCGGCGCGACGAGACAAACGGACGCGATCGCCGCGAAAAATAACAAAATATGAGACGCGCGCCGGCCCCTTCCGAGGGGGCGGCGCCTCGGCTCCACCGACGCCGACGACATTGACGCTCGCTCGTTCGCTGCTCGGCGCGATTGCGCCTGGAACGCTGCGAGGCTACCATCCGATCCCGCATAGCGCCAGAGCCTCGACAGCAGAGGGCGGCGGGGATATTCCGAGCTTTTCCCAACGAGTGGTCGCGATGATGGACGGCGCATATTCGCAAGGAACGTCTTCGCAAGCGACGCCGCCGCGGCCGAACGCGCAGAGCGGCGCGTTGCTGGAGGAATTCGGCGCCTATCTGCTGAGCGAGAAGGTCGTCGACGAGCTGGCGCTGCAACGCTCGCAGCGCGCCGCGCGGCAGAGCGGCGAGCGTTTCGACCATGTGCTGACCAAGCTCGGACTCGTGTCCGAGAATGATCTCTGCATTCATCTCGGCAGATTTCTGCGCATTCCCGTGATGTCGGCCGAGGAGACGCCCGGCGAGCCGGTGCTCGAGGCGAAAATCCCCAAGAAATTCATTCGCGCCAATGGCATTCTCCCGCTCGCCGCGACGCATGAGCGGTTGACGCTCGCCGTCACCGATCCACTGGAGAACGGCCCGATGGAGGCGCTCGCCTATTCCACGGGCCTCGCGCTCGAATTGCGCATCGCGACGCCGGCGCTGTTCGAGAAAGCCTGGGCCAGCCTCTATGGCGAGCGCTCGGAAGGCTCGGCGCTCGTCGAGACCGATATACGCGCGGAAGACGCCAGCGATTTCGATCTGCAGCGCCTGCGCGACATCGCCAATGAGGCGCCGGTCATTCGGCGCGTCAATCAGATCGTCGGCGGCGCGATTGAGGCGCGCGCCTCGGATATTCACATCGAGCCCGGGCTCGACGCGGTGCAGGTGCGCTATCGCATCGACGGCGCGCTGCGCACGGTCGACACATTGCCGCCGGGACTCAAAGCGGCCATCACCTCGCGCATAAAAATCATGGCGCGGCTCGATATCGCCGAGCGGCGATTGCCGCAGGACGGGCGCATAAAGCTCGCCGTGCGCGGCGTCGATATCGATTTTCGCGTCTCCACCATTCCGACCGCGCATGGCGAGAGCATCGTGCTGCGCATTCTCGACCGCAGCCAAGTCGCGCTCGATTTCGACGCGCTCGGCTTCGAGCCCGGCGTCATCGCCTCGCTGCGCAAGGTGATGCGCAGCCCCAATGGAATCGCGCTCGTCACCGGCCCGACCGGCAGCGGCAAGACGACGACGCTGTACACGGCGCTCAAGGAGCTGGCCAATCCCGAAGTGAAAGTGTTCACCGTCGAGGACCCGATCGAATATCAGCTCGCCGGCGTCAATCAAGTGCAAGTGCAGCCGGCTATCGGCCTCGACTTTCCGAGCAGCCTGCGCGCCATGCTGCGCCAGGACCCGGATATCATCATGATCGGCGAGATTCGCGACGCGGAGACGGCGAAGATCGCCATACAATCCTCATTGACCGGCCATCTCGTTTTCTCGACGCTGCACACCAATAGCGCGGTGGGCTCGATCACGCGCCTCATCGACATGGGCGTCGAGCCCTATCTCATCGCCTCGACAGTGAAGGCGATCATGGCGCAACGGCTGGTGCGGCGTCTCTGCCCATCCTGCAGCACCCCACTGCCGGAGCGCGCGAGCTGGCGCAGCCGCCTCGCCGGCGAAGGCTTCACGCGCGAGCCGGAGCGGCTCAGGCAGCCGGTCGGCTGTCCCGCCTGCCGCCACACGGGCTATGCCGGCCGCTCGACCATCGCGGAAATGCTCATCATGACCGAGCCCATGCGACGGCTCGTCTGCGAGGCGGCGCCCGAGGCGACGATGGCGGCGGCGGCGCGCGAAGCCGGCATGACGACGATGTATCAATGCGGCATGGGCAAGGCCTGGCGCGGCGAGACCAGCGTCGACGAAGTGCTGCGCGTGACGCAGGTCGATTGACATGTCCAATTTTCGCTATCGCGCCTATTCGTCGATCGGCGATCTGATCGAGGGCGACATAGAAGCGCGCTCCAGCGAGGACGCCGAGGACGCATTGTGGCGACGCGGGCTCACGCCGCTCTCGCTGCGCGAGACGCGCGCCGGCGCCAAGGGCTCGCTGCTGTCTCTGCAACTCGGCGCGCGCAAGCCCTCTCCCGCCGACATCGCCTCCTTCACGCGCGAGTTCGCGACGCTGGAGCAGGCCGATGTGCCGCTCGACCACAGCCTGCGCCTGCTGGCGACGCAGAGCGCGACGCCGGCCTTGCGGGCGCTGGCGGATGAGATATTGCGGCGCGTCGTCGATGGCGCGTCTCTCTCCGACGCGCTGGCGACGCGCGCCGATCTCTTCGGCCCCGATTACATCAACATCGTGCGCGCCGGCGAGACCATGGGCGCCGCCGCGCAGGCGCTCGGCGATATGGCCGATATATTGGAGCGCCGCCTCGAGATGCGCGCGCGCATTCAGAGCGGGCTCGTCTATCCGGCTCTGCTGATCGTGCTGGCCATCGTCTCCACGGCTGTGGTGCTGAGCGCGCTCGTCCCCAATATCGCGCCGATCTTCGTCGACAGCGGCCAGCCCATGCCGGCGGGCCTGCAATTCGTCATCGATGTCGCGGCGCATTGGCGATGGGCGGTCGGCGCGCTCGCGCTCCTCATCGCGCTCATCGTCTCGCTGCGCCGATATGCGGCGGCGAGCCCGGAGTTCGGCGTGCGTTTCGATCGCGCGCTGCTCGCTCTGCCCTATGCCGGGCCGCTGAGCGCCAAATTGCAGACGGCGCGCTTCGCCTACACGCTCGGCTCCTCGCTGAAGGCCGGCGTGCCGCTGCTGCAAGGCCTAGAAAGCGCGCGCGCCGTGCTGTCGGATCGCTATTTCTCGGCGGAGCTGGCCAAGGTGATCGAGGCCGTGCGCGGCGGCGGCGCGCTGAGCGCCGCGCTGGAGCGGGTCGAGCGCCTGCCGCCGACGACGGCGACGATGGCGCGCATCGGCGAGGAGGCCGGGCGGCTCGACGACATGCTGCTGCGCCTCGCGGCGATGTTCGAGCGGCAGACGCAGCGCAGCCTGGAGCGCGCCGTCGGACTCATCACGCCGAGCCTGACGATCCTCATCGCCGCCGTCGTCGGCGGGCTGGTGATGACGGTGATGGACGCCGTTCTCGGCATCAATGATCTCGCTCTGCGATGAGACCGCCTGTGACGCGCAGCGTGCGGCGCCGGCGCGGCTTCTCCTTGCTGGAGATGCTCGCCATTCTGCTGATCGTCGCGCTGCTCGCGGGAATGGCGGGCCAATTCGCGCGCCGGCCGTCGCCGCGCCTGCGCGTCGAGAGCGCGACGCGCGCGCTCTGCGCCGGACTGCGCGCGACGCGCATGCGCGCCATCGCCACCGCGAGCGAGCAGGCGCTGACGATCGATCTGCGGCGCAAAGCCTTCTTCTCCCCCGCCGTCGCCGAGACGGCGCTGCCGGAGGACGCCGCCATAGAGCTGGCCGTTTCGGCGCGCGAACGGACGGAGCCCTCGCGCGGGGCCATCGCCTTTTTCCCCGACGGCGGCTCCTCGGGCGGCGGGCTGACGATCGGCGTCGCCGGCGCGCGCGCGGAGATCGACGTCAATTGGCTCACCGGAGCGACGCGATGCGCCTTCCATTAGCGCGGCGCGGCTTCGCGCTGATCGAGGCGCTGGCGGCCTTTCTGATCCTCGCGCTGGTGCTGGGCGGTCTGCTGCAGGGCGTCGGCTTCGGCGCCCGCAATGAGAGCCGCGGCGATTTCCTGCTGCGCGCGGCGCGGCAGGGACGCTCGCAGCTGGAGGCGCTGGGCGTCGCGGCGCCGCTCACCATGGGCGAAAGCGCCGGGCGCTATGCGGACGGACTCGTCTGGAGCCTTTCGGTCGGCCCGTGCCGCTCCTCCGCCGACCCCGGCGGTCTCGGCGAGATCGTCGCCTGCCCGGTGGCGCTCGCCATACGCCGGCCGGGCGACGCCGCCCCCGGCGACGCGCTGACGCTGCGCACGGTCAAAATCGACGCAAATCGGCCCGCGCGATGAGAATTCCGCGCCGCGCCCGCGGCTTCACCCTGCTGGAGGCGCTGCTCTCCATCGCGCTGATGTCGCTGATCGTCGGGACCATCGCCGGCGGCTTTCGGCTCGGCAAGCGCGTCTGGGAGACCGGCCGTGATTATGAAGGCGTGCAGGAGGTGGAGGAGGCGGCCGGCGCGCTGGAGGCGATCTTGTCCCGCGCCTTTCCCGTTCAGCTCGACAGGCGGGACGGCCGACCGACGGTCGCCTTCGAAGGCCGCGCGAGCCGCATTCGCCTGGTGACGACGAGCGATGGCGGCGCGGATTGGGGCGGCCTGACGCTGACCGAGATTTCCGCCTCCGGCGACGATCTGGACGTGCGCTCCGGCGTGCTGCGGCAGGAGGCGTGGTTCGGCGGCGGCGGCCAGTCGCGCTCCGCTGCCGCGCTGCGCGGCCTCGCCACCTTCGAGCTTTCCTATTTCGGCGCGCCGGAGCCCAATGCTCCCGCCGTCTGGACCAATGAGTGGCTGGACCGCGACACGTCGCCGAAGCTCATCTCTGTGCGGCTGGCGGGAACACGCCGCGGCAAGCGCATCGACGCCTCCTTCACCGTGCGCATTCGTCAAAACCCGCTCTGAGCGGCCTCCAGCGGCCCGAGGCTCCAGCAGAGCCAAAAGCCGAGCGCGAGATGCGGACCGAAGGGGATGGGCTGCGCCATATGGCCGAGCGCGCCGTCACGCGCGGCAATCAGCGCCGAGAGGAAGGCCGAGACCACCGCTATGAGCAGGCAGCCGGGCAGAGCCGCCGGCCCCAGCCACAGGCCCGCGAGGCCCAGCAGATGCGCGTCCGCGAGGCCGAGCCCGGCGCGCCCCCGCAGCAGCCGATAGGACATATCGATCGCCCGCAGAGTCGCATAGCCGCCCGCCGCGCCCGCGAGACGCAGCGCCGCCTCTTCGCCATCGGACGGCAGCAGTGCGAGGCCGAGCAGCAGCAGGACGATCAGCGGCCCATCGGGAATGATGAGGAAGCGCGCGTCGAAGACAGAGGCGAAAGCCAGCGCGGCGAATAGAACCAGCGTCGGCGCCGCCCAATATCCGAGCTGCGCGAGATCGAGAAAGGCGAAGGCGAGAGCGGCGAGCGCGATCCAGACGACATGCGCCAGCGCGCGCGCCTCGCCGCGCGCGGTCGCCGCCCGGATGGCCGTCTCGACGAGCGCAGCGCGGCGGCGCGCCGGAACGCTCAAATATCGACGTAGATCTCGCAGCCGAAGGCCGAGACGGGAAGACGCGCTTCGTCGAGAATCTTGGTCCAGCATCGTCCAACGCCGCTGATCATTCGAAACAGATAGACGCCGGTCTCGTCCTCGAGACGCCGCTCCTGGACATGACGATGGCCGAGATAGTTGAAATAGGAGATGGCGACGTCGCCGTGACAGCGATAGAGGATCTGGCGTGACAGGACATAGACGAAGCTGCGGTCCTTCGCCTCGTTGACGCAATAGGAATAATGCGCGAGCGCCTCCGGCTCCACGCTGACGCCGGACGGCGCCGCAAAGCAGGGCGCGCCGAGCGTAAGGGCGCAGATCGATATGACGCTCGCGGCTCCGCGCATCGAAACGCCCCATTCCGCAAAGAGACCGCCAATGCGAAACGCGCTGGCGTCGAGCAATTCTATTAGGTGAAAGCCGCCGTCGGATCAAGCAGCTCGCCTCTCGCGGCGGCGGCGCCGATCTTGCCGCCGCCGGAGGATTGCGATATCGAGTCGATCCGTCGAACGCCGGGCTCTATCGAGTTTCCGCGCCGCGCCGACCGAAAGGCGGCGCACGCTGCGCCGCACGGGCGCCATATTCGAAACCTATTCGAGGCGATATCCTTCGCCCCTGATCCGCGCGCTCCGACCGGGAGATCGCCAAACCCGAGTGGAGGCAGCCCATGTACGCCACGCAGAGCGCGACATCGGAGTTTCGGGACGCGTTTCGGCGCCAGCGGCTCGTGCTGTTCGCCTTGATGCTGCGCAATATTCGCACGCGCTACTTCGGTCACGGCCTCGGCTATCTGGTCGCGATCGCCTGGCCCCTCGTGCATACGTTGATCATCATTGCTCTCTTCGGCGTCAATGGCCGCATGGCGCCCGTCGGGGAAAGCACCACGCTTTTCGTGGCGACCGGGGCCGTCCCCTATCAAGCGCAATCCTATCTCTCGACCTTCATGATGACCTCCGTGCTCATGAGCCGGCCGCTTTTCGCCTTTCCAGAAGTCAAGGTGATGGACGCCCTGCTCGCGAGCATCGTGCTGGAGGTTCTCTCCTCCTGCACTGTCGTTCTGATTCTCATTGTGATCGGAGTGGCTTTCGGCGAGAATCTGATGCCGCGAGACTTGGAGCAGGCGGCCCTCGCCTATGGCGCCGCGATCATACTGGGCGTCGGCGTGGGATTCTTCAACGGCACGCTGGCTCTCGCCATGCCGATGTGGGCGCTGATGTTCGCGCTGCTCCGCATTTTGCTATGGCTCGCTTCGGGCACCGTTTTTCTGCCGGACAATCTGCCGGAGCCCTATCGCACGATGCAATCCTATAATCCGATCGCGCAATCGATCGAATGGATGCGCTACGCTTATTACGATGGCGTGGGCGCCGGCTTCCTGGACCGCGCCTATGTGCTCGAATTCGGCGTCGGCATGATTTTCGTGAGCCTGCTGATCGAGCGCATGACCCGCGGCCATCTGCTGTCGCTGCGCTGATCGTCATCAAACCGTATCGAAGCCGCGATAGTCGGGAAGTTTCGCGGCTTCACGGATGATGAGACGATGCGGACTTATATCGATCCGGCGCGCCGGGCGCGGATCGAGCTCACGGCGCTGATCGCGATCACCGTCGCATCGGGCTTCGCCGGTCTCGGCTATGAGATCGTCTGGACGCGCATGGCGAGCCTCGTTGTCGGCTCCGAGATGATGGCCGTTCTCGGCGTGATCGCCGGATTTTTCGCCGGCCTCGCCCTCGGCGCCTTCCTCCTCGACGCGATCATCCGCAACACGTCTTCGCCCTTTCTCGCCTATGCGCTGCTGGAAGCAGCCATAGGACTCTGGGGCGCGGCGAGCGTCCTCGTCCTCGAGCAGGCGGCGCACCTTGCGCCAGCGCTGCTCGGCGTCGACCCCTCCCCCGCCGCGCTATGGGCTTTCGGCTTCGCCCTGCCGGCCTTGCTGCTGCTTCCCGCGACGACAGCGATGGGCGGAACGCTGACCGCGCTCGCGCGCATGACCAAGGCGCTGTCGGGCGATGCGCGCGTCTCCGCCGGCGTCTATGGCGCCAATACGGCGGGCGCGGTGCTCGGCGCGCTTGCTTCGGCCTTCGCGCTGATGCCGCAGCTCGGCCTGTCACGAACATTGCTCGTCCTCGCCTGCGTGAACGCCGCCTGCGCGATCGGAGCCGTCGCGCTGCAGAGAAGGGTGGAGCCGAGCCCTTCCCCCCGCATGCCGCGCGCGACCGCCACGCGCCTGCTCTGCGCTCTTTTCACGACCGGCTTTCTCGGCATCGCCTTCGAGATGACGATCGTGCGACTCGCCGCGCAGGTTCTCGAGGACACTGTCTACACATTCGCGAGCCTGCTCGCCGCCTATCTCCTCGGCTCCGCCGTCGGCGGCCTGGCGTGGCAGAAATTCGGCCGGCGCTTCGGCGACGCCAGCATAGGCTGGCTGCTCGCGGCCACCGCCGCGGCCTGCCTTTTGACGACGGCGCTCGCGCCGAGCGTGCTGCACGCCGCCGAAAGCGCCAGCGGATTCGGCGCCGCCGGCGAGCTCCTCGCCGCCTTCGCGCTCTTCGCCTTGCCCTCCATCGCCATGGGCGCGCTATTCGGCCATTTGGCGCAGCAGGCCCAGGATTTGCGCGGCTCTCTCGGCTGGGCCGTCGGCGTCAACAGTCTCGGCGCCGCGCTCGCACCCTTTGTGACGGCGCAATTTCTCATCCCGACATTCGGCGCATGGCGCGCATCCATCCCGATCGCGCTCTGCTATCTGCTGCTGCTGCGCCCTCGTCTCGCCTCGCTCACGTCCATCGCGGCGCCGACGCTCGCCGGCGCTCTGCTGCTCTCGCTCCCCGCGCCCGACTTCATTCGCGCGCCACAAGGCGGACGCGTGCTGGCGACGCGCGATGGACCGACCGTCACCGCCAGCGTCGTCGTCGACGCCGCCGGCGTACGCTACCTCGACGTCAACGGCCATTTTCGCATGGGCGGCACCAGCTCGGCGCGCTCCGACTTTCGGCAGGCCATGCTGCCGCTGCTGCTGCATCCGGCGCCGCGCGAGGCGCTCTTCCTCGGCGTCGGGACCGGAGCCACTCTCATCGGCGGCGCCATGACGCCCGGCGTCGAAGCGCAGGGCGTCGAGCTGTCGCCGGAAGTCGTGGCGCTTTTGCCATGGTTCGCCGATGAAACGCGCTCGCTAGAGCCGAAAGTGCATGTCGCCGACGCCCGCCGCTACATTCTCGCCGATCGCGCGAAATATGACGTGATCGTCGCCGATCTGTTTCATCCGGCGCTGGATGGAAGCGGCGCGCTCTACACGGTGGAGCATTTCGCGGCGACGCGCGAGCGGCTCGCGCCCGGCGGTCTCTTCTGCCAATGGCTGCCGCTCTATCAGCTCGATCTGCCGTCCCTGCGCGCGATCATTCGCAGCTTTCGCGCCGTCTATCCCGGCGCCTCCGCCTGGCTCAATCATTACAGCGTGCGCACGCCCATGCTCGCGCTCGTCGGACGCCGCGACGATGCGCCTCTCGACATAGACGCTCTTGCCGCGCGACTGAACGAGCCTGCGATGGCCGCAGTCGTGAGGCCGCTCGGCTTCGCCGCGCCGATCGATCTGCTCGGCCAATACGCCGGCGGCCCGCATGCGCTCGCGGCTTTCGCCGGCTCCGGACCGCTCAATGTCGATGATGCGCCTTTCGTGACCTTCGACGCGCGCCGCAATGTTCGCGCGCTGACGGCGCCGCCCTGGACAACTTTGCTCGCCGTCATGCGCGAGATGACGCCCGACGCCGCAGAGCTCGCGCGCGAGGACGACGCTCTCGCGCAGCGCCTCGCCGCCTATTGGCGCGCACGAAACCACTTCCTCGAGGTCGGCGCCGCTCTGCCCGGCGATCCGCGCGGCCGCGCGCTCGTCGACGCCGCCGCGCCGGGATTGCTGGAGACGCTTCGTATCAGCCCGGAATTCGATCCCGCCTATGCGCCGCTGATCTCCATGGCGCGATCGCTCGTGGCGTCGAGCGGCGAAGAGGCGGCGCGTCTACTGCAGGCGATCGACGAGGCCGCGCCGCAAAGACGCAAGGCGCGCGAAACAATGACGCGCGAGAACGGCGGCGAATGAACGCGCGCCATTCTCACGGAGCGAATTTGATCTGATAGCCCCAGCAGTCGAGACGATCGGGGATCGCGTTGAAGGCGACCGTCACGCGCACGCCGCCCTGATTCCGCGGCACCTCGTGATAGAGATAGCTCGGAAAGAGAATGAGATCGCCCGGCTCCGCCTCGGGAACCACATATTTTCCGGCATTGAACGGCCCCATCGCCGCAGAGCGCGTGTGATGCCGAAAATTGAACTCGAATCCGCCGGGCGGCCGCACGAAAGCGGTGCGGCTGCCGGGATGCGAGGGCGTGAGATAGAAGACGCCCGAGGCGAAGCTGTTGGCGTGCGAATGCAGCGCCTGACTGCCGCCGGGCTCGAGAACATTGGTCCACATTTCCTTGACCATCCATTCCAGTCGCTCTCCGAAGAGGAGCCCGCCGAAATCGACGAGCTTGGGAATGGCGAGATCCGACATGCGACGGAACAGCTCGTCGCTGCGCGGGTCGGCGATCTCCGTATGAAACAGCTGCTCCGAGCGAAGGTTTTTCTCTATGCGCGCATTGCCGATCGCTTCGACGGCGGCCTCGACGAGCGCCGCGTCCAAAAGGCCGGGACAGCGCATGAGCGGAATGGGAAAAAGCGGCTCGATCTGATCCATCTTCCATCCTCGGCCTATTTTCGCGCTTTGTCGCGCATGGGCTTCTTCTCCGCGCTCGGAACGGGCGCCAGCGCGGCGGGCGTCTCGTCCGGTCGCAGCACGCCGAGCGTTTCCCCCGGCTGCAGCTGATGCCGCAGCTCGCGCACCTCATCGAACGCCGCCGCCGCCCAATAGAGGCAGTCGTCGAACTCGCCATTGCCGGCCTCGGCCATCGACTGATGCAGATGGCGCTCCGCAAAGTAGCGCGAGGGATGCTCCTTCGGCAGAGCATTGGCGAGCGCCTGCGCCTTATCCACTGCGGCGACGCAATCCTCTCGGGTCGGCTCGGCGTCCTCCGACGCTGTCGTCTCGATGGCCGCAGCGGCGGGCGCGGCGGGCGCGCTCGGCGTCGCGGGCGGCTCCCGCCGCGCTGCGAGCAGCAAGGCCGCGCAAACGAGAATGTTCGCCATGAAAACAAGCAGAAGCCGCATCGTCGAACAACCCGCAAAACGAGAAAGCCGGCGACGATAAATCGCCGCCGGCGTTTAAGCTACGCTAAAAAAGCGCGATCAATGGCGCTCGGCGTGTTCCCGCTCGGCGTGCTCCTCACGCCAGCGATCGAAACCGTGCTGGAAAGCGAGACGCCGCGCGAGCTCGGCGTTCTGCTCGACGAGCAGCTTCGGCGAGCCGACGGGACGCAGGAAAATCGGGTTCCCATAGAACCAGAGATTCGACCAAGCCTGCACGTCATGGGTCACTTTCTTGACGCCATTGACGGATTCGAGATGCGCCGGGCAGGAGCTGTCCGTGCAGCTGACCGCCGCATTATTGGCGTCGAGCAGCGGATTGCCGGCGCTATCCGTCACATTGGGGGTCGCGACCGGAATATTGGTGCCGCGCGCGCGAATATAGCCCGGCTCCGATCCCATGGTGAATGTGGTCTCGAAGGAGAGGCGCGTCGAGCCGTCGCGCTGCTTCTTGACCTTCATGTTCCGCCAATTGATCTGCTTGGCGATCGCCGCGGTGGGATTATAGACGATCGACGCGCCGGCGACGCCAGCGGCGTTGGCCACGGCGTAATTGGGCGCGCTCGGCGACACGACGCCGGTGATCTTGCCGGTGATGAGATCGATGTGATCGATCGACGGCTTGTTCAGCGGCTGATGCTGGCCGATCTGCGCCAGCAACGGATTGTCGAAGCTATAAGGGCTGTTGTTCGTCGCCGGAACGGTCAGCTCGACTTCGAGCACGATCTTCTCGCCGGGATGCGCGACGATCGTCTCGCCCATTGTCTTCCACTGGCCATGCGCGCTGGCGCGGAACTCGAAGTCCGGTCCGATGACATCGCCATTCACCGAATAGCTGTTGCCGGAGCGCATGCCGTCGATGATCGACTGATTGCGGAAGCCGCCCGTATGCGGGACATAGAGCTTCGTATATTCGCCCGGAATGAAGTCCGCCGTGGTGTAGCGATCACGCGCGCCGAAAGCGCCGCGGCTATGCCAGTCCGAGCTGATGAACATGAAGAAGTTGCGGCCTTCCGCGAGCAGGCCGTCCCAGAGTCCGCCGACCTTCGCCGTATAGACGCCGACCATGCCGTAAGTGCCGCCGCCGACCGCGCCGGAGCCATAGGAGCCCGAGCCGCCGGTCAAGCCGCCTTCCGCCATATGGCCGGGAGACTCGATGCCGAAAGCGACCGTCGGGGCCGCATTGTTGAAGTCGCGGAAATGCTCGATATTGTAACCTTTGCTGGCCGTCGCCGAGAACGGCCCCTGGCGCTCCGTATGCGTCGGGATGGCGTAGGACTGCAGCGGGTAGTTCGCCTGCAGCCATTTGACGCCTTCCAGCGCCTTTCCATGGCCGGCGGTTCCTGCATTGTTGACATTGTCCTTGCCGGGCCACAGCGGATTATTGCTGACGTCGACCGGGCCGATGCTGTCGGTGTCGGCGCGGTCGAAGCGAAACTCGAACTCCGCCATCTTGTCGGCGTCGCCGCCATGACGCGGATGCTGGCCGGCGATCACCGCCACATCCGTATGCTCATGGCCCGGAACGATCCATTCGAGACCTTCGACGAGCACCTTGTCATATTGCGCGGAACGATTGACGATGATCGGATATTCGACCTCGCCGATCGACTGCCAGCGCCACATGTTCGAGCCATTCGCCGAGCCTTTCAGGCCGGTGATGGTGATGCCCTGAATCGTCTGGCCGAGGGTTTGCGACCAGGTGGTGGTCGTCTCGCCCGGAATATTGGCGCTGGTGTCGGCGAAGCGGCAATCGCGATTGCCCGAGCCGCCATGATTGCCGAGCGTGAACCAATCGAGATCGAAATTGGTTCCGCCGGCGGCGGCCTGACCGGTTCCGACCGCGCGATCGATCGTGTAGCCCGCAGCGACAGAGCCGTCGGTGCAGGTGTTGTGGTTGTGCATGTCGCCTGCGACATACGGATTATGCTTGCGCGACTCCTCGCCGAATCCCCCGGCGGACGCCGATTGACCCAAAGCGAGCGAGACAGACGCAGCAGTCAACAAAACGGCAGATTTCGAACGGTGCATGCCAATCCCCCGCAAAAACCTAGACGAGCCCCCCGGCGTCGAGCGACGCATCGGCGCGCGGAATATGGAAGAACGACAACGACAGTCTTGTGACTGTTTCATTACAAGGACGCGCTTTTATTCTTGCTGAAACACGCTTTTTTCATCATGGCGCAGATGACAAAAGGCATGCGCCGATGCATAAGGCTGCCCTTGTGACGCACTCGAAAAGCATATGGGCTCGATGGTGAAGTCCCTCTCCTTCGCTCTCCTTCGGAGTCGGCTCGGCGATGCGGCGTCGGCGGGCCGCGCTTCGGCGCAGCGCCTTCGAAGCGAGCCTCTCCTGCATTTTCTGGCGATCGGCGCGCTCGTCTTCGCCGCCGACGCCGCGCTGCATCCCCCGCCCAAGGACGAGCGCGTCATCACGGTGAGCAAGGCGCTGCGCCAATCCTTCATCGATAATTTCGACGAGGACAAAGCGCGCGCCCCCTCGGACGCGCAGCTGCAGACGATGATCGACAGCTGGGTGGCGAGCGAGATTCTCTATCGCGAAGGCAAGTCGCTCGGCGTCGATCGCGGCGACGACATGATCCGCGACCGCATCGCCTATAAGCTGCAACTGCTCATCTTCGATCAGATCAAGCTGCCGCAGCCGAGCGAGGAGCGATTGCGCGCCTGGTTCGAGCAAAATCACGAACGCTTCGACGAGCCGGAGCGTGTGGGATTCTATCTCACGCCCGCCGCCGATTCCGCCGAGGCCACACATTGGCTCGAGGACATCTCGGCCGGCCATGAATCGGAGGAGCTTCGCGAGCGCACGCGCGCCATTCTCGCGCGCCCCGTCACCAGCCTCGCGCCCGCCTTCGGCGAGAAATTTCGCGACGATCTGCTCGCGCTGCCGCAAGGAACTTGGACCAAGCTCCAATCGAAAGAAGGCTGGCACATCGTCCGCCTCGACTCGCGCCGTCCCGGCGATCCCGCGCATTTCGAGGATGTACGGGACGAGGTCTTGCGGCAATGGCGCGTCGATGAGACGCGTTCGCGCGCATGGGAAGCGGTCAACCGGCTGAAGGCCTCCTACACCGTGCGGATGGAGCCGTGAGACGAGCGATGCGACTGCTCGCGGCATGGATCGTCGCAGCGACGCTGCTCGCGCCCGCCGCGCTGCTGGCGCATGAATCCTCGCTCGGCGTGCTGGAATTGCGCGAGGTGCGGCAGGGCGCCTATGTCGGCCGCTGGACGATGGAGCCGACGATCGGCGCCGCGCGCGTCGATCTGCGCGCGCCGCCGCATTGCTTCTTGCGCATGCCGCAGCTCGAATGCGGCGCAAAGGGCCTCGTCGGCGCGATGACGATCGGCAATCTCGGCTCGCGCATGTCCGCGGCGCTCATCAAGATCGTCCCGCTGCAAGGCGAGGCGCGCAGCTACACCATCACCTCCGCCAATCCGACCGTGTCGATTCTCGGCCCCGAGGCGCCGACGCTGGAGAGCTGGATGGCGCTCGGCGCGACCTATCTGAATTTCGGCGTCGACCATATATTGCTCGGAGCCGATCATCTTCTCTTCGTCTTCGGATTGATATGGATCGTCGGAATCGGCCGAAGGCTCGTCTCGACGATCACCGCTTTCACCATCGGGCACAGCATATCGCTCGCGGCGGCGGCCTTCGGCGTGATCGGCGTGCCGGAGCGGCCGCTCAACGCCTGCATCGCGCTCAGCATCGTTTTCGTCGGCGTCGAGATCGTGAAGCAGCGGCGCGGCGAAGCGGGATTGACGGCGCGCTACCCTTGGGCCGTCGCGGGCGGCTTCGGACTCGTTCACGGAATCGGCTTCGCGAGCGCGCTCGCCGGACTCGGCATCGAAAGGCGCTTGCTGCCGGCGGCGCTCGCTTTCTTCAATATCGGCGTCGAGATCGGACAGCTCGCCTTCGTGCTTCTCACTCTCGCGCTCATCTGGGCGCATCGCCGTCTCGGCGCCGTTGTCCCCGGCTCGCGCGATCTTCTTCCCGGCTATGCGATCGGCTCGATCGCGGCCTTCTGGTTCATCGGCCGACTTCTTCGCGTGCTCGCGATCGATTGAGGAGCGCTCTACCCATGTCGTCTCGCCCCCGCCTCTTCACCGCCGCTGTTGTAGTCGGCGTCGCGCTCGCTTCGCCCGCTCTCGCGCATGATGGCGAAGGCGTGGCGGGCGGCCTCGCGAGCGGCTTTCTGCATCCGTTGACGGGCGCGGATCATCTCGTCGCAATGGTCGCCGTCGGCCTGTGGGGCGCGCAGCTCGGCGCGCCGGCGATCTTTCTGCTGCCCATCGCCTTTCCTCTCGTCATGGCTTTGGGCGGCGTGCTCGGCGTTCTGCACATTGCCTTGCCGGCTCCGGAAATGATGATCGCGCTCTCGGCGCTTCTTCTCGGCGCCGCCGTGGCGATGCGCATCCGGCCGCCTGTCGTCGTCGCCGCGCTCATCGTCGCGCTCTTCGCCATATTCCACGGCCATGCGCATGGCGCCGAGCTGCCCAGCGCCGCCGACCCCATGGCCTATGGCGTCGGCTTCGTCACCGCCACTGGGCTTTTGCACGGATTTGGAATTCTCATCGGCGCTTTGTCGCGATGGCCGCTCGGCGCGCGCGTCATCCAGGGTCTCGGCGCGACGATCGCGCTGCTGGGCGGCTATTTTCTGTTCATCGGCGCGGGCGTCGCAGGATGACCCGCCGCTCGCGACAGGCCGGCGTCGGCGCGCTCTTCCTGCTGCTCTCGGCGACGAGCGCGAAGGCGCATATCATCGGGGCGCGGCTCGGCGATTTCTATGCCGGCGCGGCGCATCCTCTCACCGATCTGAGGGACGTGACCCTCTGGGTCGCATTGGGCATGCTCGCCGGATCGCTCGGCGCGTCGAAAGCGCGGCCGCTGCTGCTGCTTTTCCCCTTCGGCCTCGCCGCCGGAGTGACGAGCGCAATGGCGCTGAATGCGACATCTGAGGGCGTGCTGCTCGCCGCCGGCGCTCTGGTGCTGCTCGGCGCGCTGCTGGCGTCGGACCTGCGCATTCCCGCCGCCGCGCTGGGTGGGCTCGCATTGGTTCTCGCAGCGATGCGCGGCGCGGCCAACGCCGCCGCTATCGGGCCGGAGACCAATCGGCTGCTATTCGTCGTCGGCCTTTCCATCGCCGGCTATGTCGTCGTCACGCTGGTCTCTGCGGCGACGCTCGCATTTCGCGGCGAGAGCGCCGATGCGCGCGCATGGCGCTCCATCGCCATTCGCGCGCTCGGCAGCTGGCTCGCCGCGCTCGGACTGATGATGGGCGGACTGGCCTTGGCGTCCTGACGCCTCATCGGCGACGATATTTCTCTATGAGATCCGCGGCGAGCAGGCGGTTGCCCTCGGCGTTGAAATGCACATCGGCCCAGAAATACAGATCGCGCGCATAATCCGCATGCCCGTCCTTATAGGAGAAGAAGGCGGGAAAATGGTCGAAGTAGCGCTTGCATTTTCCGGCGCACCAATCGCGCCAGATCTGCGCCTGGCGTGAATTCTCGACATCGTAGAGAAGCTGATGCGGCCAGGGATAGACGCCGACCGAGAGGGCGATTCCGCGCGCGGCCAGCAGCTCGTGGAGACGATCCATCTGCTGCAGCGCCTTGCGCACGCCGCCGGCGACGCCTGCATCGCCATAGCAGCTCGCCGCATCGTCGAAGGTCCAGGAGGCGCGGCTCCAATCGCGGCTATAGACGCGCCCCGGCAGCATCAGCTCCGACAGGCTGGCGCTGGCGTTCGCCGCATTGGCTTTCTTGACGAATAAGAGATTGGAAACGAATTCGGCGACGAAGGATCGTTTCTCCAGCCACCCTGGCGGCGAGCGCGGCAGCAGCTGATAGGCGCTCGGCAGACATTTTTCTGGATTTGGCGTGAAGACGCCAAGCTCCAAAACGCCGTTTTCGTCATAACGATAGGAGATGGCCTCGTCTTGAATATCGGAAATATCGATGTAGACGATCGCCTCGTCGAATTTCAGGCCCTTGTCGAGATAATATTTCAGCTTCTCGTAATAGGCGGAGGGCGCGTAGCTCGACACGCCCGCGTTCAGCACGTCGATCTCGGGAAAAGCCTGCGCGAAGCGGCCGACGAAAGTCTGCTCATAAGGCAGACCGACGCCCTCGGTGAAGGAATCGCCGATGAAGACGATCCGCTGACGGTCAGAGCGCAAGGGAACGCTGCGCGCCGCCACATCCTTGAAGCCGAACGAATTGGTGAATATTCGTGGCGTGTACGGCCCCCATACGTCATAGCCGTCGAAATTGGGGCGCAGCGTATGAGTGAACACGGGATCGCGCGACCGCAGCGCATTCTCGCCGTGATCGAGGAAAGGGTTGGTCCAATTATAGACGCGATGGAGAATGAATTCCGTCGCCGCGAGCAGGCCGATCGCCAACGCCACATTGACGAGAACGACGCCCGAGAGACGCAATGCGCGCGCCCTTGTGGTCGAAACCGCCATCGCCTCCTCCGCTCGTCGCGGACGTCTTCCGACGTCGATGCGACGAGGCTTAGGCGACGAGAGAGGCGCGCGTCAATTCGCGACGATTACGTGATGCGAGCGGCCGATCGCCGCCGCTCGCTTCGTCTCGTCAGGCCTCACGCCGCGGCGTCGGCGATCGTCTCGCGCGCCGAGGCGCTCGCCGAAATCTCAATATCGATCTCGAGCAGCGACATGTTGTCGCCTTCGCGCAGCTTGACCTCTACCTTGTCCGGGTCGATCTCTATGTGCTTGGAGACGGCGGCGAGCACCTCTCTGTGCAACAGAGCGACGAGATTGGAATTGGACACCGACGCGCGCTCATGCGCGAGGAGAATCTGCAGACGCTCGCGCGCGACCGGCGCAGATGCGCGGCGATTGAAAAAGTTGAACAGCTTCATGCCGCCCTCCGACCAAACAATCTGACGAGAAGTCCCTTTTTGTCGGACGGTATGTCCATCGGCACCTCGGCGCCGCAGAGGCGCCGCGCCGCATCGGCGTAGGCGCGCGACGGCGCGCTCGTGCCGCTGTGGAGCGTGACCGGCGTTCCGACATTGGAGGCGCGCAGGACATCCTCGCTCTCGGGAATGATTCCGAGCAGCGGGATCGACAGAATCTCCAGCACATCATCGACATTCAGCATCTCGCCGCGCGCGGCGCGGCCGGCGTCGTAGCGCGTCAGCAGCAGATGCTTCTCCATGCGGCCGCCCTTTTCGGCGATCTCGGTCTTGGCGTCGAGCAGGCCGATGATGCGATCAGAATCACGCACCGAGGAGACTTCCGGATTGGCGACCACGACGGCCACATCGGCGAAGCGCATGGCGAGCGTCGCCCCGCGCTCTATGCCCGCCGGGCTATCACAGACGATCCAGTCGAAGCGCTCGCGCAATTCGTCGATGACGCGGCGCACGCCCTCCTCGGTGAGCGCGTCCTTGTCGCGCGTCTGGGACGCTGGAAGCAGATAGAGATTGTCGAGCCGCTTGTCGCGAATGAGCGCCTGATGCAGCTTGGCGTCGCCCTGCGCGACATTGATGAGGTCATAGACGACCCGCCGCTCCGCTCCCATGACGAGATCGAGATTGCGCAGGCCGACGTCGAAATCGACGACCGCGACCTTCTGATTCGACTGAGCCAGCGCTGCGCCGAGCGCGGCGGTCGACGTCGTCTTGCCGACGCCCCCTTTGCCGGAAGTGACGACCAATATCTTGGGCATTTTTTACCGTCCCTCTCAGTCGAGCTTTGTGATCTTGATCGTTTCGTCCTCGAGCCTTGCGTGAACCGCGCGTCCACGAACGTCGTCTCGAATTTCGTCGGCCGTCATATAGAAGCCGCCGACGGCGAGAAGCTCCGCCTCGAGGCGGCGGCAGAAAATGCGCGCCCGCGAATCGCCATAGGCGCCGGCCATGATTCGGCCGCGCACGGTTCCATAGACATGGACCGAGCCGCCCGCGACGATATCGGCGCCGGAGGAGACCGAGCCGATGACGATCACATCGCCGTCCGGATGGAAGATCGACTGACCCGAACGCACCGCCGTCTCGACGATGAGCGGCGCGGCGCTTCTCTCCGGCTCCGGATCGTGAGTCTGCGACGCAGGCCCGGCCTCGCCGCCGGCGAGCGCCTGGGCGATCTCGTCGAAGGCGGCGCGTTCGCTCGGCGTCAGGCTCAGCGCATCCTCGCCGCCCTCGGCGGGCGCCTCGTCGGCGGCAATGGAGCGGCCATTGGTAAGAATCGGCGGCAGGTCGTCGCACGCCCAGGAGGGATCGACGCCGGTCAGCCCCATGATGCGGACGCCACGGCCCGAAAGCTGCTCGACCAGATCCCCGACGGTGTCGCGATCGAGTCCGAGCTTGGTGACGTCGATAACGATCGCCTTGCGGGAGAAGAAGGCGGGAGAATGCTCGAGGCAGGCGTCGAGCCGCTCGAACCATCCGGCGATCGGCGCATCCGGCTCCAGGGCCAGGACGGGAAAGGATCGGCCACGAAAACGAATGTGAGTCGAAGGTTGGGTCAACGGCGGACTGGGCTCCAGCTGCGCCGTCATCTCACGCCGTCATGGTTAACAATGCGTTAAATTACCTATAGGTAAATTCGGGCGCGGCGCGGATCGGCCGAGCCGGCGTCCTTCGCCGACCAGATCGAATGGGCCGAAACGCGCATGTCGCAAAGCGCGAGATCGACCATCGGCGCCCTCGCCGGTTGATTGTGACCGCGCCTTCGCGCCGTCCTTCACGTCGTCGAGTCGGATTTCGGCGATCGGCTGCCTCGCGCATGGGCGCGCCGCAAACAAAGCGAGCGGCGCTCGCCCGTTCGCTGGGCGCCATCGTCCTCGTCAGCGACGGCGACACGAAATGTCGTCGTTCGATTCGCGAGCCCCGAGCCGCATCAGCGTACGTGAAGGACATGTCATGTGCTTCGATAACAATGCAGGCTCATTGACATATCCACCGCCCACTTTATACATCTTTCGCTGTGAGCTGGCAAAAATGGAAGGCTCTTATGAATAAAGTGATATCGGTGACCGAGAAGCGGCGCCTGTCGGAATTCGCTCATGCGCTCGTCACTCGCGCGAGATCGCAACCACAGAGCGAAACGTCGAGCGAGCTGCCGCCTCTCACATTCACGAGCGGCGTTTCGACGATGGACTCTCTGCTGCTTCATTTGACTGAGCAAAGAAGTTACCTCCTCAAATTCTCGGCGCAGATTTCCGCGCAAATCATCACCCTCTCCTCGACCATCGATCGCCTGTCCACGGAAGTCGCCAAGGTCGCCGGCGAAGTGGATGGCTTGAGACGCGAGCGAGAGACGCTTAGGCAGGCTCTCGAGGACGCCAAGCAGGAGATGAACGACGTCGCCGAAGCCGTCGTCGCCGGGGTCACGCAGCAATTGGAGCAGCAAATGGAGGTGTTCGGGCCTCTCGCGCGCGCTCCCTCCTCGACGGAGACGGAAGCCTCGGGGCTTTGATGCGTCGCTTCTCCGGAACGATGGAAAGCGGCTCGATCGCACGGACGGTGTTTTCGAGCGGGCCGCTTCGCTCCCGGTCACGGGGGCTCGATTTCAAAACATCTGTCTGGTGAGGATGAATGTCACGTGTTGTTCAATATCATCCCTCGGTAATTAGCGCCGACGCCATCGGCGCCTCGATTTCCTCCCTGCATCAGATCCTTCGGGAACGAGGCGTGGCGTCCTATGTGGCGTGCTCGGATTCCAATATCGCCGTCAGCGATTATGCGACGCTGTCGGTCTCCATGCTGAAGCGCATGGCTTGGAGCGATACGGATCTGCTGCTGCTGCATTATTCGTTCTTCAATGAAGACCTCGAAGCGCTGCTGGACCTGCCCGTCCGCAAGATTCTCATCTATCACAATGTCACGCCGGGCCATTTTTTCCGCGGCCAGGGCTCGATGAGCTGGCTCGGGGACATGTGCGACCATTCGCGCGCGCAGATGCGGCGCTTCGCCGGCGCATTCGAGAAAGGCGTCGGCGATTCGGACTTTAACACCGCCGAGCTGAGAGAGTTCGGCTTTCGGGATCCCGTGACGATCCCCGTGTTCTTCAACGACGCCTTTTTCTCGTCGCGCGAGCTCGACAATCAGCTCTACTTCGACATAAAGGCGGCCTCCGAGGTCAATATCGTCTTCGTCGGGCGCTTCGTTCCCAATAAGCGGCACGATCTTCTGATCGACACTCTGGCCGCCTATAAGAGGCTCTTCGGCCGTTCGGCCTCGCTGCATCTCGGCGGCAAGATTTGGGGCGACGAATATTTCCATGCGCTGCTCGGCCGGGCGGTGCAGGGCGGCGTCCTCGCCGACATCAAAATCTATCAGAATGCGACCGGCCTCGCGATCAAGACGCTGTTCGCCGCCGCCGACGCCTATATTTCCATGAGCGAGCACGAAGGCTTCATGGTGCCCGTGCTGGAGGCCTTCACGGTCGGCTGTCCGGTGCTGGCCTATGCGGGAACCGCAGTGGGCGAGACGATGGGGCCGGCCGGCATCAAATTCGACACGCTCGATCCATCGATTCCCGCAGGCTATCTGGAGCTCCTGCGCCGCGATAAGACGCTGCGCAACAATATCGTTCGCGAGCAGGCGGACCGTGCGACCGACTTCTACTCCGAAGCGACCGCGAGACGGTGGCTCTCATTCTTGGAGGGATTCGTCGACATCTCCGCGGGGTTGCACTCATGATCATCGCATATGACGCCGGCGCCTTTCAGCAATCGATCAGCGGTGGAATTTTCAATGTATCCGTCGGATTTCTGAACGCCGCCGCCAGGGTCGCCCCCGACACCGAATTCGTTTTCGTCGCCGACCCGTTTTTCGGCGAGGTGCGGCCCGACGCCATGGCGGCCCTGACCTTCACGCCGCGGGTGATCTATCGCAGCGTGCTGAAATCATCCGGCTCCTTCTCTCTGCGCACCAATCGGGAGCGCGCGCGCTTCGAGGTCGACGGCCGGATCATGCCGACGACGCAGACCGCGACGCCGGACGGCATGTGGTATCATTATGAAGGCCCGACGCCCCGGCATGCGGTGTTTCTGCGCAGCCGAGCGGCCCGTCCTTGCGACACGATGAACTCGCCGGACAGCCGCAGCCTCGGGGTCGCTGTCAGCAAGATCGTCATCGAATCGGAGAAGGGCTCGCAGGAATTCTCCTTCGACGACGCCCGCCTCGCCAATGGCTATCACGATCCGGAGAGCGCTTGGCGCTGGACGAACGGCGCCGCCGAAATCCCGCTCGAATTTTTCCCGCGCGTCGAAAGAGCGCGCATCGGAGTGCACATCAGGCACAAGGTCGTCTATAGCCTCGCGGACGGCCGTTTCGATCGTCGCTACAATGGGGTCGTGCAAGCTGCGATCGAGCAGCGGCGCGCCTTCAATTTGCAGGAGCTGGGCCGTGAGCTGCGTGAAATGGGCGCGACCGTCTATTTCGCGAATCATTTCATTCCGATCGCCATCCCCGGCCTCGCTCTCGCGAGCTGGGCGCATGACGTGATCCCGATCCTGTTTCCGAACTTCTTCGGCAAGGACGCGATCGAAAATTTCGCCAATGTCATCGATGTGTTCAAGCGCGCCGATCATATTTTCTGCAACTCCGAGACGACCCGCAAGGACATTATCGAAAATGTCGGCGTCTCTCCCGAGCGTCTGACGACCTCATGGATCGGACCCGGCGCGATCGGGCCGCGCCCTGCTCCCGTGGTCGACGCCGCGATCGCCAAATTCGGCCTTCGTCGAGACTATATTCTCAATGTCGGGACGCTGGAGCCGCGCAAGAATCATGTTCGTCTGGTTCAGGCCTATGACGAATTTCGCCGCGGCACCGAGCATCCGCCGCAGCTGGCCATCGTCGGCTCCCATGGCTGGGGATATGACGAATTGGTGAGGCTGATCGCCAACAGCGGACTCTCCGAGCATGTGAAAGTGCTGAGCGGCGTCGACAATGAGGATTTGTCGGCGCTCTACTCGGGCGCGATGTTCGTCGCCTATCCCAGCGTCTATGAAGGATTCGGCATGCCGGTGCTGGAGGCCATGGCCTGCGGCGTCCCGGTCTTGACCTCACAGGAAACCAGCATGCAGGACATAGCGAAGAACGCGGCCGTTCTCGTGGATCCTTTGTCGGTGAGCTCGATCGCTCAAGGGCTGAGCGAGCTCTCGCTCAATTCCGAGCTGCGCTCGCGCCTCGCCTCCAAGGCGAAGGAAGCCGCGTCGCGCTTCGACTGGGATCGCGTCGCCGGAACAATCGTCGATGTCTTGAGAGGAACGCGCCGATGAAGATCGTTGTCCTTTCCACATTCGACATCACCCCGGTCCGCGACGGCGGGCAGACGCGTTACGTCTCGGTCTACAAGAACATCGCCAAAGAGCATGACGTAACGCTCATCGCCTATGATTTTAAGCAGACCGATCACATCAGGCGCTATAAGCTCGCCGATCGTTTCGACGTGATCGTCTTCCCCGCGGCGCCCGGCGACCAGCATCACGTCTGGCACATAATGGAAAAGACGCGGCGCCTCGCGCATGATGTTCTCTGCATCAGGGAATATCATTTCTCGGACGAGTTCGTGCGCGATGCGCGGCAGATCATCGGCGCGGCGGATGTCGTCATCGCCTCGCATCCCTATCTCGCGCTTCTGGGCTTCGGCTTCGCCAAGCGGAACGCCATCAAGATATATGAGGCGCACAATGTCGAATATGACATAAAGGAGCAGCATTTCCGCGGCGGCCTGGGCGCAGCGCAGCTCGATTCCTTCGTGGATACTGTGTACCACGGCGAGAGAATGGCCTGTCGCGAGGCGAATTTCGTGACGACAGTGAGCGCCCATGACGCCGACCGCATGGCGCAATTATACGACGTGCCGAGAAGCAACATCACTGTCGCGCCCAATGGCGTCGATTGCTCGCAATATCCGATCTGGGACAAGGCGAGCCGCGACGAGCTTCGCAGCAAGCTGCAGATCGGCGACAAGACGCTGGCCGTCTTTTTGGGCAGCGGCTATGGGCCGAATGTCGAATCCTATTTCAAGGCGCGGCAGCTGCTGGCGGAGGCCGGATTCGACGGCGCGGTCGCCTTGATCGGCTCGATCGCGCAGGCCGACCGCACCGGCTGGCCCGATGTGCCCTTCGACGAACTCTGGTTCGATTACGTCGAGGAAGATCTCAAGATCGCGCTCTTGAGCTCGGCGGACATCGCTCTGCAGCTGCTGTTTTCCGGCGGCGGGACCAATTTGAAGCTCTTCGACTATATGGCCGCCGGATGTCTGATCGTCGCCAATGACTTCGGCGCGCGCGGAGTCTCCGCGGACGGATGGCATGTAGCGGCTCAGAATGCGAGCGAGCTGCAGAGCTTGCTGCGGGAGCGCGTTTGGGAAACCGAGCGCGGCGAGGCGATCCGCGCCAAGGCGCGCGCCATCGCCAAGGAGCAATTCGACTGGTCGATCATCGCCAAGAAGATCACCTCGCTCTTCAGCCCGCGTCTCGACATGGCTGCCGCCGAAATTGCCGCCGCCGACGTGGCTGCTCCCGCCATCGCCGACGAGTCCGAGCAGACGCCGAATAGAGAGGCCCTATCGGCATAGACGGCGAGCGCCGCAAATGCGGGAAACATCGCCCGACCGCCAGCGGCGAGCGAGCGATGTTTTCCGAGCTCCGCCAAAAATTCGTCCCCGAATTCACGATCAGCGTGAAGGGCCGAACACAACGTCGATCGCCACATTCATCTCCCGCGGCGGAGGTCCGAAGGGCATGCTCGACCGCACCGTCTTCAACGCGCTGACGTCGAGACGCTCCTGACCGCTCGTCGCAACGATCTTGAGCGTTTCTTCGCGGATTTGTCCGCTCGCGAGAATGCCGAAGGAGACTTTTGCGACGCCTCGCAGCCCAGCGCGACGCCCCTCCTCCGGATAGACGAGCCGCGTGTGAATGCGCTTCGACAATTGCCGTATATAGACGCGAATGCGGTCCTCCTCGGTTTCCGCGCGGCGAGAGATGGTGCGCGCGACCTGCTGCTCCTGCGCGCCGGCCACATTGGCGGAACCGGCCGGATCGGGCTTCGACTGCGAAGCGGCCGCCGCGGCGACAGCGGCTGCATTGGCCTCGCCTTCATCCGCCTGCTCGCGCTGCTCGACAGGCTTCGCCACGGTCGCCTGCGTCGCGGTCTGGTGTGTCTCGCCGGCATTATCCTGCTGCAGCTTCTCATCGGTCTGCTCATCATCGACGAGACCATCGAGCTCGAAGACGAGAACCGAAGCCTCCTCTTCCGTCGTGTAGAGACGATGCAGGACGTAAGGCGCGCATAGCAGGGCGTGCAGCGCCAAGGAGAGCGCGAGACCGTGATAGAGCGAGAAGCGGCTCGCCGGTCTCGCAATTTTCGTGGGCGCGGACGCCGCCAGGAAAGCCATTTCGACGCCTCTCACTTCGGACTGTTCTTGGTCTGCACGGCGACTTTGGTGAAGCTCATGCGCTTGAGCAGCTCGGCGACGTCGATGAAGCTCTGCAAGGCCACAGCGCGATCGGCGCGAATGAGGAAGCCCGTTTCCGGCGGCAACCCTGTGAGCCGGCTCCGCAACTCATCCTTGGTCGCGACATGGCCGTCGAAATAGACGCTTCCATCGGCGGCGATCTCGATCGTCTTGTCCTTCTGGCGGTCGACCTGCGTCTGCGCAGCTTGCGGCAAGGCGACCGGTATGCGGCCTGTCGCGATGAAATTCGCCGTCGTCAGCACCATTGTGAGAAGCACCAGCATGACATCGACGAGAGGAATGACGTTGAGCGTCTCGAAAGGCTTCTCATCCATTGGCGATCTCCCACTTCAGCAGCAGCACCTTCGTCTTGCGCAAAAGGACGTTGTAGGACACCACCGACAATAGCGCGACGACGAGCCCGACCGCCGTCGCCTTGAGGGCGAGCGCGAGGCCGGCCATGATCTTGCTGGCGTCCGCCGAAGCGTCGAGACCCAAATTATAGAAGGTCAGCATGATGCCGAGCACGGTGCCGAGCAGGCCGATATAAGGCGCATTGGAGGCGACGGATGCGATGACGATGAGCCGCTTGCTCAGCTCGAGTTCCAGCGCCTTGATGCTGGTAAAAGTCGTAATGTCGATCGCCCGGTAGAAGAAATGCCGTTCCAGCGCCACAGCGACGACGATGACGCTGAGCGCGGCCAGCAGCCCGATGACGCCGAAATCGATCGCCGTCGACAACCATTCCATTTGCATTGCGCAATTCTCCAGCAGCGGCGATCGACGACGAATGTCGAGAGCCCGATGCGCGTCGCTCTCGACATTCGCCAGCCCATGATGAGCCCGCCTCGTCGCCGCGATATCTATATTCAATACATTGCGAATCCACCGAGATCGCGTCAACGGGAAAATTCGGGCGCAGTCAAAGGCGTCGGAGGCCGGCGCCTGATTTTCAGCCAGCCACTATAACGTGTCTCTGCGCTGGGCGACCGACGTAAGTCTAAAGTAATGAGGAAATAATCGCCGCGACGACAGAATGCAAAGCTCGATCGAAACGGCCAGCCGGGGCGATATTGTCAGTTTCTCGCACAGGTTGCATCTTTTTTGGTAATTTGCGGAAATTTCTTGCAATAGCCGATTGCGCCTTTCGGCGACCCGCTCCGAGCAGCGAAAGCCGAGTGAGACGGCTCAGGCCCGAACGCAAAAGAGAGAGCTGACGCGAAGGCCGGCCTTCTCCCAATGCTCGCGAATCGCCTGCTCCGGCGTCGCAAGGCCTCTATTCGAAATGATAGTTGACGCCGGCGCGCACGATATGGCCCGCGAGGCGCGTCGAGGAAATCACCGCCGACGCATAGAGCCCGGGATTGCCGGCCGCGGTGAGGTTGTAGCCCGCCATATCGCCGTAAGCGCCCTGATTGCCGAGGTCATAGCGGAGATATTCCAGCTTGGCGCTCCAATTCTGACGGAACATCCATTCGCCGCCCGCGCCCGCGCTCCACCCGATGCGGATCGACGAGGAGCCGATGGTTCCGCTATTCGGCGCGAAGGACGCCGAGGTGGAGACCTGCGTCAAGGAGGTCGAGAAACCGCCTTCGCCATAGGCGAGACCGGCGGTGAGATAGGGCAGCAGCGTCGGCGTCACGAGATAGCCGATGCGTCCGCGCGCCGTGCCGAGATAGGAGAGGCTCTTCGTCGCCTTGGTCGCCGTCACGACATTCGCGCCCGTGACCGGCTCGGTCGCCGAGCGCAACGCGGAGCCCGATGCGCTCGCCCCCGCCACTCCCTGCAGATCGGCCTCGAAACCGCCGATCACATCGGGACGCAAACGCCAATTATAGCCGAGCTGCGCGCCGCCGATTCCACCGCCGATTCCCATCGGGATCGTGCTCGCCGCGCTCGAGGCGCTCGTGCGGCCGAAGAAGGTCGCCGGGCGACCGACCGCGCCCTTGTCGTCGCCGCCGTCGCCGAGAATGGTGGAGGTGCCGGGAACCGTGTTGACTCCATGGCCGTCGCCGAAGACGCCGCCGGCGTTGAGACCGGCGTAGAGCCCGCTCCAGGGCGACGGCGAGTCGTCGGCCGTCGCCAGCCACGCCATGCCCGGAAGCGGCGCGGGCGAGGAATGCTCGCCCCAGGAGAGCTTGAGCTCCGAGCCCCAGACGGCGCCCCAGGCCTTGTAGGTGTAGATCGTCTCATAGCGCTTATTGGTGATGTTGCGGCCGTAGAAGGTGAGCCGCGCGTCCCAATCCATGAGCTGGAAATTATAGGCGATGTTCGCGTCGAGCGTCGTGTAGTTGCCGACCTGGTGATAGGCGTTGTCGACGGCGAAGCCATTGGACCAGTACATGGAGACATGATTGAGCGCGACCGTGCCGGTGAACCTATCCCAGGCATGGGTGAGCGCGAAGTTGATCTGCGTCCTCGGCGTCTGGAAGCGATAGGGGTTCAGCCAGTCATAGGTTCCCAGCGAATTGCTGTAGACCTCGGTCAGCCGCGTGTAGCTGCCGCGATAGGTCGTCTTGCCGAGCAGTTCGTCCTGCAGCACGCCGGTCGCGACAGCCTCTATTCCCTTGCGCGACGTGTTGCCCTGAGTCCAGTAAGTGACGTTGTTGTTGTTCACCGTGACGGTGCGCGAGGGCTGCTTATTGTTCTGAATCTCGGTGTCGAAATAGGTCACTTCCGGCGTGAACCAGCGGAAGACCGGGATTTTGACTCCCGCCTCGTATTTGTCCTGCTTCTCCGGCAGCAGAGTGACGTTGGCGTCCGCGATGACGCCGGACATGTCGCTCTGCTCAGTGTGCGAATAGCGGCCGCTGAAGGCCACATTCGCGAGGCCCGCGAGCGGATTGAAATCGCCGAGGGAGGCGCCCAACTCGCCGATCCCCCATCCTTGCAGGGGCTTCACCGTGGCGCCACCCGCATAATTCACTGCGAGCGGGAAGCCGCGATTGTAGAAATATTTCGTCGTTCCGGCCGTATCGACTCCGATGTAATCGAAGTGATTGTCCAGGCGGAAGCTCGCGTCGAAGATCAGGCGATCGGAGAGCAGCTTCTGCTCGAAATTGCCATAGCCACTGAGCGTATCCTCCTTGCGCGCATAATTGGCGTAATTGGTCTGTCCGCTGGGGCTCGCCCAATTCACATATTGCAGGCCGAGCTGCGCCAATGTGCCGTCATAGGTGAAGCTGTGCCGCGCATTGATCTGGCCGGTGTAGCCCTGCTCATTGGCCACCGTCAGATTCGGACTATTGAAGGAGGCGAGGACGTTGTTGTCCTCCGTCCGCGTATAGGCGAGCGTGAGCAGGCTGACATTGTGCTCGTCCCAGCGGAACGTCGAATTCCAGGAGAGGAATGTCGATTCGATCGGCGAATAGCCCCACTTCTGCGCGAGCGTGCTCGCCGTTTGCTCCCCGAAGGTTCCCTGCTGAAAGCCGTAGCGCGTGCTCGACTGAAACAGGGTGAAGCTGGTGTCGAGCGGACCGACGGTGAATCCGCCTTTGAGCAGACCGGCGACCGTGTCGTTCCAATTGGAGCCGTTCGCCGGCCCGTCGTCGGAGCTCTTCTTAATGAAACCCGAGATAAAGGCCGGAATCTCGCCCGGCTTCTTCCCGAAGACATAGCCGCCATAGGCGCTGCCGAGCACGCCGCCATAGCTCTGCGCCGCTGTGCGCAGCTCCATTTCATTCTCTTGCGGCGTATGCGTGCGCACGACGACGAAGCCGCTGTTCAACGCGCCGGAGGAGGAGCCGAAGTCGACGAGCGGGCCGAGCGTCAGCGCCGAAGCGTCGCGCACGACATCGACCTGATCGAGCGCTGAAACGGGCAGCGACTGCATCATCAGGCCCGCGGTCTGCGCGCTCACATAGGCGCCGTCGACGATGAAGCCGAAATTGCCGTCGCCGCGGAATTTCAGATTGTTCGGGAATTTGCGACCCTGATAGGTGACGAGGATGCTGGTCGCATTGCGCAGCAGGCCGAACACGTCCTGCGGGTTCAGCTCCTGTATGTCCTGCCGCGTGAATGTCTGCGTATGGGAGCGGCTGCTGGTGGCGACGCGCGCGGCATTGGCGACATTGTCGGGCTGGAGATCCGGCCGGGCGAGTTGCGGCGCCAGCGGAGCTCCCGAGGCGGCGGCGTTGGAGCCGGCCGATGTCCCGCCGATCTCGATCGCCGGCAAAGCCTCCTGAGCCGATGCGGCGACAGTCAGGACGACCGACAGAGCGAGCGCGGAACTGGTGGAGTAAACCGCATCACGTGAATGCCGCGTCGCAGCGCTGCTCATTGTCATTGCACCCCTTGCTTGTGTTCCGCACAAAACGGTTGCGCCACGACGAGCAGAAGCAGCCCCGCCGAGCACGCGATATATTTGCAATATACGTAGTGACAGCAGACGCGCTTCCGCAAGCCGATAATCGAGGCAATTCGCCTAAATCGTGGACTTATCGAGGCTTTTTCGGGAATGACGAAGGCGTGGGTTCGGTATTCCATCTGACTGCCGAAGGCGACGATCGAGCCATCCAGCGATGATCGTTTCACGATGAGAAACTAACCTACATTATAGCCTATCAAAACTGGACGCTGCTCGAAACGCCATAGACGAGCATGTTACCTTTCGATGCTCAATTCTGTGCTCGAAATCGCGATTGCTGGAACGCCGCCGATCGAACGGCAGCGCCCGATTGCCATGAATGATGACGACTCGCGGCTTATTTCTCTCGCGCCTTGTGCGCGCGATACTGCGCGACCTTGTCACGATTTCCGCAGATCGCCATCGTGCACCAGCGGCGAATATTGTTCCGCCCGCGATCGTAGAACACCATCGAGCAGGCGGGATTGGCGCAACGCTTCATTCGAGCGGGCTCCGCCTCGCAAACGAATTGCGCGAAATCGCGCGCGACCGTCGTCGCCACCACATCCTTCTCGATACGCGCTTCCTCGGCGAGCGCCACATGACCGTCGCGTAGAATCAATCGCTCGCGAATCGCGACCGAGCCGAGCAGACGATCGATCGGCTCGAGGCGCCGGGCGGAGATCGCCTCTCCTGCGGAGATCTTGTCGAAGAGCTCGCGGAGCGCCGCGCGCGTTTCCCACGCCGACTTAAGCTCCACTTTCGTGGCTTGCTCGAACCATCGATCCCCGCCGCGCGCGCCCATTTCGCCAGCCCCTCGGCGTTAGAGAGAAAATCGATCGCCTCGCCGTTCATCACCGGCGTCGTGTTGAGAAAGTCGATCCACAGCGCGCCTCCGAAGGAGGGCATGCCATCTCGCCACTCGCTCGCCTCGATCGTTGTCGCCTCGCCCTCTCCCCATGCGCAACCGGCAAGCCTGCATAACCGTTATATGCACATTACATCGGTTACAGGAGATCCCATGTTCCTCGCCTCCAATCCCCTCCTCACGCTCGCGGCCGTGTCGGCGGCCACTATCGCGACCGCCATGCCCCTCCCGTCCATGCGAAGCAGCGGCTCGGTGGTTTTCATGTCGGAGAGTTCGGCGTTGACGCCGAAGGCGTCGCTCGCCGCAGTGGGAACGATTTCGCCGAGCGCGGCGTCGGGGATGGCGTGCAGGTGAACGCCGTGCTGCCCGGCCCGGTGATGACCGACCGCCGTCGCGCCATGCTCGCGCGCTACGGCGAGGCGAAAGGCCTATCGCTCGACGCTGCGATCGACGCCTTTGCTGCGGAGACCAGGATCGCGCGCTACGGAACGCCGGAAGACATCGCCGAGCTGATCGCCGTCGCCGTGTCGCCGGCGGCGCGTTGGATGACGGGCGTGACCCTGCGGATGGATGGCGGCGAGATCAAATCGCTATGACGGCGCCCTGCCCTGCGCTCGCGCGCAGCTCCTGCACTTGCGCTTCGAGCGCGGCGATGCGCGCGTCTCGCTCCGCGAGCGCAGCGGCGACATCGGACGCCTCGAAGCGTTGCGGAATGTGGCTGGGGCAATTCACGTCCAAGGCGAGGACAGAAAAAAGGATCGCGCGTTCGACACGCGCCGCATAATCCGCCGGCGTGAGCCGCGCGATCAGCTCGGCGTCGTCTTCCATCACGCGCGCCGTTCCCCAGATCTTCACGCGACGGCGGCGCGAATAGTCGATCAGAAAGAGATAGGCTTTCGGATTGTCGGCGAGATTGCCGATCGTCACATATTGGCGATTTCCCGAGAAATCAGCGAAGCCGATGGTCGTCTCATCGAGCGTCTTCAGAAAACCGGCGGGGCCGCCGCGGTGCTGAATATAGGGCTGCATCTCCCTATTCGCCGTCGCGAGAAAGACGCTCGTCTGCTGTGCGATGAACGCCACTATATCCGGCGTCAGGCTCGTTCGCCACGAATGTTCCTCCTCCATGCGCGCATAGGCGCGGCGCGAGCCCTCACGCGTCTGGATAGATTTGATAGTGGGCGTGAAGGCGATGTCGCTGGAATAGGTCATGTCGATTTCCTCCCGAGGCGCGAGAAGAGGATCATCGCCACGCGAGCGCAATGAACGCGCTCGCGTGGCGCCGATCAAAGACCGAGGTCGGTCAGACCCGGATGCTCGTCCGGTCGCCGGCCGAGCGGCCAATGGAACTTGCGATCTGCCTCGGCGATCGCGAGATCGTTGATCGAGGCGATGCGCAAGCGCATGAGGCCATGCTCGTCGAACTCCCAATTCTCATTGCCATAGGAACGGAACCAGGCGCCGCTGTCGTCGCGCCATTCATAAGCGAAACGCACGGCGATGCGGTTCTCGCGGAAGGCCCACAGCTCCTTGATGAGGCGATAGTGTTGATTTCCACTGAGAGCTGACCCAGGCAGCACGAGTTTTTCCACCGAGAACTGACCCCTGTTCGAACCTTTCCCCCTCGAGCGTCGCGGGGGACCTTGGAGTGATCGACATGGAGTTATTGAGCGTCATCCGACGCTGGCGATATCGGCAGGAGTTCTCGATCCGGGAGATTGCGCGACGCACGGGGCTGTCGCGCAATACGGTGCGCAAATACCTGCGTTCGGACAGCGTGGAGCCGCTGTTCGCCACGCCCGATCGACCGAGCCGGCTCGACCCGTTCGCCGATAAGCTGGCGCACATGCTGCGTCAGGAGGCCGCAAAATCTCGCAAGCAGAAGCGGACGGTCAAGCAGTTGCACGCGGATTTGGTCGCCCTCGGCTACGACGGCTCCTACAATCGCGTGGCGGCCTTCGCGCACGAGTGGAAGGCGGCGCGGCATCGGGAGCAGCAGACCTGCGTGCGCGGCGCGTTCGTGCCGCTGACGTTTCTGCCCGGCGAGGCGTTCCAGTTCGACTGGTCGGAGGATTGGGCGATCATCGCGGGCGAACGGACGAAGTTGCAGGTCGCCCAGTTCAAGCTCTCCTACAGCCGCGCATTCTTCCTCCGCGCCTACCCGCAACAGACGCATGAGATGCTCTTCGACGCCCACAATCACGCCTTCCGCGTGCTGGGCGGCGCGCCCCGGCGAGGCGTCTACGACAACATGCGCGCGGCGATCGACAAGGTCGGGCGCGGCAAAGAACGCCAGGTCAACGCCCGCTTCGCCGCGATGGTCAGCCACTTCCTGTTCGAGGCCGCATTCTGCAATCCGGCCTCTGGCTGGGAAAAGGGGCAAATCGAGAAGAACGTTCAGGATGCTCGTCATCGCCTCTGGCAGCCGATCCCGAGCTTTCCGTCGCTGGCGGCGCTCAACGACTGGCTGGAGGCGCGATGCCGCGAGCTGTGGGCCGAGATTGGGCACAGCGCGCAGCCGGGGACGATCGCGGAGGCCAAATCCCGCGGAGGCTTGGCGCGAGGAGGTTCCGCAACTGATGCAGCCTCCGCGGCCATTCGACGGCTTCGTCGAACACACCAAGCGGGTCACGCCGACATGCCTGATCCATCTGGACCGCAATCGCTACAGCGTGCCGGCCTCCTTCGCCAATCGCCCCGTCAGCGTGCGGGTCTACCCTGAGCGCGTCGTCGTCGCCGCCGAGGGGCAGATCGTGTGCGAGCACTCCCGCATCTTCGCCCGGTCGCATAACGACAAGAGCGTGACGGTCTACGACTGGCGGCATTATCTCTCCGTCATCCAGCGCAAGCCGGGCGCGCTGCGCAACGGCGCGCCCTTCGCCGAACTGCCGGTCGCCTTACGGACGCTGCAACAGCGCATGCTCGAGAAGCCGGGCGGCGACCGTGAGATGGTCGAGATTTTGGCTCTGGTCCTACAGCACGACGAGCAGGCCGT
>NZ_SOEJ01000010.1:0-170534 GCF_004366495.1 Methylosinus sp. sav-2
CCAATTGTAGAGCGTCGTCTCCGAAACCGCGTATTTGCGCGCGAGGTCCGCCGCCTTCGCGCCGGCTTCCTGCTCCCGCAAAATCCCGATGATCTCCTCTTCCGTGAACCGTTTCTTCTTCATCGTGTCCGTCCTGCAATCGGCCGGACTCTAATCGATGCTGGTGGAGTTTTTCAGGGGCAGGTCAGTTGCAGACCAGGGGCGAATTGCTTCCAGCCCAGCAGTTCTATGCGCTCGCGGAGTGAGCCGCGTCACTCTCACACGCCCGCGTCCAAAAAACAAAATTTGCGACAAAGCGCCTCGGCCTCACGCCCGCCCGCATCCATTTGACGTGACATCGCCGAAAGCCGGCGTTGTCGCCACGGCTTCGCCGAGCGACCGCGCCAGCTCGTTTACGAAAAAGTCTCGTGATTAATGGCTGATCATCCAGGGCCTCGCAGAAGGGAAAGACTTGGCCCCCTCCCCAGAGGTTTTCGACGCCCCGCCGCAACAGGCGCAGCCGGCTCCGTGCGACGATGACCGCCGTGGCGCATAGCGGCTCCGCTCATTCGCCTCGAACGCGCCTCGGCTCGCCGAGCTCATCAGCGACGTGCGCGGCGCCGTCAGCACGACACGCGGTGCCGAGGCGCCGCAATCGGGACAGTCGCAAGGCTCGAGATAATCCGCCATCGGGCGCATTGTCGTGAACGGTCCACAGGCGTCGCAGAGATATTCATAGATCGGCATGACCGCCTCATTTGTCGGGAACGATCGGCATCTGGACCGAGCCGTCGAGATATTTGATCGGACCCGCCGCCGACGGCGAGATATCGAAGTCGAAGATTTGGGTCGGCAGCCACAGGGTCGCGCAGGCGTTCGGCACGTCGACGACGCCCGAGACATGCCCCTGTACCGGAGCCGTGCCCAGGATCGAATAGGCTTGCGCGCCCGAATAGCCGAACTTCTTCAAATATTCGATCGCGTTCAGACAGGCCTGGCGATAGGCGACCGTCACATCCAGATAGTGTTGGCCGCCGTGCTCGTCGACAGAAATGCCTTCGAAGATCAGATAATCATTGTAGGTCGGGGTAATCGGGCTCGGCTTGAAGATCGGATTTTTGATTCCGTATTTCGACATTCCGTCCTTGATGACGTCGACCTTCAAATGCAGCCAGCCGGCCATCTCGATAGCGCCACAGAAAGTGATCTCGCCGTCACCCTGGCTGAAGTGCAGATCGCCCATCGACAATCCACCGCCCGGCACATAGACGGGAAAGTAAATTTTCGAGCCGCGCGAGAGATCCTTGATGTCGCAATTGCCGCCGTGCTCGCGCGGCGGCACGGTACGCGCGGCCGTCGCCGCGGCCCTCGCCTTGGCCTCGCCTTCGAGGCGGCCGAGATGCGCCGTCGGCGCGAAAGGCGGATTGGCGAGCCCGGGAATGCGCGTCGGATTGGTCGCAATCAGCGCTTCCTCGCGCGTGTTCCATGTCTCCAGCAGCTTAGGGTCGGGCAAGCAGCCGATCAGGCCGGGATGGATGAGGCCGGCGTAGCGCACGCCCGGCACGTGACGGGATTTGGTGAACAGTCCCTCGAAATCCCAGATCGATTTCTGTGCGAGCGGAAACTGATCTGTCAGAAAGCCGCCGCCGTTCTGCTTGGAGAAGAAGCCGTTGAAGCCCCATTGACTCTCCGGCTTCGCGCCGATGTCGAGCAGATCGACGACGAGGAGATCGCCGGGCTCCGCGCCTTTGACGCCGATCGGTCCCGACAGGAAATGCACGATCGATAGATCGATGTCGCGCACGTCCGAGGCGTCGTCGTTGTTCTTGATGAAGCCGCCGGTCCAGTCATAGGTCTCGATGATGAAGTCGTCGCCCGGCTTCACCCAGGCGACGATCGGTATGTCCGGGTGCCAGCGATTGTGCACCATATCGTTTTCGAATGCGGATTGGGTCAGATCGACCTTGATCAATGTTTCGGCCATTGTTCTCTCCCTTCGTGGTTAGCCGGTCAGACCGACAGAAAGTTTGCGACCTTCGTCTCGTCGATCGTCGCCCGGCTCTCGGAATGGACGATCTCGCCGTTCTCGAGCACCAGCACGCGATCGGCGATGTCGAGCGCGAAGGACAGGACCTGCTCGGAGACGACGATCGACAATCCGCGCGTATCGCGGATCTTCTTCAGCATTCGCGCCATCTCGCGAATGATCGAAGGCTGTATGCCTTCCGTCGGCTCGTCGAGCAGCAGCACTTTGGGTCGCGAGGCGAGCGCGCGCGCGATAGCGAGCTGCTGCTGCTGGCCGCCGGAAAGATTGCCGGCCTTGCGCCGTCTCATATCCAGCAGCACGGGAAACAGCTCGTATATGTCTTTGGGAACCTCGCGCTCGCCCGTGACCGTCAATCCGGTCTCGATGTTCTCTTCGACCGTCATCGCCGGAAAAATCATCCGGCCCTGCGGCACATAGGCGAGGCCGGCGGCGACGCGCTGGTGACTCTTCAGCGCAGTGATGTCGCGATCGGAGATTCGCACGGCGCCGGCGGTCGTGCGCGCAATGCCCATCAGCGCCTTCATGAGCGTCGTCTTGCCCATGCCGTTGCGTCCCATGAACGCGACGATCTCATTCGGCGCGACCTCCGCCTCGAGGCCGTGAATGACCTCGCTCTCGCCATAGGCGACCCGCAATCCTTCGATGGCCAGCATGGCGCTCCTCAATGTCCGAGATAGACTTCGACGACCTTCGGGTCTGTCTTCACATGCTCCATCGAGCCTTCCGACAGCACCTTTCCCTGGTGCAGAACGGTGACGCGATGTGCGATGTCCTCGACGAACTTCATGTCGTGCTCGATGACGAGCACTGATCGGCCGACGATGATCTTGTTCAAGAGCTCCGCCGTGTTGCGCCGTTCGGAGACGCTCATTCCTGCGACCGGCTCGTCGAGCATCAAGAGCTCGGGGTCCTGAATCAGCAGCATGCCGATTTCCAGCCACTGCTTCTGCCCATGGCTGAGATATTCGGCGCGCTCGGCCAATTGATCGGCGAGATAGATCGTCTCGGCGATCTCCTCTATGCGCTCGCGAACCGCCCGATCGCGACGAAACAGCAGCGCGCCGAGCACGGAACGGCCGCGCGGATAGGAAATCTCCAGATTTTCGAACACGGTGAGATCGTCATAGATGGACGGGTTCTGGAATTTGCGTCCGACCCCCGCCTCGACGATGCCGTTCTCGCTCATGCGAGTGAGCTCCTTGTCGCGAAAGCGAATCGACCCGGAGGTGGCGCGCGTCTTGCCGCAGATGAGATCGAGCACCGTCGTCTTGCCAGCGCCGTTCGGGCCGATGATGACGCGAATCTCGTTCGGCTCGACATAGAGCGACACGTCGTCCACGGCCTTGAAGCCATCGAAGGAGACCGACAATGCTTCGACCGAGAGAAGGAAATCCTGATGTGTCGACAATGGCGTCACTCCGCGAGTTCATGATCGAGAGAGCGCGTCATCGGCGTGCGCCAGAGAGCCCGCAGCTTCGCGACGAAGCTTCTCGCGAGGCGCGGCGCGGAGCTGCGATAGACTCCCGCAAGGCCCTCCGGGAACGACAGCACCACGACGACGAACAGCGCTCCCAGTCCGAACAGCCAAAGTTCGGGAAAGCTTTCGGACAGTCGCGTCTTGGCAAAATTGACCAGCAGCGCCCCGCATACGGAGCCGAGGATCGATGAGCGTCCGCCGACCGCCGTGTAGATCACCATTTCGATCGACGGAACAATTCCGACGAAGGACGGCGACATGAACCCGACCTGCAATGTGAACATGGCGCCGCCGAGCGCCGCGAGCGCCGCCGCGAAGCAGAAGGCGAATATTTTGAAGCTCGAGACGGAGTAGCCGGAAAAACGCACGCGGTCCTCCTTGTCGCGCATGGCGACGAGAATGCGGCCGAGCTTCGATCGCGTGACGAGCTGCGTTGCGACGATGGCGGCGAGCAGCAGCCCGCATTCGATATAATAGAGCGTGAGCTTGGCGCCATCCGAGCGAATGTCCCAGCCTTTGAGCGTGCGCAGATCGGTGATGCCATTGATGCCGCCGGTGTAGCCCTGCTGGCCGACGATCAATATTGTGAGGATCAGCGCCACCGCCTGAGTGATGATCGCGAAGTAGACGCCGCCGACACGTCGCTTGAACATCGCCGCGCCGATGATGAAGGCGAACAGCGTCGGAACCAGCACCACCGCCGCGAGCGTGACGCCGAGATTCTCGAACGGCTTCCAGAACCACGGCAGCGCGGTGAGCTGATTCCAGTCCATGAAGTCGGGAATGCCGGGCGTCGATTGGATTTTCGTGTTCTCGACGCTCGACGCTTCGAGCTTCAGGAACATGGCCATGCAATAGCCGCCGAGACCGAAGAAAATTCCCTGGCCGAGGCTCAGAATTCCGGCATAGCCCCAGCATACGACGAGGCCGATCGTCACGAAGGCGTAGGTGAGATATTTTCCGACGAGATTGAGCCGGAAGATGTCGAGAGCAGCCGGCAGCATGACGAGGATGAGCGTCGCGAAAGCGAGGAGGCCCAAGAGCTCGGACCGGCGGAAAAGCGCATTGTCTCCACGGAGTTTCATCGCCGCACCTTGGTTGCGAACAGGCCCTGCGGACGCAGCATCAGAATGACGACGACGCCGATCAGCGTCGCGACCTGCGCCATGGAGCCGGAGGTGAAGAATTCGAGCGTCGATCGCGACTGCGAGATCGTGAAGGCGGATGCGATGGTGCCGATGAGGCTCTGCGCTCCGCCGAAGACAACGACGAGGAAGGAGTCGACGATGTAGAGCTGGCCGGCGGTCGGCCCTGTCGATCCGACCATGGTGAAGGCCGACCCTGCTATTCCCGCGATTCCGCAACCGAGCGCGAAGGTCGCGCGGTCCACTTTCTGCGTGTCGATTCCGACAGCGCCCGCCATCACTCTGTTCTGGACGACCGCGCGCACTTGGCGACCGAGGCGAGACTTGTAGATCAGCAGAGCGACTCCGGCGGTGATGACCGCTGTCAGCGCCATCACGAACATACCGTTGATCGGCACCTCTATGGTGGAGGTGATCTGCCAGGACCCGAGCATCCAAGGCGGCAGCTCCACGCCGACCTCGCGCGCGCCGAAGATGGAGCGATAGAGCTGCTGGAGAATGAGGCTGAGGCCCCAGGTCGCGAGCATCGTATCGAGAGGGCGCTTATAGAGACGGCTGATCAGCGCCCATTCGACCATGGCGCCGAGCAGCGCCGCAGCGAGAAAGGCGACGATCATCGCAACGAAGAAATAGCCTGGAAACAGCGCCGGAAGATACGTCTCGAAGAGCTTGGAGGTGAGATAGGTCATATAGGCGCCGAGGATCATGAACTCGCCATGCGCCATGTTGATCACGCCCATCTGACCGAAGATGATCGCGAGGCCGAGCGCCATGAGCAGAAACACCGAGAACAGGATAAGTCCGGCGAATCCTTGCATGACGAAGATCGAGCCGAGATCACTGAGCGAATAGTCGCCGAGCATCCGAGCCTCCATATGTCGTGAGGAAAAGGGGCGGCCGAAGTAAATCGGCGGACCAGTCGCCCGGTCCGCCGATCCTTCATTGATAGCCTTTCGGGAACGGATCCGGCTGAACGAGCTCGGCGGTTTCGTAGATCACCTCATATTGTCCATCGGCGCGCGCGCGCCCAACGCGCGTCTTCGACCAGAGATGATGGTTCTCGTGAATCCGCACATAGCCTTCCGGCGCGCCTTTGAATTCGACACCGGGCGAAGCGGCGGCGACCTTGTCGATATCGAACGAGCCGGCCTTCTCCACGGTGAGCTTCCACAGCCAGGGACCGAGATAGGCGGCCTGGGTAACGTCGCCGATCACGGTTTTGTCGCCCCATTTCTTCTGAAAGGCGGAGACGAAGCCCTTGTTATTGGCGTTGTCCAAGGACTGAAAATATTTCATGCAGGCGTAGGCGCCGGCGATATTCTCACCGCCGATGCCGTCGATCTCGTCCTCGGTCACGGAGATCGTGAGCAAGGTCTGCTTCGACAGATCAATGCCAGCCGCCTTGAGCTGCTTGTAGAAGGCGACATTGGAGCCGCCGACGATGATGGCGTAGATCACATCGGGCTTGGTCAGCTTGATCTTGTTGATCACCGAATTGAACTGTGTGTGCCCGAGCGGGAAATATTCCTCGCCGACAACCTTGGTTTTCAGCACGTTCTCGATATGCTTGCGGGCGATCTTGTTGGAGGTGCGCGGCCAGATGTAATCGGATCCGAGCAGGTAGAAGCTCTTGGCGCCCTTCTGCTTGGTCACCCAGTTCAAGCCGGCGATGATCTGCTGCGTCGCCTCCTGACCCGTGTAGATGACGTTCTTCGACTGCTCGAGCCCCTCATAGAAGGTCGGGCAATAGAGCATGCCGTTGTACTGCTCGAACACCGGCAGGACCGCCTTTCGCGAGGCGGAGGTCCAGCAGCCGAACACGGCGGCGCATTTGTCGTTGACCAAAAGCTTCTTGGCCTTTTCGGCGAAGGTCGGCCAGTCGCTGGCGCCGTCCTCCTGCACAAATTTGATTTTGCGGCCGAGCACGCCGCCTATCGAGTTGATCTGCTCGATGGCCAGCTTTTCCGCCTCGACGGAGCCGGTCTCGCTGATCGCCATGGTTCCCGTGACGGAATGCAATATTCCGACAGTGACCTCGCTATCCGTCACCGCCAGCCCAGTCGTGTTGGCGGCGGAGGCCGCCAGAGCCGGCCGTCCGATGAAGCCGAGCGCAGGTGTCGCCGCGAGCGCCGAAAGCATTTGACGGCGGGATAGATTGCGCGCGTCGCCGGATTTGGTGGTCATAAAGTCTCCCCTCACACTGTCGGGACGAGCCCGTCCTCCGGCAAAGACTGGCTCTCCGCCGGGCCGCGCGGCCATACGTCGATTCGCGTATTCGCCTACGCATATCGCGCCGCTATCCTCGCGATCGGGTCGAATGGCGCAGGGCGTGGGGTCCGCGTCGGCGCCGCGGAAACGGGCGTCGCGAACGAAATACGGGCGGTGGATTCGTCGTGGCGAGGCGTAGTTTCGTCGGCGCCCGGCGAAGCGCGGGGCGCAGGGGCGATCGGAGATGACGGCACAGCAGCGGATCGTTCGGGTCCGACGCGAATACAATAAATGGGTCGCCGATCAGACCCTCGAGGACTACGCTCTGCGCTTCACCGCCGAACGCGCGCGCCGATGGTCGCCGTTTCGCGTCGCCAACACCGCCATTGCGTCAGTGTCCTTCCTGGCTCTCGAGGCCATCGGCGCCGCGATCACTTTGACTTGCGGATTCACCAATGCCGCGGCGGCGATCATCGTCGTCAGCGTGATCATCTTCGTCACCTGCGTGCCGATCGCCTATTATGCCGCGCGCTATGGCGCGGACATCGATCTTTTGACCCGCGGCGCAGGCTTCGGCTATCTCGGATCGACGATCACCTCGATCATCTATGCGAGCTTCACCTTCATCTTCTTCGCCATCGAGGCCGCGATCATGGCCAAGGCGCTGGAGGCGGGACTCGGCGTGCCGGATGCTCTCGGCTATCTCGTCTGTGCATTCGCCGTGCTGCCGATCGTCACGCATGGGTTCACATCGATCAGCCGATTCCAGATGTGGACGCAGCCCCTTTGGATCGCGCTCCATGTCGCGCCTTTCGCAGCGATCGCGCTGCAGGATCATGCGACGCTATCCGCTTGGACGAAATTCACCGGCCGCATCGGGCCGCTCGACGGGAAGCTCGATCTCACTTTGTTCGGAGCCGCGTCCGGCGTCGTCTTCGCGCTCGCCGCTCAAATCGGAGAGCAGGTGGATTTTCTGCGTTTCCTCCCCGGAGCCGCGACGGTCGGAAGGGCGAGGTGGTGGGCGTCGCTCATCGCCGCCGGTCCCGGCTGGATCGTCGTCGGCGCGGCCAAAATGCTGGCCGGGTCGTTTCTGGCCTATCTCGCCTTCAAGCACGGCGTCCCGCCCGAGAACGCCGGCGATCCGACGCAAATGTATGTCGTCGCCTTCGGCTATGTGGTGCGCGACGAGACGATCGGCCTCGGACTCGCCACCACTTTCGTCATTGTCTCGCAGCTGAAGATCAATGTGACCAACGCTTATGCGGGATCGATCGCCTGGTCGAACTTCTTCTCGCGGCTGACGCACAGCCATCCCGGCCGCGTCGTGTGGCTGGTGTTCAACATCGTCATCGCGGTCGTCTTGATCGAGCTCGGCGTCTATCGTGCGATCGAAGGCATTCTCGGCTTCTATTCACATGTGGCGGTCGCATGGATCGGCACGCTGTTCGCGGATCTCGCCATCAACAAGCCTCTCGGCCTCAGCCCGAAGGGCATCGAGTTCAAGCGCGCCTATCTCTATGAGATCAATCCGGTCGGCTGCGGCGCGACGCTTTTCGCCAGCGTTTTGTCGATCGCCGCGCACGCCGGGGCGCTGGGCGAAACGTTGAGCGCCATGTCCTGCTATCTCGCTCTCGCTGCGGCGCTCGTCGCCACGCCTCTCATCGCCTATGCGACGAAAGGCCGATTCTACATCGCCCGGCGTGAGCGGACGCCGGCCTCGGCGGAAGCGCAAAAATGCTGCATCTGCGAGCATGAGTTCGAGCCGCAGGACATGGCGAGCTGTCCCGCCTATGCCGGCCCGATCTGCTCGCTATGCTGCACGCTCGACGCGCGCTGCGGCGACGCCTGCAAGCCGGAGACGCGGCTCGCGGACCAGCTGCGACGCTCGCTCGCGCGTGTGCTGTCGGAGCGTGCGGCGGAGATGCTCGGCTCGAATGTCGGGCGTTATCTCGTCATCTTCGTCCTCATCATTTGTCTGCTGGGCGGCGCGCTCTGGCTCGTCTATTGGCAGGCGGTTCTGGATGCGCGCATCGCACCCGCGCTCATCGGACCGCCTCTGCTCAAGGCCTTCGTGATCTTGAGCTTGATCTCGGGAATCATCTCCTGGTTTTTCGTGCTGGCGCAGGAGAGCCGGTTGGTGGCGCAAGAGGAGACGCAGCGCCAGACAACGCTGTTGATGCAGGAGATCGAGGCGCATAAGAACACCGACCGCGCATTGCAGAAGGCGAAGGAGGCGGCGGAGGCCGCCAATATCGCCAAAAGCCGCTATGTCGTCGGCTTGAGCCACGAGTTCCGGACGCCTCTCAATTCCATTCTCGGCTATGTTCAGCTGCTCGAGCGACGGACGCCGTCGGTTCCCTCCGACCCAAACGCTCTGCGCACGATTCGTCGTTCGGCGGAGCATCTGGCCAGTCTCGTGGACGGACTGCTCGACATCGCCAAGATCGAGGCCGGCCGCATGGAGGTGCATCGCGACCATGTGCGTCTGCCGGCGGTGCTGCGGCAGGTCGTCGACATGTTTCGGCTGCAGGCGGAGGCCAAGGGCGTGGCGTTTCGCTACGAGGTTCGAGGCTCGTTGCCGAAATGGGTGCGGATCGACGAGAAGAGGCTTCGGCAGATTCTGCTCAATCTCCTGTCGAACGCTGTGAAGTTCACCGAGGTCGGCGAAGTTCGATTCACGATCGTCTATGACCGCGACATGGCGACATTCGAGGTCGAGGATACAGGTCCCGGCATAGCTTCGGATCAGCACGAGCGAATATTTCGTCCGTTCGAGAGACTCGAATCCGTCGGACGAAAATGGGCGCCGGGAACAGGGCTCGGCCTCACCATCACCAAGCTCATGACCGAGGTGCTCGGAGGCGCGATCTCTTTGCGCAGCAGCGTCGGCCACGGCAGCCTGTTCTCGGTCAAATTCTATCTCCCGCAATCGGCGCCGCCGATCATTTCGGCGCGGCCGGATTATTCGCAGATCAGCGGCTATGACGGCGCACGCGTCACTGTGGTCGTCGCGGATGACGAGGCGAGCCATCGGGAGCTGGTCGCGCGCCTGCTCGCGCCGCTCGGCTTCGTCGTTTTTACTGCGCGGGACGGGACGACCTGTCTCGATCTGGTCGAGCGCGTCGCTCCGCAGCTCGTGCTGCTCGACATCAACATGCCCGGGCCATCGGGTTGGGAGGTCGCTCAGACGGTGAGGCGTCGCAAAGGGCGAGACGTGGCGATCGTCATGCTTTCGGCGGACGCCGAAAAGGAGCTCGATGTCGACATCGATCGATGCACATACGAAGGCTATCTCGTGAAGCCTTTCAAGCTCGGCGATCTGCTCGACCTCATCGCCGCGACCTGCGATCTCGTCTGGCGATTCGGCGCGTCGCGGCCTGACGCGGAAGCCCGCGACGCCGGGGCGCGACGGCGGCTGCCGGTCGATGATATCGTCGCGCTCGCGGAGATCGGCCATGCGCGCGGTGTGACTGCGTTGCTGAAGAAGTATCGAGCCGAGTTTCCAGAGGAAGACTCGCTCGTCGAGACGCTGAGCCGGCTGTCGATCGAGATGAAATTCGACGAGCTCGTGACCGTCGCGCGGAGGTCGCAAGTGCGCTCGGATCAGCGAGATCAGATGGAAGCGAGAGATGAAGTCTAGTGTGATCCTCATCATCGACGATGACCCCGGCGCGCTCGCCTTCCTTGCGACGGCTATAGAGGATCGCGGCGCGACGGCGCTCGTCGCGCGAAGTGGGGAGTCGGCTCTCGCCATTTTGGAGCGCTTGACGCCCGACATTATCCTGCTCGATGCTGTAATGCCGGGGCTGGATGGATTCGAAGTCTGCCGCCGTCTCAAGCGGGACGACCGTCTCGCCGGCGTGCCCGTCATCTTTATGACCGGGCTCAGCGACACCGATCACGTCGTTCAAGGTTTCACCGTCGGCGGCGTCGACTATGTGACCAAGCCGATCGTCGTCGAGCAATTGCTGGTGCGGCTGAGTGCGCATATGGCGACGTCCCGCATGGCCCTGCGCGCTCGATCTGCGCTGGACGCCTCCGGCCGTCATCTTTTGGCGACGGACCGACGCGGCTCGGTGATTTGGAGCACGCCGAAAGCCCGCTCGCTGCTCGATCTCGACATGGAAGACGACGACGTCACGGTCTCGCGCCGAGCCGCGCAATTGCGCGCGCTCATGCCCGATGGGCGCGCGAATGCGCAGAAGGAGGCGATCATCACCACCAGGGCCGGCGTCAGAATCCGCATTCTCTATCTCGGCCTCGTCAGCGGGGACGAGCTGCTGTTCTGCCTGACGGAAGCCGATGAGAGCGGCGCGGAAGGCGCGCTGTCGCGCGCTCTGTCGGTCACGCCGCGCGAATCCGAAGTGCTGCTCTGGCTGTCGCGGGGAAAATCGAATGCGGATATCGCCGCAATTTTGGGACTGAGCCCGAGAACCGTGGACAAGCACCTCGAGCAAATCTACAAAAAGATGGGCGTCGAGAACAGAACAGCTGCCGTTCGCATGGCGATTCAGATTATCGAACGCCTTTGAGAAGCGTCATCATGCGGCGCAGCGCCGAGCTGGTCGCAATTTTGGACCGCGTCCTACCGATCGGCAGGAGACGAGGGCGGACGCGTCCTCATCGGGCTTTTTGCTCCGCGAGCGCGAGGCAGTAGGCTCGCCAGCCGCCGTGGCCTGTGACGTCGGCGGCGTCGCTCAGAGCGGCGGGCTCGACGAGAAATCCCTTCGGCGCAGACCCGTCTGCGAGGCGGATTGTTCCGATGCAGAGCGGCGGCGGAACGGCCGCGACGAAGCGGCCGAAAGCGGCGACGTCCAGCGTCCAGACCTCGATTTCCACGCCGCCCGAGCCGGTTTCGTCCCGGATGAGACCTGGCTTCGGCGGCGTTTGGCCTGCAAGCGCATAAAGCCGGTAGCCGGGTTCCGTGCGTGTCGCGCGCGCGAATCTCGCACCGAGCGCCGTCAAATCGCCATTGAGCGGCATGCCGGAGAGATGCGCGCCGACGACGACGATCTCGATCCGCTCTCCATCGTCGGGCGGAGTCGCAATGCGCGGCCGCCTTCGCCAGCTGGTCGCGCCGAGCCCTTCGTCTGCGTGCAAGTCGCGCGCGAGCGCCGCGACGAGGGCATCGCGATTGGCCTGCGCCAATAAGGTGACGCTCGCCGGGCGGCCATCAGCGAGCGCGCCGACGGGAACGGCGACGCCGCAGAGATCGAGCAAATTGACGAAATTCGTGTAGGTTCCGAGCCGCGTGTTGGCGTCGAGCGGCTCCGCCGCGATTTCCGCGAGCGTGTAATGGGTCGGCGCCGTGGGGACGCAGAGAAGATCGACCGACGCCAGCAGCGGCTCGATGCGCGCCTGCAGCGCCCGCAGCGCATAGGCGCTCTCGAAAGCGTCGACTGCCGACAATCCGCTCGCGCCGCAGATGATGGCGCGAGTGACGGGATGCAGCGCCGCCGCATTGGTCTCGATGAACGCGCGAATCGCGGCGTAGCGCTCGGCGACGAAAGCGCCGCTGTAGAGCAGATCGGCGACGGCGTGGAAATCTTCGAAAGGCAGCGGCATGATTTGGCAGCCGAGCTGCTCGAGCCGCCCGAGCGCAGCGTCATAGGCCGCTCGCATTCGCGCGTCGCCGAAGAAGCGCGGCTCCGCCGGGACGCCGACGCGCAGCCGCGGAGGCCGCGCGCCGAGCGGAGCTTTCGGGACTCTCTTGGAAAACGGATCGCTGGCGTCATGCGTCGCCGTGATCTCGAAGACGCGATAGGCGTCCTCGACAGTGAGAGCGAAGATGGAGACGCAATCGAGCGACCGGCAGGCCGGCGTGACGCCCGAGGTCGAGAGCGCCCCTAGGGTCGGCTTCAAGCCGACGATATTGTTCAGCCCCGCCGGTATGCGCCCCGAGCCCGCCGTATCCGTCCCGAGCGCGAAGGCGACGATGCCTCGAGCGACGACGACGGCCGAGCCCGAAGACGAGCCGCCTGGCGCGAGCGTCGGATCGATCGCGTTGCGCGGAACGGGGTAGGGCGTTCGGACGCCGACGAGACCTGTCGCGAACTGATCCATGTTCGTCTTGCCGATGCAGAGCGCTCCCGCGCGCTTCAGCAGAGCGACGACGGTCGCGTCTACCTGTGGGACATGAGAATAGGCCGGGCAAGCGGCGGTTGTCGGCATTCCGGCGACGTCGATATTGTCCTTGACGGCGAAAGGAACGCCCCAGAGCGGGATGGCGGGGTCGAAGGCGCCGAGCGCGGCCGCCTCGCGCAGCAGCGCCTCCTTAGGCGCGAGATGGATGAAAATACCTGGATCCGCCGCCGCCTCGAGCCGGTCATAGACGGTCTCGACGACCGCGAGCGGCGAGAGGCCTCGCGCATAAGCGTCGAGAAGGCTTTCGATGTCGAATTGCAGCATCATCGCTCCGAATCGAGAATCTCGACAGGCTTCGTCCAATGGATCAGCACGACGCAGCCGTCCTTCGACCAGACCGAATGCGCGGTGCCGGGGACGTTCAGCGCCACGGAGCCGGCGCGCAGCTCGCCGGTCTCGTCGCTCTGCGCGCCGTCGAGAACGACGATGGTCTCGAGGCCCATATGCCTATGTCTGGGGACGCACGCGCCCGGCGCGTAGCGGAGCACGGCGAGCGAAGGGTCGTTCGGTGTCTCGCCGCGTTCGAGCCAGCAAATGTCGACGCCATCGCGAAAAGGCGAGAAGGTGAGCGCGCGCCAGCCGCCGGCGAGGAGATCGGCGTAGCATCGATCAGCCATCGCGCAGCCCCGCGAGAATTTGCTCGGTCTTCGCTGTCCATCCGATGATCGCGCCTTGGGCGCGGATCATCTCCAGCGTAGCGGTCTCGAAATGCGGAAAATAGCTCGCGGTCGCATCTTCGGCGAGGAGGCATTCATAGCCGCGGTCATTGGCTTCGCGCATCGTGGTCTGCACGCAGACTTCCGTGGTGACGCCGGCGAAGACGAGCTGCCGAGCGCCGAGCTGCGTCAGCTCTTCTTGTAGTGAGGTCGCGTAAAAGGCGCCCTTGCCTGGCTTTTCGATCACGATCTCGCTGGGGAGAGGGGCGAGCTCGGGCAATATGGCGGCGCCGGGCTCGCCGGCGATCAGCACACGGCCCATCGGACCCGGATCGCCGATGCGCAGGCGCGGAGCGCCGCGGTCGCGCTTGGCGGGAGGGCAGTCCGACAGGTCGGGACGATGACACTCCATCGTATGGATGACGGGAAGGCTGCGCGCGCGAAAGCTCAGCAGCAAACGCAGCACGGTCGGCACGATGGCGCGAAGCCGGGAGACGTCGTTGCCGAGGCTCTCGCCGAAGCCGCCGGGCTCGATGAAGTCACATTGCATATCGATGATGACCAGCGCGAGCGCGCTCGGCTCGAACTCGAAGGCGAACGGCTCCGCCATGATTTTCGCCATCAGCACCTCCCCGCCATATGCCGGCCGATCTCATGCGCATCGGCGGTCGCGATCGGAGTCTCGTAGACGATCGCGCCCTCCGACATGACGAGAATTCGATCCGAAAGCTCCAGAAGCTCGTCGAGGTCCTCGGAAACCAGCAATACGGCGGCGCCGGCGTTGCGGGCTTGCATGATACGAGCGCGAATTTCCGCCACCGCCGCGAAATCGAGGCCGAAGCAAGGATTGGCGACGATGAGGAGATCGACGTCTCCGGTCAGCTCGCGTGCGAGGACGGAGCGTTGGACATTGCCGCCGGAAAGCGTCGCGATCGGCGCATCAAGGGAGGCGGTCTTGACCTCGAAGCGATCAACGAGCCGTTCCGCGTCGCGACGGATCGCCCGACCGTCGAGCCAGCGCCGTGACCTTCCGTCGCGATCGAGATCGAAAGTTCGGAAAGCCAGATTTTCGGCGACGCTCATCAGCGGCGCGCAGGCGTTGCGCAGCGGCTCCTCGGGAATGAAGCGCACATTGAGCTCCTTCATTTCGGCGCGCGTCGCGCCATAGCGCGAGCCTTTGACCCTGATCTTGCCGGATTTCGGCGCGCGCTGGCCTGCAAGGACGTCGAGCAGCTCCCTCTGCCCATTGCCGGCGACTCCGGCGACTCCGACGATTTCGCCGGCGTGAAGGACGAGATCGTCGATTTCGATCGATTTCAGCCCGGCGCTGTCCGGCGCCCGGAGCGTTCTTATTTCCAGCACGGGCTCCGCCGATTCGGCGACGGCGGCGCGGGCGTCGAGCGTCGCGATCTTCTGCTCGCCGATCATCATCGCCGCGAGCGCGGAACGGTCGAGCGCGCTTATCGCGCCGCCGCCGGCGCGCCTGCCTTTGCGCAGCACGGTGACGTCGTCGGCGAAGGCGAAGACTTCGCGGAACTTGTGCGAGATCATCAGCGCGGTGAGCGCGCCGCTGCGCGTCAGCGCGCGCACATGGCCCAGAACTTCTTCCGCCTCGTCAGGCGTCAGCGCGGAAGTCGGCTCGTCGAGGACGAGAAAGCGCCGTCCGAGATAGAGCTGCTTCGCGATTTCGAGCTTTTGCCGCTCTCCCGCGGAAAGCGCGCCCACCGGCCGGTCGAGCGGGACGCGGAAGGGCATGGTTTCCATGAATTGCGTGAGCGCGGCGCGCTCCTTTCGCCAATCGATCACGAAGGGCGCATCGGCGCGCGCGATCACGAGATTCTCGGCCCCCGTCAGCGACGGCGCCAAGGTGAAATGCTGATAGACCATGCCGAGCCCGAGTGTCGCCGCGTCGCGCGGGCCGAGGATCTGCGCCTCGCGGCCGTCGACGAGCATCTGCCCGTCGCTCGGCCTCTGATAGCCCAGCATGCATTTGACGAGCGTCGACTTGCCCGCGCCATTCTCGCCGAGCAGAGCGTGGAAGGAGCCCGCGGCGACGCGCATGGACACGTCATCGAGGGCGAGGAAGCCGCCGAAGCGCATCGTCATGCCGAGCGCTTCGACCTCGATCGCGCGTCCTGTCGCGGAGCCACTCATTCGAGCCTCACGGAAGCGCGGCGAGCAGCGCGGCGGAGGTCGCCACCGCGCCGAAGACGCCGCCTTGCATCTTGATCATCTCGACCGCGGCGCGATGATTGCCATGGTCGGTGGCGCCGCAACAGTCTTCGAGGAGCAGACATTCGAAGCCACGGTCATTGGCTTCACGCATCGTCGTGTGGACGCAGACATCGGTGGTGATGCCGGTCAGCACGATGTTTTCTATGCCGCGCTGCTTCAAGATCAATTCCAGATCGGTCGCGCAGAAGGAGCCCTTGCCCGGCTTGTCGATGATCGGCTCGCCGTCGAGCGGCGCCAGATCCTCGATGATTTCCCAGCCCGGCTCGCCACGCACGAGAATGCGCCCGCACGGGCCGGGATCGCCGATGCCGGCGCCGATCCGGCGCGAGCGCCACCGCTTGTTGGCCGGCAGATCGGCGAGGTCGCGTCGATGCCCTTCGCGCGTATGGATGACGTGATAGCCCTTGGCGCGCATGGCGCCGAGCACGGATTTTATGGGCTCGATCGGCGCGCGCACGAGCGAGAGATCATAGCCCATCGCATCGACGTAGCCGCCCTTGCCGCAGAAATCGATCTGCATGTCGATGACGACGAGCGTCGTATTATCGGGACGCAGAGCGCCATTATAGGGCCAGGGATAAGGGTCGGCGGCGATATATCGTTCCGCGGCGGCGCGCTCGTTCATGGCGTCGTCTCCTGTTCATCTCGTGATCGACAATTCGCACGGCGCTCCGGCGAGCGCTCGTCCGGGAGAAGAGGTCGCGATCATGATCGCGAGCGTCAGCGCGTAAGGCGCGGCGTAGAACAGATAGTAGCCATGGGTCACGCCGACCGATTGCAGCGCCGGGCCGAGCGCGCCGGCCCCGCCGAACAGCAGGGCCGCCGCGAAGCAGCCGAGCGGATTCCAACGCGAGAAGACGACGAGCGCCACGGCCATCAAGCCTTGGCCGGACGAGATGCTCTCATTCCAGCTGCCGGGGTAATAGAGCGAGAGATAGCCGCCGCCGATCGCCGCGAGGCCGCCGCCCGCCGCCGTCGCGAGCAGGCGCACGCGATCGGGGTCGATTCCCATGGCGCGCGCCGCGTCCGAGCTGTCGCCGACGGTTCTGAGAATGAGGCCGGCGCGTGTGTTGCGAAAGGCCCATTGCAGGAAAACGGCGAGCGCCGCGCCGATGACGAACAGCGCGTTCACGTCGAGCGCGGCGCGCAGCTGCGGAATGTCGGACCAAAAGCCCAAGGAAATGGCTGGCAAGCGCGGCGCGGAAGGTTGGATGAACGCCTTGCCGAAGAAGAAGGCGAGCCCAGTTCCCAGCAGCATGAGCGCAATGCCGATCGCTATGTCGTTCACGCGCGGAAACTTGCAGATCCAGCCGTGCAGCAGGCCGGCGGCGATTCCCGAGACGCCGGCGGCCGCGACGCCGAGCCAGGGCGAATTCGATAGCACGGCTGTCGCGTAGGCCGACATTGCGCCGAAGATCAGAATGCCTTCGAGCCCTATGTTGGCGCGCCCGGCGCGCTCGGTGATCGTCTCGCCGAGCGACACGAAGATGAAGGGCGTCGAGACGCGGATCGCGCCGCCGACGATGGCGAGCGGCACGCTCCAATATCCAATGTCGGTCGTCTGCATCGCGTCAGCCTTTCCGCGCCCAGCGCTCGGGCGTAAAAATATGGAATCGCCCGTAGAGCGTCTCGGCGAATAGAACGACGATGAAGACCATGCCTTGCAGGACGAGGATCGTGGCGTCCGGCAGCTCCATGCGGCGCTGGATGAGCCCTCCAGCGGCGCCGACTCCGCCGAGCAGCATGGCCACGGGAATGATCGCGAGCGGATTTTGCCGCGCGAGAAAGGCGACGAGGATGCCCGTGTAGCCATAGCCGGAGGCGAGCGACGCATTGGCGGCGCCATGGACTGCGGCGACTTCGATCATTCCGCAGAGGCCCGCAGCGGCGCCCGCGAGCGCGCAGAAGGCGACGATCAGCGCGCCGACCGGCAATCCCTGTATGCGCGCGGCGCGCAGGTTTCCGCCGGAAATTCGTGCGGCGAAGCCCCAGGAGGTCTTCTCGATCAGGACGGAAGCGAGAAAGCAGCAAGCAATGCCGACGGCCAATCCCCAATGCACATCGGTTCCCGGAATGGCGCCGATGCGGTCTGCGTCCGGCAGCGGGGCGGTGGACGGCTTGTTGAGCGAAGCGGAATCTCGCAAAGGGCCTTCGACGAGATGATTCATGAGCGCGATCGCGATATAGGCCATCAGCAGGCCGGAGATCGTCTCATTGACGGCGCGGTAATGACGGAGAGCGCCGATCGCGCCGATCCAAGCGCCGCCGGCCGCCATGCCGGCGAGGGCCATGGCCGCGATGACGAGCGGCGCCGGCGCCGATGAGAGAGCCGAGCCTGTCGCCGCGGCGGCGACGCCGCCGAGCGCGATAGCGCCTTCGCCGCCGATGATGAGAAGCCCGAGCCGCGCCGGAAGAGCGACGCAAAGTCCGGCGAGTAGCAGAGGCGCTGTGCGCGACAACATGTTCTGGACGGAGAACCAGCTGCCGAAGCCGCCGCGCCATAGCAGCTCGAAAAATTGCGCCGGCGATTTGTCCAGCGTCAAAAGAAGCAGGCTGAACAGCCCGCAGCCCGCGAGCAAGGAGGCGGCGACGATGACGAGCGGCTCGGCTCGGCGAGCGATCCAGGCGCGCTCCGTCGCAAAGTCGCGGCGCTCGCCTCGTCTCGCCGGGTCGTCGGTGATCGTCTCGGTCATGTCGTCCGCTCCATGCGCGCCCGAGGCCAGGTCAGGAGATCGCCCCGATGACGCCTTCGACGAGATAATTCATGCTCTCGAGCTCGACGGCGGTCTCGAGATATTTCTTGCCCGCGGGCACGACCAGCGCGCCCTTGTTGTCCTTCAGCGGGCCGGCGACGATCGCGTAGCCGCCCTTGGTCATTTCGGCCTTTTTCGCCTCGAATTGCCGCCTCGCCGCATCCGGCGCCATGGCGCCGAGGGGGCTCGTCTTGACGAAGCCCTCCGCGAGGCCGCCGCGCGTGAAATTCGGCAAAGGCTGGCCGGCCAAAAATTTCTCGACATATGTTTTATAGACTGTCGCCCAGTTCCATTCGGCGCCGGTCAAATAGCGCTCTGGCGCGAGCGGACGTTGGTCCGCGTGATAGCCGCAGACATAGGCGCCGCGCGCAGCCGCCGTCTGAACGACGACCTTGGGGCTGTCGACATGGCAGGTGACGACATCGACGCCCTGATCGAGCAAAGCGTTGGCCGCTTCCGCTTCTTTGACCGCGAGCGACCACTCTCCTGTGAAGATCACCCTGCAGGTGATGTCGGGATCGACGGAGCGCGCGCCGAGCAAAAAGGAATTGATGTTGAGAAGCACCTGCGGAATCGGCTTGGCGGCGACAAAGCCGAGCTTCTTGGTCTTCGTCATATGGCCGGCGACGACGCCATTCAGATATTGGCAGGAGCCGATATAGCCGAAATAGGAGCCAGCATTTTTCGGATTCTTGTCGGTCCACAGTCCCCCGCAGTGGCGGAACTCCGTCTGGGGATATTTGCTCGCGGCCTGCAGCACGAAGGGATTGAAATAGCCGAAGGACGTCGGAAACAGCAGCGACGCGCCCTCGAGATTGATCATCGACTCCATCGTCTTGACGACGTCGATCGTCTCCGGGACCTTCTCTTCCTCTATGACGGTGACGCCACGCAGCTTCTTCACCGCCGCGGCGCCCTCGGCATGCGCCTGATTATATCCATAGTCGTCCTTCGGGCCGACATAGATGAAGCCGATCGTCACGGTCGCCGCGGCCGCGGGCCGCGCGCCCAGCGCCGAAGCCGCCAGCCCCGCCGCTGCGCCCTGGAGGAGATGCCGCCTGTCGAAAATCATGCGTCGCGTCATGGAGAGCTCCTTTCCGCCCCGCGGCGGCTCTGCAATGTGTATGCAATTGATAGTCCATACGCAGAAATCTAATTGTTTCAATAACTGTAATAAGTTATAACTTACTCACTGCCCTATCATTCGGCATTTGCATGCAGTTTATGCCGAAGATTTGGTCATCAGCGCACGGAAGCGGCGATGGAGGATCGGCTCATTGTCATCGGAAGAGGAGCAGGCGAGACCGAGCGAAAGCCGACGGAAGCTCGTGCGCGCGGGCACGACCGTCGACCAGATGGTGCGGGCCATTTCGGATCGCATCGTCACCGGCGGCATGCATCCGGGCGAAAAGCTGGACGAAGCTTCGCTGGCCGACCGTTACAAGGTGTCGCGCACGCCGGTGCGCGAGGCGTTGAACCGACTCTCGGCCATGGGTCTCGTCGAACGTCGTCCCAATCGCGGCGCCATCGTCGCCGTCGTCTCGCGCGCGCATCTCGCATCCATGTTCGAGAGCATGGCCGAACTCGAAGCGATCTGCGCTCGCTTTTGCGCCGAACGCATGACCGAACAAGAGCGCCGCACGCTGGAGATCGAGCATAGAGCCGCCGCCGAGCTTGTCGCGCGAGAGGCGGAAGCCGACTATGAGCTCTTCAATTCGGACTTCCACACGCGTCTCTATCGCGGCGCGCATTCGCCGCATATGTGCGAGCTCGCTTCGCAGACGCGTCGCCGGTTGGCGCCGTTCCGTCGCGCGCAATTTCGGTTCGACGGGCGGTTGCAAAAATCCTGGCGCGAGCACGACCGCATCGTCCAGTCGATACTCGCGCGCGACGCGGCGGCCGCCGGATCGGCCGCCCGAGATCATTTGACCGTCGTCGGCGCGGCGAGCGTGATTTTCGTCAACGACGATGTGATCGCCACGAACTCTTGAGCAGGCCCGATTAAAAGACAACGCGACACGGGAATACGACCGCCGCTTCCGCCACCACACGTAGACCCCGGTAACCGAAAGCGATGTGACCGAAAGGCCACTGGTGAAGATGAAGAGCCTGTAGGGAAGACCGAAGGGCTCTGTCGCGAATTTTTCTCGCGGGTCCGTTGGGGCTATGATCGCCGGGCTGGGGCAGGCTGAATAGTCCGATGATCGATTTCAAGGGCAGCCATTTTGAACGCGACGTGATCCTATGGGGCGTCCGGTGGTATGTGGCGTATCCGATGAGCTATCGTCAGCTCGAGGAAATGATGGATGAGCGAGGCGCCGAAGTCGCCCATTCCACGCTCAACCGCTGGGTCGTCAAGTATGCGCCTTTGCTGAAGAAACAGTTCCGTGCTCGCAAGCGCGCGATCGGATCCAGCTGGCGTCTCGATGAGACCTACGTGAAAGTCAAAGGCTGCTGGAAATATCTCTATCGGGCGGTCGACAAGGCGGGCGCGACGGTGGATTTCCTGCTGACAGCCAAGAGGGACCGCAAAGCTGCGTTGCGCTTCTTACGCAAGGCGATCGGCCGGCATGGCGGGTTTGTCGTAAATTTTTTGTCGCGGGTCATTTTGGGCTATGACCTCCGGCATCAAGCACTTCAGGCCGTCGACCACGGCGATCAGTATGTCGCCGACGCAGCGGTTTTTCAGCTCGTTCATCCCCCCAAGCCAAAATTTGGCGCCCTCCGCGGTTTCGATCCAAAGCCCCAAAATGTCCTTCGTTCCGTCTGCCGTGACGCCGAACGCGAGATAGACCGCCTTGTTCCGAACCAAGCCCTCATCGCGGATTTCACGCGCAGCACGTCGAAGAAGACCAAGGGATACATCGCCTCGAGCGGCCGGTTCCGCCATTCGGCGACGGTCTCCAGCACGGCGTCGATGACCGTCGACCAAGCCACCCTTGGAAAAAACCTCCTTCGGATCGCGTCCCGACAACAATTGGTCCAATGTGTCCTTCTTAATCGCAATAGCTCGCCTCCTGCGGTTCTACTATGGCCTCACACACAAGATTCCTGACAGTCCCGGACTTTTTGCTGCACGCGAAGCAAGATGTCGCCGCCGCCAAAGCGTGTTTCCGTGGCGCGTTCGCGCGCCACGGACCGCCGCCGCGCAAAATCAGGCTCGACGGATATCAGGCGTCACATCGGGCGGCGCGTGAGGTTCTCGCACAGCATCGTCGCGGCGCGCCGACTCGAATTCGATCTTCGAAATACCTGAATAACCGAATTGAACAGGATCACCGATCCACCAAGCTTCGTTTGGGGCCGATGCTCGGGCTCGAGCGATTCCGACATGCGGCGATCACCATCGTCGGCGTCGAGCTCATGCATCGCATCAGAAAGGGGCGATCCGCGCTGAGCAGATCTAGAACCGCCGGGACGACTGCGCCGAAATCTGGAGTGCGGTGCTCGCTGCCTGATCCTAACGAACTGCCTGACCCCATCGCGTAGCTATCGGCAAAAATTGCACGGAAACCGCTTTAGTCATCGCCGCCAAGGTGGTGCGCCGGCGCTTTCCGAAGCGTCAACAGCGCAACAGATATGATAGAGCGAACTCGCAGGAGCAAAATCGTTCTTCACGCATCCGTGGGCGTCGAATTCATCGATCCAGCTGCCCGAGAGAGCTGGCTCGAGAAACCGTTCGTGCATCGCGTCCAGGAAGTCCTTCGCCGTCGGGCCGCAGAAACGCTCCTGTCGCGCACTCATCACCAAGGCGGCCTTTGCCGCCTCCGTATAAAACCAGAGGCGCGTCGAACGATCCACGGCTCCGCCAATCGTCCCGCGCGCGAAGATTTCGCAGTTGGAGTCGACGCCAACGTGCAGCGCCGTGTCCCAGAGTCGATCCAAAGCGTTCGCCAGATCGAACCGTTGCAATTTTTCGTAGCGATCCAATAGCCAGATCCACTCGAAGTGATGGCCGGGCTCGAAAGGAAAGTGAGGGCTGTCGAGGGGACGCCATTCATTGTCGAAAAACTCGACGACGACCGAGCCTTGACTTTGAAGAAAGCGCGCAAAGAACAGGTCGCGCACTGCCGTCGCGCGTTCGAAATAGCTCGATCTTTTTGTCGCATCGAAAAGCGCAAGTAGCGCCTCCAGCAAATGCATGTGCGGATTTTGACGACGGTGGCCGCGGGAGTCCGGGAGCGTCTCGATATATCCACCATGCGCCGAGGCCATGTATCCGTCCAGGAAATCCAGTGTCTTATCCGCTAGCGCAATATAGGCGCGATCCTGTGTCGTCTCATAGGCCGTCGCCAAGCCTAGCAGGACGAACGCATGCGTATAGAGATCGCGACGACTATCGACGACTGCGCCGTCACGCGCGACAGAAAACGCCCAGCCACGCGCGCCATCGACGCCGTAATATCGCCTGACCATCGAATCGGCCGCCCGCGAGACCAAGTCCTCGCTGTCCGAAAGCCAGCCGTTTCTATGCGCTGTCCCAAAAGCGTAAATCTGGCGAGCTTGCACCATAGCTCGCCTCGGCGTGTCGAGCAGAGGCTCTCCTCGAGAGGAGAGACGTTCGACAAACGAATCCGTATCCCGATCCCATCCGACCGACGACCATAAGGGAAGAGCTTTCTCCTTCAACCAGGCGCAGACGGAGCACGGCGCCACCACTCTCGTCATATCATTCCTCTCGGGTTCGTGACGTTCGGCGTAGGCGAATAGACTTGCGCGCGATCGACGCATGTCGACGGTAGGTTCTCTGAGCCGCCGGGCGAGCACGTCTCCACGCCGATCGGCGCCCCTACGATTTCGCGCGAGCATGACGCTCGGCAACACGCTCGATCTCCGGTCGTATAGACTCATAGAGATCGCCCCCTGGGAACAATAGTCCTCGGATCCCTGCACGCCGCGCCGCCTCTACGTCACTTTCTTTGTCGCCAACGAGAAAACTCATAGCGACGTCGATCGGCCAGTCTTCCAATGCCTGCAGGATCATGCCCGGATTGGGCTTACGATCTGGATGATCCGGGTGCCGCCATTCGATATCGATGGCTTCGGGGTGGTAGGGGCAGAAATAGAACGCGTCGATGTGCGCGCCCGCCGCAGCGAGCTGCTCGGACATGGCCGTATGAAAGCGTTGGACATCCTCGATGCGAAAGAGCCCGCGCCCAACGCCCGATTGATTGGTGACCACGATGACCAAGCCCCCCGAGTCATTGACGCAACGAATGGCTTCAATGGCGCCCGGAATCCAATCGAACTCCTCCGCACGATGGCTATAGCCAAAATCGCGATTGAGCACCCCGTCGCGGTCAAAGAACACGGCAGGACGACGTCGAGCGGAAAGGTCACGACGCGCTTCGAAGAGAGAGTCTGGCGTTCCGATATCGATGAAATAGCCTTCGAACTCTGCCCCGGCCAGCGTGCGCGCTTTCGCGAGTCGAGGATAAACGTTCAACTCCATCGAGCTCGGCCACTCTCCGACGCAGCCTAATATCTCCCGTCGAAACACGCCGACGCCGCCATTGATCAACGCCGCCCCGGCGCCACACTGCTTTTCGTGAAAGGCGACGACATATCCATTCTCCGTTACCACGCTGCCGTAACGGCTCGCATTCGATGTCCGACGGAGCGCGAGCGCGCCCATGAGGTTTGGATCGCTCTCTATCAACGCCGTGAGCCGCCGCAAATTGACGTCGAACAGCGTATCGCCATTCACCAGCAAAAAAATCGGGTCGAGCAATGGCTCCGCATTCTTCAATGCGCCCGCTGTTCCCGCCGGAACGCTCTCGACGATCACACGGACAGCCGCTCCGTGAATGGAGCGGCCATCGTAGCGCTGCGCTATTTTGTCGGCCAAATGTCCCGCGAGCAATAGAATATCCTGGAACCCGTGGCGAGCGATTTCGAACAGCAGAAGGTCGAGAAACACCATATCTTCGTCGATGGCCATGAGCGGCTTCGGAGTTGCGGCCGCTAAGGCGCCGAGACGAGTTCCCTTGCCGCCGACCAATATTACCGCCTGTTTCGTCACCATCGCGCCGCGAACCTCTCGTCTGGGCATTCCATCGAAGGTCAGGTCGTTCGCTTCTGAAATTTGGACCAGGCCGCTTTCGAAAGCTCTTTCCAGGCGCCAGCGAATATATCGTGTGACGGAAGAGAGAGCGCTCCCGCCCAATGCGCCAGATAAATCTCTTTGCCATCGGGATCGAGCGGCTTGCCATCTCGGAAGGTGATTCCGGGCGCCTTGTAGAAATTCTCATGCGAAGCATTGTCGACGCAATGTGGCAATAGCGCCGTCTTCAACCCACGCCGATGCACGACAAAATTCATCAGAGGCTGCGCGAACAGCTGACCTCGCTTGCGAATGTCGTGAAACATCTCGACGTCGCTGTCGATCGTTGCGAGAACATCGGAAAGCGTGAGGAAGCGGCTCGACGTCACCCAAAATCCGTCGTTGAATAAGAGAGCGTCGTCCAAGAAGGCGTGTCTTTTTCGATTCTCGTTGTAGACATAGTCGAAGCTCGGCGATGCGACGATGAACTCGACCTTCCCCCTTTCGAGCCGACCGAAAACCGGCCTCAGATCCCGAAAAAGGATCACATCGACGTCCACGTAGGCGACCTCGTCGAGAGGCAGTACGAGCGCCTGCAGCTTACGAAGCCGGCGTCGATTCGCGTTGAAGATCCCGGGATAGAGTTGATAGGACAATCGATCGATTTCAACCGGCTCGCTTTCGACAATCGTCGCGCCATATAGTTCCGCCGCGCGTTTGGTTAGAGACATATTGTCATCGTAGGGGATGAGATAGAGCGGAAGCGAGGAGTTCGTGACGCTATAGCTCTCCAAGAACGGTAGCAACCAATCGATCACTTTGTCATTGGCGACAATCGAGACTCCATATCGTCGGTCGGCGGCGGGCGATTGATCGAACTCGGTCTCGTTCATCTGTAGTTCCGTATCCTATGCGGACGAATATCCCATTTGATCGACGCCAGGAATCGCGGCTCGAAATTGCCGCTGCGTTCCAACCGCGAAAGCCCCGACGTTCGAGTAGAGGGTACGCCGCGCGATGCATCCGTCACACCAATTTCAGCTGAAGCAGAAAGTCCTGCGTATGGCGAAATTAAGACTGCATCCCGAAACAATGTCGCGCTTTTCCGACTCTCTACAAGATGTCGCTTTTAACTCGAATGCGACATCATCTGGAAACACAGTTCCCCGGCTAAGGCGCTAAAGGGGCGCGGGTGGCAGTTCCAAAGAAGGCTTCTTGAACGACATGCCGCGCTTCGAGAGAACGAACAATCCGAGCCCCACCCGGTTATTCGGCCGGAAGCTCGATGGGAAAACGGTCGCCATCGTTCATCCAGCTTGGTCGTCATGTGGAACCTATCGCGTCATTTGCGCCCAGGCCCTGGCCTATCGCGCGCTCGGCGCGCGCGTCCTGTCGATCGCTCTGATGGATGCGCCGACCGCCCAGGCGCCTCGCGGAAAGCGGTGGCGGAAGTATTTGAGCGAAACTCACGATCTGCCGGTCGACGAGCGCTATTTTTCCGGTCCGCCCACTCGAAGCTTGGCGAGCCTCTCCTTGCTCAAAGACGGATGGTGGCCGCTCATCCACGGGGACCAAGCGTCGTGGCTGATCGAGCTCGTCGAGCGGACGCCATTACCCAACGGCCTCGACGACGAAGCGATCGACCTGGTTCACGCCAATCACTTCTTCACATTGCCGTTCGTGCGGCGATTGGTAGGAAAACGTCGAGCGCCCGTGGTTCTCGAGACGCATGACGTCCAAGCCTCTCAATTCCTGCTTCGTAACCGAGATGGGTTCTTTATTTCCCCGCAAATTGGATTCGACGCGCTTCTCGCTATCGAGCTCGAGTGGATGAGAACAGCGGACATTTGCGTGCATCTCAATTACGAAGAGTGCGAGCTGTTCGAGCGCTTGCTGCCGCAAATGCGTCATGCGCTCGTCTACCCTGCGGTTCCGCCGGCGGCGCAATCGCGAAGGAGCGAGAGGATCATAGCTGTCGCGAGCGGACACTATCCGAACTATCTTGGAATCAAATGGCTGTTGGAGGAGGTTCTGCCTCTGGCGCCGCAGGTTTCGATCGACATCGTCGGCGATATCGATCAAGTGATCAAAGCCCGCGACAAGCGACTGTACGACGCATATCGACATCTATTTTTGGGTCGCGTGCCGGAGATCGAGTGGGTCTATGAACGCGCAGCCTGCGTTTTGCTGCCCACACTGGGAGGATTCGGGCTGTCGATCAGGACGGTGGAAGCTCTTTCCAGCGGTGCGCCCCTGATTGCGACGCCGCTTGCATTTCGTGGCCTGAATGTCGATTTGCAAGAGATTCGCAACGTCACCGTCGCCGCGGATGCGCCGAGCTTCGCCGCTGCGATGCGGCACGTTCATGCGCGCTCGAGCTGCGGCGATGGCGTCACGCCGAATTGCACGAGCGACACCCGCCGCTTTTTCGATCGAGTGTTCGGTTTCGATGCTTATGTCGAGGCGCTCTCGGGAATAGCTGCAGAGATGTTAGTCGCATGAACCAGTCCTTCTTCTTCCGTCCGGCGCACTCGGCGTCACTCGTCGACAAGGAAGTGGCCGTGGTGCATCCGGCGTGGCATTCCTGCGGAAGCTACCAGTCGATCCTCGGTCAAATCGCCGCGTATCGTGCAATGGGCGCACATGTTTCGACTATCGCGGTCAGCACCGATCCCGGTTTCGTTCCCGGCCGCTCCTGGATATGGCGGTCCTACCTCGAGTCGACGTCGGAACTCGAAAGCGATGCGCGCTTCGTCGGCGGCGCCCCCCTCCGCACGGTTTTGCACCCCAAATTCCTTCGCGATGCCGTTTGGCCGTATGCGCATGGCAATCAGGCAATCATCCGCACGGCTCTTGCGGAGCGAGCGCTGTTCTCCAAAGATCTCGAGAGACGATCGTTCGATCTCGTGCACTGCAATCACTTTTTTTTGATGCCTGTGGCCGTGCGTCTCTCCCGGGGACGCTCGCCTATTCTTCTCGACAGTCACGATCTGCAAGCGCGTCAATTCATGCTGATGAATACGAAGATCGGGTGGCTGCGTCCACATGCGAGCTACGAGTCGATGCTCGCAGTCGAGCTCGAGAGCATGCGGCGCGCCGATCTGCTCTTGCATGTGAATGTGGAAGAGCACGAAGCTTTCGCGCTACTGCTTCCGGAGAAGCGCCATGCTCTCCTCTACCCGGCAGGTCCAGAGGCGCCGGTCGGCCCGGGTGGCGATGACATCGTCATCGTAGCGAGCAACAATACCGCCAATGTCGAAAGCGTCGTCTGGTTTCTGCGGCAGGTTGCGCCGAAGATCGCGGGGATCAACATCAGAATCGTCGGCAATGTCGATAGCGGCGTGCGATCGGAAGCGCCCGAGGAGTTCGGACGCTATCGCGATTGGTTCGTCGGACGCGTGGACGATGTCCGAAGCGTCTATGGAACCGCTCGCCTCGTTCTTCTACCGATGGTCCAGGGCTTCGGGCTGTCGATCAAAACGCTGGAAGCGATGGCGAGCGGATTGCCAATGATCGCGACCTCCGCCGCTCTACGTGGAATGCACGATGACGCCGCCTCTCTCGGAGAGGTGACAGTCGCCGACGACCCGGAGGCATTCGCACATGCGCTGCGGGAAAAAGCGCGAGAACGCAGTCCGTCAGAAGCGCAGCGACGAATGAGCGGGGTGAGAGCCTATTACGACGCGAATTTCTCCTTGTCGGTCTATGAACGAAATCTCGAGGCTCTGGTGGCATCGACCCTGGGGAACGGATGTCAGCCATGAAATCTCTCGCTAACGGCTCAGACCTCCTTCGGCCCGGAATACGCAGCGTCCAGGCGACGGCCGTCTCGACCATTCGTTCGCGCGCGCCATTGCGCTTGGGGTTCGGTGGCGGCGGCACGGATCTTTCGCCATTTTGCGATTTGCATGGCGGCGCGGTGTTGAACTGCACGATCGATCGCTACGCATATTGCTATGTCACTCCGCGGAACGATATGAAGGTGATCTTCGACGCGCGCGACAAGGGGGTAACCGAATGCCACGCGTTCGGTACGCCGATCGACAGCTCGTTTGGTTTGCGGCTCCATAGAGGGATATTCAATCGATTTCTCGAGGATGGCGTCCTATCGCGATCTACAGGCGTCACCATAGTGACGACGGCGGATGCGCTCGCAGGTTCTGGGCTCGGAACGTCGTCCGCGCTCGTCGTCGCTATGTGCGAGGCAATGCGGGAATATGCGGGCGCGCCGCTCGGACGTTACGAGCTGGCGCATTTGGCGTTCGAGATCGAGCGTCGAGAGCTTCGGCTCGCAGGCGGCAAGCAGGATCAATATTCGGCCGCCTTCGGAGGGGTCAATTTCATCGAATTCTTCGACCAGGATCGCGTGATCGTGAATCCGCTGCGCGTGCATAGGAATATCTTGCTGGAGCTCGAAGCGTCGCTGGTGATTTGCTTTACCGGGCTGTCCCGAGATTCCGACGCGATCATCGACGCCCAGATCAGCAGAATCGTGTCGAAGGACGCTGGCGTCGTCGAAGCAATGCTGTCGCTCAAAGAGGCGGCGTTCGCGATGAAGCGCGCATTGCTCGCAGGTGATTTATGTGCTTTTGGAGACACGTTGAATCGGTCTTGGCTGTCGAAGAAAAGCACCGCTGCAACGATTTCGAACGATCTCATCGAGCGACTGCTGAAGATCGGGCATGACGCCGGCGCCTATGCCTGTAAGGTGTCGGGAGCCGGTGGAGGAGGTTTCCTTTTGTTCATGACGCCGCCCGAGCGCAAGTCGGAACTGATCGGTGCGCTCAATGTTGCCGGCGGGGAAGCGACACCGGTGCGTTTGACCGAAGATGGCGTCGAGGCTTGGACGCAGCCTTGAGATAACGACTTCCGCCGGTCCTGACGGCGTCGCGGCTCGTCGCGCGGCGGTCGCACCCACTAGATCGGAAATACAATTCTGGCGATGAGGCCGTGCGGCTCGCGGTGGCGGAGGTCGAGCCGGCCCCGATGCGCTTCGACGATTTCTTTGACGATAGAAAGTCCGAGGCCGACGCTTCCGGGCCGCGCGGAGCGCGAAGGGTCGAGGCGAACGAAAGGTTCGAGAATTTCCTCGATGCGTCCGGCAGGAACGCCGGGACCGTCATCGGCCACGTCTAGCACGATGCGAGTTCCGTCCGTCGAAGCGGAAACGTCGACGCGATTGCCGAAATGAATGGCATTTTCGATCAGATTGGTCAGGGCGCGATTGATCGCGTTGGGTCGACAGAAAAAGCGAATGTCGGCGCCGCCTTCATAAGCGATCCGGGCTCCCGTTTCTTCGAATTCGTCACACAAGGTCGACAAAAGAGCGCCGAGATCGAGCCATTCCTTCTCTTCCTCGTCGAAGGCGCCGTTGAGAAAGGAGAGTGTCGAGGCGACCATCGAATGCATCAGATCGACATCGCGCAGAAGCTTGCTTCTGAGACTTTCCATTTTTCCAGCTTGCAGCTGTAGGCGCATGCGCGTGAGAGGCGTCCTGAGGTCATGCCCGACAGCCGCGAGCATGCGCGTGCGTTCGCTCATAGAGCGCATGACGCGCTCCTGCATCAGATTGAAGGCTCTCGCCGCGCGTCGTATTTCCAGCGGCCCCTCTTCCTGGATGGGCTCCAGCGTGATCTCGCGTCCGAAGGCGTCGGCCTTGTCGGCGAGACGACGCAACGGTCCGGTGACGCGCCAAACGGCCCAAGCGGACAATGCGGCGAGCGCGACGCAGAGAAACAGCAGGGCTCCCACGAGCGGAAAAGTGAGCCACGGAAAATATTGTGCTCCCGGGTTGCCGGTTCGGACCTCCAGCGTTCGTCCATTCAATGGTAACAGCGCTTGAAGATCGGTCACCGGGTCGCCGGAGCCGCAAGAGCGGACAGTCGGTTCGGAAAGAGCATGGTCGAATTTCGATCGCAGCGCCGATTGGAGATTCTGAGCGTCCTTGTCGTTGCCGTCGCAAATGACCGGCGCGGACGTCAATTGGACGACGAAATCACTTCGGCGCGCGCGGGCGACGATAGCCGCACGCGCATCCTCCGGCGCTCCGAGGACGCTCTCGAAGAGGAACGCGATTCGATAGGCGCTCGGCCAAGGCCATGGCGGCGGCGGAGGGAGATTGGTGTTGATGGTCGACAGAATGGCGAGGAAGAGAAAGAAGGTCGTCGCGGAAGACACGGCGATGATCGCAATGATCTGACCGAGCGTCGTCGCGAAGAAGCGCTGAATCATTCGATCGAGACTTCCGGCTGGAAAGCGTATCCATCCGCGCGCACCGTATGGATGACATCGGTGAACGGATCGTCGCCAGAAAGCTTGCGGCGAAGACGGCTGACAAGGAGATCGACAGATCGCGGCGCAATGGCGAAACCTTCGCCACGCGAGAGATTTATCAGCTCCTCTCGTGAGAGAATTCGGCGCGTGTTCCGGCAGAACACCAGCAGCAGATCGGTCTCGGCGCCGGTGAGTGGCACGCGCAAGCCGGTTGGCGAGCGCAGGAAGCGGCGCTGCGGATGGAAGGCATAGCCGGAAAAGCGCAAGACCAGCTCCGCGTCGAAACGTTCGCCGACCGGTGGGCGGCGAAGCACGGCTCGAATACGCGCCAGCAGCTCGCGAAGATCGAAAGGCTTGCCGACATAATCGTCGGCGCCGAGCTCCAACCCGACGACTTTGTCGACCGGCTCGCTCAGCGCCGTCAGCATGATGATGCGCGGGCCGCCAGACAAACGCAGGCTGCGGCAGAACTCGAATCCATCCGCGCCCGGCAGCATGACGTCGAGGAGAACGAGATCGATTTCCTCCCGCGCCAGGATCGGCCCGGCTTCCTCGGAGCTGCCGCAAGCCATGGCGACGAAGCCCTTGGCTTGCAGAAAGCTGGCGAGAAGATCGCGTATCTCGAGATCGTCTTCGACAATGAGGATGTTGTGGGTCTTGTTCAACGCTACTTCGGACTCCCGAGACCGCGCGCCGAGGTCGCCGAGGCGACACACATGGATAGGCGCGTTAGGGCCGATCGGCAATATTCGACCTGTGTCGATACTGACACATTGCGTGAAAATATCAAATAAACAAGCAATTAGTTGAGAACTGCCGAGGCTTGGTTTCATATGTGGGCCGATGACCGGGCAGCGTCGCCTCGGCCTTGGGTTTCGCCCGTTCTCATGGAAAAGCGCCTCTCATTCTACAGAACTTCCGATCGCCCGGCCCGTGCGATCGGAGCGACTGCTCGCCGGTGGCTGAGCCCGATCGTGGCGTTCGCCGTCATCGCGGGGATTGTGCTTCTGCGAGCGCCATGGAAAAGCCCCGGCATGGGCGCGCCTGGCGGCCTCCCCCCGGTAGGGTCCCCGGGCCTCGCATCCGCCCAATCGGTCTCCGTCGCGACCGTGACGAAAGGCGATGTGCCGATCATTCTCACATCGCTCGGCACATTGACCTCGATCGCGACGACGACTGTCAAATCGCAGATCAGCGGCTACCTCACCGAAATCCATTTCCACGAGGGGCAGATGGTGGAGAAGGGCGAGCTGCTCGTCCAGATCGATCCTCGCCCCTATGAAGCGACGCTCGCCCAATACCAAGGGCAGCTCGAGAAGGATCAGGCGCTGCTCGACAATGCGCGTCTCGATCTGCAACGCTACCAACGTCTGATAAAACAGGATTCGACATCCAAGCAGACGGTCGACACCGCAGCGGCCACGGTCCGCCAATATGAGGGGATCGTGCGCAGCGACCAGGGGCAGGTCGACGCGCAAAAGCTGAACCTCGCCTATTGTCGTATCGTTTCGCCGATCCGAGGCCGCGTGGGACTGCGCCAGACCGACCTCGGCAATTACGTCACGCCTGCGGATACGAACGGCTTGGTGGTCGTCACTCAGGTCGATCCGATCTCGGTCGTCTTCACCTTGCCGGAAGAGAGCTTGCGCAAGCTCATGAAGCGTTTGCGCGAAGGCGCGCGTCCGGCCGTGACGGCCTATGACCGCGCCTTTGCGGAAAAGCTCGCCGTCGGCGTTCTCGACGCGGTGGACAATCAGATCGACACGAGCACCGGAACCGTCAAGCTCCGCGCCTTGTTCGAGAACGCCGACGGCTCGCTGTTTCCCAATCAATTCGTCAATGTCGAGCTGCTGCTCGACACTCAGCGCGACGTGATCGTCGCGCCCGCGGCCGCCATGCGCGCCGGCGCGCCGGGGACCTTCGTCTATCTCGTCAACCCCGACGACACGGTTTCCGTGCGCAAGATATCGACCGGTGCGACCGCCAGCGGAAGCGTCGTGATCCTGTCCGGTCTGGCGCCGGGCGATCGCGTGGTCGTCGAAGGCGCCGATCGCCTGAGCGAGGGCGCGAAAATTTGCATCCCCGGCGCGCAGTCGGCGCGCTTGGGTCTGGCGCTCCCATGAATCCGTCGCGCTTGTTCATTCTGCGGCCGGTGGCGACGACGCTACTCATGACGGCCTTGCTCTTCGTCGGCGTCGTCGCCTGGCGTTATCTTCCCCTCTCTGCGCTTCCGACCGTCGAATATCCGACGATCCAGGTGCAGACCTTCTATCCGGGCGCCAGTCCGGAGGTCATGACCTCCGCCGTCACGGCGCCGCTCGAGAAACAGCTGGGGCAGATGGCGAGCCTGCGTCAGATGTCCTCGAAGTCCTCGGCCGGCGCCTCCGTCATCACGCTACAATTCGATCTGTCGCTGTCGCTCGATATCGCCGAGCAGGAGGTGCAGGCGGCGATCAACGCCGCGACGAATCTGTTGCCGAGCGATCTCCCGACGCCGCCCGTCTACGCCAAGATCAATCCGGCCGACGCTCCGATTCTCGTCATCGCCGTGACTTCGCCGACGACGCCGCTGATCGAGCTCCAGACGCTCGCAGACACAAGGCTCGCGCAAAAGATCTCGCAGCTCGCTGGCGTCGGCCTCGTGACGCTCGCGGGCGGCCACAAGCCGGCGGTTCGCGTGCGCGCCGATATTCGCGCCTTATCGGCGCATGGGCTCAACATCGACGATCTGCGCACGACGCTCGGCAATATCAATGTCAACACGCCGAAGGGCACGCTCGACGGAGCGCGTCGCTCCTATACGATCGACGCCAACGATCAGATTCAAGATCCGCGCGATTATCTCGATTCGGTGATCGCCTATAAGAACGGCCGTCCTGTCAGGCTCGCGGATGTCGCGAAGGTCGAGCGGGACGCGGAGAACACGCAGCTGCGGGCCTGGGTGAATACGACGCCGGCGATTCTGCTCAATGTCCAACGCCAGCCCGGCGCCAATGTCATCGATGTCGTCGACGCAGTCAAAGCGTTGCTGCCGCAGCTGACAGGCGGTCTCCCTTCCTCGGTTCGAGCCGAGGTTCTGGTCGATCGCACCACCACGATCCGCGCCTCGATCGCCGACGTCGAATTCGAGCTCGTCCTCGCGATCGCCCTCGTCGTGATGGTGATCTTCCTATTCTTGCGCAATCTGCGCGCGACCCTCATTCCGAGCCTTTCGGTTCCGCTTTCGCTCGTCGGAGCATTCGCCGCAATGTATCTGTGGCGATTCAGCCTCGACAATCTCTCCTTGATGGCGCTGACCATAGCGACGGGCTTTGTCGTCGACGATGCGATCGTCGTCATCGAGAACATCAGCCGTCACATAGAAGCCGGCATGCGCCCCTTCGACGCGGCGCTGAAAGGCTCGCGAGAGATCGCCTTTACCATCGTCTCCTTGACCGTCTCCTTGCTCGCCGTGCTGATCCCACTTTTCTTCATGAGCGACATGATCGGCCGTCTGTTCTATGAGCTCTCGGTGACGCTCGCCTCGGCGATCGTCATTTCGGCCGTCGTGTCCTTGACTTTCGTCCCGATGATGTGCGCGCGGCTCTTGCGCGAGCGGCCCATGCAGTCAGAAGCGCGCGCTAGCGACAGGGGATGGTTCGATTCTCTGCTCGCCGGTTACGACCGAGCGCTCGCTGTCTCCCTCGATCATCAAAATGTGACGCTCGCCGTCGCCGTCGCCACTCTTGTCCTGACGGCCGCGCTCGCTCTTGTCGCGCCGAAGGGGTTCTTTCCGGTACAGGACACGGGCGTCATCCAAGGCGTCACCGAGGCGGCGCAGTCCATCTCCTTTGCACGCATGAGCGAGCTGCAGACCGATCTCGCCAAGGCGGTCCTCGAAGACAAGGATGTCGCCGGCCTATCCTCCTTCATCGGGATCGGCGGCGACAACACGACGCTCAACAGGGGCCGCATGCAGATCATTCTGCGTCCCAAATCCGAGCGACGCCTGTCGGCGCGCCAGATCATCCGCCGCATTCGAGAGCATGTCGCCAAGGTCGCTGGCGTCGCGCTCTACATGCAACCGGCGCAGGACCTCACCGTGGAGACCGACGTCAGCGCGACGCAATATCAATTCATTCTCGACAACCCCTCGTCGACTGAGCTCGGCGCCTGGACGCCGAAGCTCGTCGCCGAGCTTCGCAAGGCCTCCGGGCTGGTGGATGTCACCAGCGACCTCCAGGACGACGGCCTCGCTGCGATGATCGAGGTCGATCGCGCGACGGCGGCGCGCTTGGGCATCACTCTGGCGACGATCGACAACGCGCTCTACGACAGTTTCGGCCAGCGCATCGTCAGCACGATCTTCACGCAAGCCAACCAGATGCGCGTCATTCTCGAGGCCGATCCCGACCTTCGTCGCGGACTCGACACTTTCGATTCGATCTATCTGCCCTCGGGGACGGCGACCAGCGGACAGGCGCCGCTCTCCGCCATGGCGCGCGTCGTCGTCGGCCGCAAGCCGGTCCTGATCGGGCATTTTGCGCAATTTCCGGCGACGACGATCTCCTTCAATCTCGCGAGCGGCGCGTCGTTGGGCGAGGCGATCACGGCGGTCGAGAACGCCGAGCACGCGATCGGCTTACCGGCGAGCTTCGGGACGCATTTTCAAGGCGCGACCGCCGCCTTCCGATCTTCCTTGACCAATGAATTCTATCTGGTGCTCGCCGCCGTTCTCGTCATGTATGTCGTGCTCGGCGTGCTCTATGAGAGCTTCGTCCATCCTCTGACGATCCTTTCCACTCTCCCTTCGGCCGCCCTCGGCGCGCTGCTGGCCTTGGCGATCACCGGCTCCGATCTCGACGTCATCGCCATCATCGCGATCATTCTCCTGATCGGCATCGTCAAAAAGAATGCGATCATGATGATCGATTTCGCCATCGTCGCAGAGCGCGACGAGGGCCTGCCGCCGCGCGAGGCCATTCGCCGCGCCTGCCTTCTGCGCTTCCGGCCGATCCTGATGACGACGATGGTCGCGCTGATCTCCGCCGCGCCTATGGCGCTCGGCTCCGGCAATGGCTCGGAGCTGCGCCAGCCGCTCGGCGTCGCCATGATCGGCGGCCTCGCCGTCAGCCAATTGCTGACCCTCTTCACGACGCCCGCGGTCTATCTCGCCTTCGATCGATTGGCCGCACGATTGCGAGGACGTTTCGGCGCAGAGCGGCGGGAGAGCCTCACATGAGCATGGCGGCCCTCTTCGTCGGCCGCCCCGTCGCGACGACGCTGCTCACGCTCGCGATCGCCGTCTCCGGACTACTCGCCTTCGGAACTCTGTCGGTCGCCCCGCTTCCCAAGGTCGACTTCCCGACCATAATGGTGCAGGCGCAAATGCCGGGCGCGAGCCCGGAGACGATGGCGGCCACTGTGGCGGCGCCGCTCGAGCGGCGCCTCGGCCAGATCGCCGACGTCGCCGAAATGACGTCCGAGAACGCCGTGGGCTCGACGCGAGTCATTCTTCAGTTCGGTCTCGATCGCGACATCAATGGCGCGGCGCGCGATGTCGAGGCCGCGATCAACGCCGCGCGCGTCGATCTTCCGACAGCGCTGCGCGCCAAGCCGACCTATCGCCGATTCAATCCGGCCGAGGCGCCGATCCTGATCCTGGCGCTCACCTCCAAGACGCTCACGCCCGGTCAGCTCTACGACAGCGCGGCGACCGTTCTTCAGCAGCGCCTTCTCCAGGTCGATGGTATTGGCAATATCGATGTCGGCGGCAGCTCTCTCCCAGCCGTGCGCGTCGATCTCGATCCCCGGGCTCTGTTCGACTACGGGATCGCCATGGAGGAGATCCGGGCTGCGCTCTCGGCCGCGAACGCCAATAGCGCCAAAGGCGCGATCGACGAGGGCGAGCGCCGCTTCCAGCTCTATGCGAATGATCAGGCCACGCGCGCTCGCGACTATGCCGATCTCGTCGTCGCCTATCGCGACGGCCGGCCCGTGCTTCTGCACGATATCGCAAAAGTCGAAGACTCAGTCGAGAATGTTCGCAACATCAGCTATGTCAACGACAAATCCGCGGTCGTAATGATCCTGTTCAAGCAGCCGGGCGGCAATATCGTCGAGATCGTCGATCGCGTGAAGAGCTTGCTGCCGCAGCTGCGCGCCGCTTTGCCCGGCGATATAGAGCTGAGCCTTTCCGGCGACCGCAGCGTCACCATACGCTCGTCGCTCGCTCATGCCGAGCAATCTCTCGTTATCGCATTGGCGCTCGTGGTGCTCGTCGTCTTCGTCTTTCTGCGCAGCGCGCAGGCGACGCTGATCCCCGCGGTGACTGTGCCCGTGTCGATCCTCGGGTCCTTCGCCGTGATGAAATTTTGTGATTACAGTCTCGACAATCTTTCGTTGATGGCGCTGACGATCGCCACCGGCTTCGTCGTCGACGATTCGATCGTCGTCCTCGAGAACATCGCGCGGCACAGGGAGGCCGGCGCCTCGCGCATAGAGGCCGCCATTCGCGGGGCCGGCGAAGTGAGCTTCACCGTGGTCTCGATGAGCGTCTCCCTCGTCGCCGTGTTTCTGCCGATCCTTCTCATGGGCGGCCTCGTCGGTCGACTGTTCCGGGAATTCGCGATCGTGCTGTCGATCGCGATCGGCGTGTCCCTGCTGCTCGCGCTCACGGCGACGCCGATGCTATGCGCGCTCTTCCTCGCGGGAAAGGACGACCGCCCCGCAGGCCGTCTCGCGCGCGCGACCGGCGCCGCGCTCGACGGCCTGCGTCACGGTTATGATCTTTCTCTGCGCGGCGCGCTCGCCCATCCACGCCTCGTCCTCTTCTCTTTGCTTCTGACTGTGGGCTTCAATATTTTCCTTTTCGCCGTGGCGCCGAAGAGCCTATTTCCGCTCGAGGACGGCGGATTGTTGATGGGCGGGGTCCGCGCCGATCAGAGCATCTCCTTCGACGCGATGCGTCTCGAGGTCGAGCAGACGCTCGCGATCATGCGGGCCGATCCCGCCGTCGAGACGGTGACTGCCTCCATCGGGGACGGCGCCGTCAATCAAGCGCGAATGTTCACGACGCTCAAGCCGCTCGAAGAGCGGCGAGACTCGGCCTTCGCGGTCATGGCGCGATTGCGCCCCAAGCTCGCGGCTATTCCCGGCGCCGATGTGATGATGTTTCCGCGGCAGGAGCTGTTTCTCGGCGGCCGCATGAGCTTCGCGCAATTCCAATACACGCTGCTCTCCGACGACGCCGCCACGCTTCGGAGCTGGGCGCCGAAGCTCTATGCGGCGATGAAGCAGCAATCAGCGCTCGTCGACGTCACATCCGATCAACAGATCGGCGGCCTCGAAACCAAGGTCGTGATCGATCGCGCGACGGCGGCGCGCTATGGCGTGACGCCAGACGTCATCGACGCGACGCTCTACGACGCCTTCGGGCAGCGGCAGGTATCGACCATCTACCAGGAACAAAATCAATATCACGTCGTCATGGGAATCGCGCCGCGCTATCTGCAGGACCCTTCCTCGCTCGAGCAAATCTATGTCAGCACCTCGGGAGCGACCGCGAGCGGAACGACCTCCACCAACGCCACCTACGGCACCGTCTCCGTCGCGTCCTCGCAGCCGACGTCCGTGATCGCCCCGGCGCGCAACAAGGCGACCAATTCGATCGCCACGAGCAGCGGTGGCCGTGCGTCGAGCGCGGCCGCCGTCAGCTCCAGCCGCGCAGCCATGATTCCGATCAGCGCCTTCGCGCGTCTCGAGCCATCGACGACGCCTGTCCAGATCAACCACCAGGGCCAGGCCGTCGCAACGACGATCTCATTCAATCTCGCGCCGGGCGCGACGCTCGCCGACGCGACCGCGGCCGTCGACAAGGCGGTCGGCGACATTCATCTGCCGAACGCGATCCACGGCGCCTTCGGCGGCTCTGCCGGGGCGTCCCAATCGCTCATTGGAACCATGCCTCTATTGATCGGAGCGGCGCTCCTCGCCGTCTATGCCGTGCTCGGAATTCTCTACGAGAGCTATGTGCATCCACTGACGATCCTTTCGACGCTTCCCTCCGCGGGCGTCGGCGCCGTGCTCGCATTGATCCTCGCCGGCGTGGATTTCAGCGTCATCGCGCTCATCGGCGTGTTCCTGCTGATCGGCATCGTCAAGAAGAACGCGATAATGATCGTCGATTTCGCTCTGCAAGCCGAGCGCGACGGGCTGTCGCCGGCGGAAGCGGTTCATCGCGCCTGCCTCGCGCGCTTTCGTCCCATCATGATGACGACTTTCGCCGCTCTGCTCGGCGCCGTGCCGCTCGTGCTCGATCACGGCGTCGGGGCGGAGCTGCGGCGTCCGCTCGGCGTCTCGATCATCGGGGGGCTGATCGTCAGCCAATTTCTGACGCTCTATACGACGCCCGTCGTCTATCTCTATCTCGGACGGCTTTCGCTGTGGTCGCACCGGCTCTGGCGGCGCGCCTTTCCGGGATCGAGCGTCGCGGAGCTCGCGGAATGAGGCGTCCATCTATGTTCTTCGGGCTCTGCGGCGCCGTCATGTCGCTTCAGGGCTGTTTGATGGTCGGTCCCGATTATGTGCGGCCAGAGGTCGTCGCGCCCGGCGCATTCAAAGAGGCGCCGAAAGGCTGGAAATTCGCCGAGCCGGCCGACGGCGCCGATCGCGGCTCTTGGTGGCGCGTATTCGAGGACCCGATCCTCGACGCGCTCGTTCCACAGGTCGCGATCGACAATCAGAATTTGAAGGCCTATGAGGCGGCCTATCGCCAAGCGCTCGCCGTGGCGCGGGAGGATCGGTCGAGCCTATTCCCGAGCGTGTCGACCAGCGTGTCTTCGACGCGCGCGCGCAGTTCCGGATCGATCGCCACGACACAGAATGCGCAAGGCACGGCGAGCTGGGAGATCGATCTCTGGGGAAAGATCCGCCGGCAGATCGAGAGCGCCGAAGCGGGCGCGGGAGCGAGCGCCGCGGAACTCGCCGATCTCACGCTTTCCGCGCAAGCGACGCTCGTCACCGATTACTTCGCGCTGCGCTACCAGGACTCGCTGGCGCGGCTGCTGAACGAGACGGTGAACGCCTATGAGCGGAGCCTGACGATCACACAAAACCAATATGCGGCGGGCGTCGCCTCGCAGTCGGATGTGATCACCGCGCAGACCCAGCTCGAGACGACACGCGCCTCGGCGATTGGCGCGGAAGTCTTGCGCGCCCAATATGAGCATGCGATCGCCTTGCTGACCGGCAAGGCTCCGTCCGCCCTGTCGATTCCGCGCGGGGAGCTGCCGCGCGCCGTCCCGACGCCCCCCGCCGCGCTTCCGTCGTCCCTGCTCGAGCGTCGGCCGGATATCGCCGCGGCGGAACGCAAGATGGAACAGCAGAATGCGCTGATCGGCGTCGCAATCGCGGCCTATTTCCCCACCATCGACCTCACCGCCGCCGCCGGCTATGCCGGCGCTTCGCCGCTGGTCTCGGCCAGCAACGCCGCCTGGTCGCTGGCGGCGAGCGGCAGTCGGCTGCTGATCGACGGCGGCGCGCGGGAGGCGACGGTCGACGCCGCCCGAGCGTCATATGAGCAGAGCGTCGCCAATTATCGTCAGACAGTGCTCGCGGCCTTCCAGGCGGTGGAGGATCAACTTTCAAATCTTCGTATCCTCGCGCGACAATCCGCGGCGCAGGCGGCAGCGGTTCGAGTCGCGCGGCACGCGGTGGAGATCTCGCTCAACCAATATAAAGCCGGCGCCTCGGCCTATACGGCAGTGGTCACGGCGCAAGCCGCCGCGCTCGCCAATGAAGAGACCGAGCTGCAAATTCGGCAGAGCCGGCTCGCGGCGAGCGCAAATCTGATGAAAGCGCTCGGAGGGGGCTGGAGCGCCGTGCTCTCGGAGCGTTGAGCAAAACTTTGGAGATTGGGAGAGGCGGGCCTTTGCATAGAGCCCGGCGCGATCGCGGCTTATGATCTCGATAGTGGGACGCCATGGCGTGAGCACATCGACTCGAAACCAGCGCGGGCGCCAGGCGGCCAACCTCGTTCACGGCCGATCTCTGTGAACATGTAGGCGCACCCTGGGAAGAAAGCGTCCTTGGCGGCCTGGTCGGTGTCGCCGACGAAGCCCATAGCGTGAACGCCGATCTGGAGCGTCTCGTCCGCATGGCCGGCGCGGCGACCCGCCTGCCGATGGAGATCGACGAGCGGGCGGAAGCGCCGGAAGCGCCGCGTCGAGAAATTCTTCGCGATGATGTTCGCCGACGCCGAACACATCGAGTCCGACGCGGTCGTCGATCTCCGCTTCGTCGAGCAGACACGCCATCCGCTTGGCGGCCGATATGATTTTCCCCGTCGCAGGATCGGGGATGATCGCCGCGAAGCTGTCGACGCCGATTTCCATGTCGCTTCCTTTGAAAATCAGCTGCGCGGGACAGCGCGTCGGCCCCTCGCGATGCTTTTCGACGAGAAACCTGTCGAAAAGCAGCGTGGAATGGTCGACTTCGACGCCTCGCTCTTCCATCATTTCCTCGAGTTGACGATAGCTCATCGGATACGCCACATACCACCGGACGCCTCACAGGATCACGTCGCGTTCAAAATGGCTGCCCTTGAAATCGATCATCGGACTATTCCGCCTGCCCCACGCCCGGCGATCATAGCCCCAACGGACCCGCGAGAAAAATTCGCGACAGAGCCATGAAAAAAGCTTGACGCATTTTACCACCCGCAAACGTCTATACCTGCGAGCAAGGTGAGGCACAGCGACGAAGCGTCGTCGCCCGACAGGCGACACGTGGACCGTGCAGGAGTCGCATGATGACGCTGAGCCCGCCAGAATTGATCGGGGGAGCATGACGGACCGCGTTATCATAGACAAGGCGAGCTCTGGATCGGCGGTCCTACCTGATGACGAAACCGACGGCGCCTATCTTCAACGTAGGAGGCAGCGTGAATCCAACGCGCGCACCGATCCGTGCAGGTTGCCGATTGTCGGCCGCTCCAGACACGTACCATGTGTCGAGGACACAAACGCGCTCGACCGCGTGGCCTGCGCCGGCGCGCGCGCTCTCGGCCACAAGCATCCTGTTGTCGCAGCGGACAATGGCGACGCCCTCGACGTGGACTGCGTCAGGACTGCGCTGAGCGCCGCGCTCCCCGATTGCATGGTCCCGCGCGTCTATCGAACGGCGACGTTGCGCGAACTGGCGCGCGCGATAGATGCGGCCGCGTCATTCCGAACTTTAGCTGTAACCGCTCCTGTCGACGAAGAACTCTAGGAATTCGGGCGATGAACACAACGCAGCTCCTACAGGAAATGCAGACGCGGCGAATCGACGTCACTCTGAAAGAGGGCCGTCTCCAATTCAAGGCGCCAAAAGGCGCACTGACGGAGGAGATCAAAAAAGCGCTCGGCGCCCATAAGGATGCGCTCATCACAGCCCTGAACGTCGGAGCTGGAAAGGCGCCGCCTCCAATTTTCCCGGCGCCGCTATCACCGTCATATCGCGTGTCGTTTTCACAAGAGCGACTGTGGTTTCTCGATCAATTCGAATCGTCGTCCTATGCGATGCCGACGGCCGTCCGCCTGTCGGGCCATCTCGAGCTCGACGTGTTCCGCTCTTGCGTCGAGGAGATCGTCGCGCGCCACGGGTCATTGCGGACAGTGTTCGAAAGCATAGAGGGCGAGGCGCGTCAGCGCGTGCTCGGAGCAGATGCGGTTGCGCTCGCCTGCCCAATCGTCGATCTCGGCGGCGTCGCGGCGCAGGAGCGGACAGCAAAGGCCCTTTCTCTGGTCGAGGAAGAATCCCGCCGTCCCTTCGATCTAACGGCCGGCCCGCTGCTGCGCGTGCTCGTCATCGATATGGGATCGTCCGATCCGCACGAGCATATCGTCGTCTTCACCATGCATCACATCGTCTCCGACGGTTGGTCGACCGAAGTTCTGCTGCGTGAGTTCGCCGCCCTCTACGAGGCGCGCCTCGCCGGACGCGACGTGAGCTTGCCGGAGCTGCCGATCCAATATGTCGACTACGCCGTCTGGCAGAGAGAATGGCTCGCCGGCGATGTGCAGGACCGGCAGCTCGCCTATTGGCGTGAAGCGCTCGCCGGCGCGCGCTTCACGCTCGATCTGCCGACCGACCGACCTCGCCCGCCCGTCCAGGACAATGCTGGCCGAACACTGAGCTTCATGGTTCCGGCCGCCTTGGCGGGGAAGCTGCGGGAGCTGACGCGCGCGCGAGGCGCGACGCTCTACATGACGCTGCTCGCCGCCTTCTTCATTTTGCTCGCGCGCTGGAGCGGCGAAAAGGATATTTGCGTCGGAACGCCCGTCGCCAATCGCCGCTGGGTCGAGCTCGAAGGGCTCATCGGCTTCTTCGTCAACACGCTCGTCATGCGCGGCGATCTTACGGGCGATCCGGATTTTTTCTCCTTCCTGGCCCGCGTTCGCGCCATGTGCCTCGGCGCGCAGGAGCATCAGGATCTGCCCTTCGAGCGTCTGGTCGAGGCGCTCGCGCCGGCGCGCGATCTTTCGCGCAACCCGCTGTTCCAGGCGATGTTCAGCCTGCAAAACGCGCCAGCGCGCGCCTTCTCCCTGCAAGGCCTCGATATCGAGCCTTTCGAGGCGGATAGCGGAACGTCGAAATTCGACCTGAGCTTCGAATTCTCCGAAGAGCCGGATGGAAGTCTCAACGGCGCGGCGCAATATGCGACAGCGCTGTTCGATCGAGAGACGATCGAGCGGATGATCGCGCATTATCTGCGGCTGCTCGACCAGATCGTCACGACGCCCCATGCGCGTCTCGGCGAATTGGAGATGCTCCCTCGGGCCGAGCGTGATCTCCTGATCCATGGCTTCAACGCGACATCGGCCGACTTCCCCCGCGATCTGTCGATCGTGGACCTGTTCGTGACGCAAGCCCGGCGCAGCCCCGAGGCCGTCGCGCTCTCCTGCAAGGGCGAGACGCTGAGCTATGACGCGCTCGACCGGCGATCGAACCAGCTGGCGCGAATGCTGATCGAGCGCGGCGCGGGGCCGGAAAAAATCGTCGGCCTCTGTCTCGAGCGCTCGGTCGAAATGGTCGTCTCGCTCATCGCCATCCTCAAATCGGGCGCGGCCTATCTGCCGCTCGATCCAGACTATCCTCGAGCGCGCCTCGCCTTTATGATCGACGACGCGAAGCCGCTCGTCACCATCGCCGACGCATCGCTGCAGGAGCGCCTGCCCGAAGCCGCGCCGCGCCTCATCCTCGACGCAACGGTCGACGCCCACAGCGACGCCCCGCTCCGGCCTCGCGCCAACCCTCAAAATATCGCCTATGTCATCTATACATCGGGCTCCACGGGGAAGCCGAAGGGAATCGCGATCCTGCATCAAAATGCGGTTGCGATGATCTTCTGGGCGCGCACGCATTTTCACGGCGATGGTGCGAGACGAATGCTCGCCTCGACGTCGATCTGCTTCGATCTGTCAGCGTTCGAATTGTTCCTGCCCCTATGCTTCGGCGGCGAAGTCATTCTCGTCGAGAATGCGCTCGCGCTCCTTTCCTCTGGCCATCGGCTCGAGCCGCAGATCGTCAACACCGTGCCCTCCGCCATGCGCGAGCTGCTGCGGCTCGACGCGCTGCCGTCCTCCATTCGCTACGTCAATCTCGCAGGAGAGCCCTTCCACCCGACGATAGCGCGCGCGCTGCTCGCCGAAACGCGACTAGAAGGCGTCTTCAATCTCTATGGCCCGTCGGAATGCACAACCTATTCGACCTTCCAGCGCCTGGCCGACAGCGACGCCGATCATCCGCCAATCGGCGGACCGATCGACAACACGCAGGTCTATCTTCTGGACGCGCGCCTCGAGCCGGCCCCGCTGGGCGTCGCAGGCGAGCTCTATATCGGCGGCGAAGGCGTCGCGCGCGGCTATCTCGGCCGTCCCGAACTCACTGCCGAAAGATTTGTCCCAGATCCTTTCGGGGCGCCGGGGACGCGCCTCTATCGCACAGGCGATCTCGGCCGACGCCGATCGGACGGGCAGATTCTCTTCCTCGGCCGCATCGACCATCAGGTGAAGATTCGCGGCTTTCGCATCGAGCTCGGCGAGATCGAGGCGGCGCTCGCCGAGCTGCCCGACATCCGCGCCGCGGTCGTCGTCGCGCACGAGGACGCGGGCGGCGACAAGCGCCTCGTCGCCTATGTGGCGGCGGACGCCTTCGACGCCTTCGATGTGGACTGCGCTAGGATTGCGCTGCGGGCCACGCTCCCCGATTACATGGTCCCCGCGGCCATCCTCGCGCTCCCTGACCTCCCCCTCAACGCAAACGGAAAAATCGACCGAAAGGCGCTGCCCCAAATCAGCGAACGCGCCGACAAAGCCGTCGAGCCGCCCAGAACCCAGACCGAGTGGATCATTCTGCAAGCGTTCAAGGAAGCGCTCGGACTCGAGCGCGTCGGCATGCACGACAATTTTTTCGAACTGGGCGGCAATTCGATCCTGGGACTGAAACTGGTCGAACGCATCCGCCGGTCGCTCAGCGAAGATATGTTCGTCGCCGCCATCTTTCGCGCGCCGACGCCAGCCATGCTCGCCCGCCTGCTCAGTGATGGGCTGCAGACGCATTCATCGCCTCTCGTGCGGCTCTGCGGGGCGGCCGGGCGTGGGCAGGTCTACTGCCTTCATCCCGCGGGCGGCTCCATCGTGCGCTATCGGCCGCTAGCGCTTCGACTCGAAAGCATTTGCAGCGTTTACGGCGTTCAATCTCGGACCCTGCTCGAACCGAACTACCGAGCACATTCGATTCGCGAAATGGCGCAAGACTATGCGGGCTTGCTGCGGGAGCTCCAGCCTGTCGGCCCCTATCGTCTCATCGGCTGGAGCGCGGGCGGCGCTCTAACTCTCGCGACCGCGGCAGAACTCGAGCGCGATGGTGAAGCCGTCGACTTCATTGGCCTGCTCGATCCCACGATCGACCTGCAGAAGGAGGAACCCGGCGCGTCGATGATGGACCATCTGCAGAGCTTTGCCGAATTCCAGGACATCCGTCTCGAGCTGACGGAGGAAGATCGGCGCGATCTCACCGAAGCCGGCGCCGGACTCGACGAGCGCGCGCGCTTTATCGCGGCGGGCATTTGGGGGCGCGACCACGGCCTGTGGTCGGAGGTTTCGACCGAGGTGCTCGCGCTTCTCTATGACGACAGCGTGGCCTTTCGCACAATGCTCTGGGAATATCAGGTCGAGCCGCTCGACGCCGATCTTCATATCTGGTGGGCGAAGCGCGCCGATTTCATTTCCGATCGACGCTGGACGCGGGGCGTGACGCATTCGAAGATCCTCGAGACGAGCCATGAACGGCTTGTCGTCGATCCAGTGGCGCATCACGACATCGCGGCGACACTCGGGCGCATCATACGCGCCGCCGCGAGGCCAGCGTAAGGGCTCTGGCGCAAACGGCGGGAGACGGGCATACTGGCTCGATACGCGGAGCGAATTTCCGTGGTGAGCGCGATGTCGAGCGTTTTGCTGCGCGCCAAGCGCGATGTCGCCGCGGCCAAAGCGTTTTTCCGTCGTGCGTTCGCGAGCCACGGACGGCCGCCGAGCAAAATCACGCCCGACGGATATCAGGCGTCACATCGGGCGGCGCGCGAGCTTCTCGCACAGTATCGAGGTGGCGCAAGGACACGAATTCGATCATCGAAATACCTGAAAAAATCTGATCGAACAGGATCACCGATCCATCAAGCTTCGTTTGGGTCCTATGCTCCGGTTCAAGCGATTCCGACATGCGGCGATCACGATCGCCGGCGTCGAACTCATGCATCGCATCAGGAAGAATCAATTCGCGCTGAGCAGATTTAGAGCCGCCGGGACAACTGCGCCCGAAATCTCGAGTGCGGTGCTCGCGGCCTGATCCGAACGAACTGCAAGGACCCCATCGCGTAGCTATCGGCAAAAATTGCGCTGCAACCGCGCAGCTAAGTCGGCATTTTTGAGCCAGACGAGCTGCGCAGCGCCGACTTCGGGGGATTGTCGACCATTCTCGCGCCTCTTACTCGGCTCCGATGGTCTCTTGGGAATGATGGCGCGCCATTTGCGTCGGCGTGAGGATTGGCGCGATCGTCTCGATTTCGCGGCCTTCATGCTCGAAAGCAATGCGCTTCAGCGGCGCGCGATAGAGCGAGCAGAGATTGTCCTCGGTCAAAATCTCGCGCGCCCGGCCGAAGAGGTAATCGCCTTGCCCGCGCATCAGCAGCGCATCGTCGGCGACCGCCAGAGCGTGATGCGGGTGATGCGTCGTCATCACGATCGTCAGTCTGTCGTTGCGCGCGAGGGAGGAGATGCGTTCGAGAACGAGCGACTGGTTCTCGAGGTCGAGCGCGGAGGTCGGCTCGTCGAGAACGAGAATATCGGCTTCGGCGACGAGAACCCGCGCGAAGATGATGAGCTGACGCTGGCCGCCGGAGAGCTCGCCGAAAGGCCGCTGGGCGTAGTCGGCCATGCCGAAGCGATCGAGCGCGGCGAGCGCGGCCTCCTCGTCGTCGCGCGAGGGCTGCGAGAACAAGCCGATCTTTCGCGCACGCCCCATGAGCGCCATGTCGAGTGCGGTATAGTCGAAGGTGACCTCGAAGAGCTGCGGAACGAAGGCGATGCGCCCATTCACCGAGAGGCCGCCCTCGCAGGGCTTCAGCGCTCCGATGAGGAGATGCAGCAGCGTGGTCTTGCCGCGCCCATTGGGGCCGAGCAGCGCGAAGACGCTGCCGCGAGCGACGCGCGTGTCGCAATGGCGCAGCACCCATTGGTTCGGCCGATAGAAATAGCCGAGGTTGGTAAGGGAGATCGCCGGCTCACTCACGCATCCAGCCTTTCGATTGAGTCTTCCAGAAGAGGAAAGCGAAGATCGGCGCGCCGACCGCGCTTGTCAGCAGGCCGATCGGAATCTCCTGCTCGGTCGCGCTGCGCGCGATATCGTCCATGGCGAGGAGATAGATGCCGCCGAGATAAGCGGACGTCGGCAAGAGGCGCGTATGTTCCGGCCCGACCAGCATGCGCGCGAGATGCGGCACGATGAGCCCGACCCAGCCGACGCCGCCGGAGACGGAGACCTGCGCGGCGACCAGCAGAGCCACGAGGCCCATCAGCCCCCAGCGCAAGGCTTCGACATTCACGCCCAGCGCTTTCGCGTCCGTCTGGCCGAGCGAGAGCAGATTGATGCGCCAGCGCAGGGCGACCAGGGCCGTCCCCGCAAAGAGAGTGACGCCGGCGACGATCGCAACTTTCTCGTAGGTCGCGCCGGCGAAGCTGCCGAGCAGCCAATAGACGATGGAGGGTAGCTTCACTGTCGGATCGGCGAGCGTCTGCAACAGGCCGACGAGCGAGCCGCAGAAGCCGCCGACGATGACGCCGGAGAGCACGAGAGCGAGCGTGCTGGCGCGTCCCGTAAGCCGGGCCAGCGCGAAGGCGGCGGCGAGCGCGGCGAGGCCGGAGCCGAAGGCGAGACCGACGATGGCCAGCGGCGGCCAGGACAGCATTATGGCGGCGACGCCGCCGAGCGCGGCCCCGGAGGATACGCCGGCGATCTCCGGCCCCACGAGCGGATTGCGGAACACGCCCTGCATGGCGGCGCCCGACATAGCGAGCCCCATGCCGCAGAGGGTGACGAGTAGAACGCGCGGCATGCGCACGATCTCGACGACGACCCAGGGAGCATTCTCATAGTCGCCGACGGCGTTGATCGGGAAGGTGGTGAAGACAATGCGCGCGACATCGGCGAAGGGAACCGGATAGCGCCCCAGCGTCAGTGAAAACAGCGCCAATAGAGCAATAGCTATCAAGAGAAGGACGGGAGCACAGTCAGCGCCTGGCTTGCGAAGCATTTTCGACATGATCCTCATCATAAGGTCCTTGCACGTGTGCTCGATATGCGCTGTCTATGTAATTACATTATATTTAGTTTTCGGCGAGAAAAAGCCGCTTCTTTAAGCTCAAGCGTCTACGACTGAAAATTAAAGCCGCTTGTCGTTACGATCCATCGATCGGGATTGGAGCTTTGGATGGGGAACCGCGGGATTGCGTTCAGCGCGATGCGGGGGTCCCTCCGCGCCGAATGGCGGACGGCTTTGACGAAACGGGGGAAGCCTCGGGCTGGAGACTAACGCCAGCAAAAGCATAGGCGTGCAGTGGTTTGCGAATAGACTGCGGCTATCTAGGAATAGACTCCGCGTCGCGCCGAAACTCGGTCGGGATTGTCGTAGGCTTCCATCGGTCTCGAACGCCAAATGGGAGGCGGTGGCGGGACTCCAGCCTCAACGACCGAATCGTGCATATGTTGTGTTACATAGCGGACAAAATATCTATTCATTTACAGACAAATAAAAAATCATTGACTGCTTTCAGCTATACTGTTGGCTATATGGCGTCGCCGCTTCGATCGAGCTTGCCGTGCCTCGCAACCCGCTGCTTCCGAAACCACAGAAAAAGCCGATCCGATGGCGCATCGGAGCTCACAAAGGCACGATAGGCGTCCCCGCAATGGCCGCCGCGCCGCCCCTCACGACGGTCGAAGAGACCCGCGAGCCCTTCTACAAAAAGGATCCTCGCGGCCGGAAACCAAAATCGCCCGCGAAGCCCCGCTCGACTCGCGACCTCCGCCGAGATTCGGGTCATTTCGAGACTATCGAAACGCGCACGCCACCCTCGTATCCGAGCGCTGGAAAAATCGACTTTTGCTCGGGCGGGCTGCTCGGCCACACGATCGCGAGTTGGGCGTCGGCGCTGGACATGGTCCCGCTCGATCACGGTCCGGTCGGCTGCGGCGCCTATGGGCAGACCATGCGCTTGATCGCGCCCGGCTATTTCCAAGGGGTCGAGAGCTTCGGCGCGCTTCACGCCTGCATGGATCTTCGAAGAGAAGATATCTGCGACGCCGGCGACCGCCGCCTCGCACGCGCGATCGACGAGATCGCGGAATTGTTTCCGCTGGCGCGCGGGGCCGTCATCGCCAGCGAAGAGCCCATGCCAGCGCTTGGCGCTAATATCGCCGGAATAGCGAAGGCCAAAATGGCGGAGCAGCGGAAGCTGATTCTGCCGCTCGGGGGCTATCGATCCTGGGTGGTCGAGACAGCGGCAGCGCTGCGTTCCGCCGAGCTGCTGCATCCGCTCACGACGAGCATCAGCAAGCGTGTGGTTCTTCCCTATTCCCGCGAGGCGACGGCGCTCGTCTGGATCGTCAGCAAGCTGCTCATGGAGATCGGCCTCGAGCCCGTTCATGAGATGACGCAATCATCAGCGATCGATCTCGCCCGCGTGAGCGATTGCAAATTGGTGATCGGCTTCGCGAGCAAGGTCGACGCGCTCGACGAGCGATTGCGCGGCGGCTATGCCGATCTGCTGCAACGATGGTTCGCGACGCCGATCGTCTGGACATGCTTCGAAAGCCCGTCCATGACGACGGCCTCGCTGCGCGCCATCACGAAACGTTTCGATCGCCGCGTCGCGCGTCGCGTCGATGCGGCGATCGTGAAGGGCGAGGCGCTCGTAGCGCAAACGGATCGAGCGCTACCGGCCTCGGCTCGAGGGGAAGCTTGTTCTGTTCTTTCGGCCGATGACCGAGGGCGCAGCTCGAGCCCTATCGTCTTCTCGGGCTCCGCATCGGTGACGCATCCGGCTGGACAGGCAAGACCGGAAAGCAGCGCGCCCCGCGCCTGAAATGCGATCGCGACACTCACGATGAGAGAGCTATCGATTCGTACATATCTGAGGCGAAGCCCGATCTCGTGCTTCATTTCGGCAATGGCGAAACGCGAGGCGAATATGAATGGCGCAAGCGTGGTCAGGTGGCGCTTCCCTTCTCGCCTTTCTTCAACCGAAAGGGCAACGCCTTCTGGGGATATGATGGCTTTGCCTGTCTCGCGGCCGCTCACGACCGCGCGATGAATGCGACTTGGCGGGGGCTTGTCCCGCCGCCTTGGTGACGTTTCTGCGTCGATATTTTCAGCCGGGATCGGAACTCCGAAAGTCGCATGTTCGCGGCGCGGTTACGCGCGTCCGTGCGGCTTCCGTCCATGAGTTCCGTGTCACGGATCACGATTCGCAGTCTGGCCGCCGAGCGGCAACCACGGGGTGCTGAAGGATGAAGACCACGACACTATCTACGATTGGCTCGATCGCTCGCGCTCTGCTGGCCAGCGCTTCGGTCGTCGCCATCACGGCCTCGCTCGGCCGAGCGGTCGCGCAGGAGGCGGCGACGCTTCCTCCGATCGATGTCGCCGCGGCGCGCGCGACCAACGATCACAACCGCTCCGGCGTGGATGGCGGCGCCGCGGCCGGCTATCGCTTCGGCGCGACGTCGACGACCGGCCCTTGGGGCGAAAGGGCGATACAGGATACGCCCTATTCGGTTTATTCGGTGAGCGCTCCCTATATCGAAAATCGCGTCTTCTCGACGACGGACGAAGTCTTCCGCGGCAATCCGCTCACCCAGCTCAATATGGGGCAGGGGCGCGGCTATGGCTCGGCGATCTTTATTCGCGGCGTCAAGCAGCAGGGCGGCTTCAGCCAGATCGACGGCCTCAACATGTCGGGCGTCAGCGATCTTGTCATGCCTTTGGAGGACAAGGAGCGCGTCGACGTTCTCTCCGGCCTCTCCAGCTTCCTCTATGGGCCTGCGCATGTGGGCGGACTCGTCAATTTCGTCACCAAGCGGCCGACGCTGACGCCTTTCTCGAGCGTCACTTTCGGCAATTACGGCGGCTCGCAACCTTTCGTACATGTCGATCTCGGTGGCCCGTTCGAGAAGGGAAGCGATTTCGGATATAGGCTCAACTTGGTGAAGAGCAGCGGCGAAACCGCGATCGACGATAATTTCGTCGACAGATGGCTCGTCAGCGGCGCGCTCGATTGGCGACCGCTGCAACAGCTGCTGTTTCAGCTCAATTATTCGCATCAGCATATTTACGAGAAAGGCACGCTCGCCGATTGGGGATCGTTCAACGGGACTTTTCCGCATTTCAGCGCGAGCATTCTCGACCCCGCGAAAAATTACGGCCAGCCGTGGACGTTCAACAAGAACGATATGGACGTGCTCGGGGCCACTGTCACCTATGATGTGATGCGTAACATTAAATTCCGCGCCGCCTATCAATATGTCGATATAGAGAGCGAGAACCTCTACGCTGGCGACAATATCTCGTATAGCAACGGCTCATACTCCTGTTCGCTCGCATCTCTCTATAATGCGCCGCATGTGCAGCGCAATCAGGCGTGGTACGCCTTCACCGACTATGACCTCGATCTTCTCTCGATAAAGGCCAAGACGACATTCGGCCTTTATGGATCGAGCTACTCACGACGCCAGCATCAAGACAACACGCTCTTCAAAGGCCTCGGCTCCTTTCCTGTTTCTGCCGATCCCGTCTATGTCGCGCGTCCCACTTTCACCAATGGCGCGCAGCCTTACTTCCGGCAGCAACAGCTGGACCAGACGAATTGGATCATCGGCGAGGACATAGCCTTCAACGAGCAATGGTCTCTGCTCGCAGGCGCGAGCCTCGCCGACATCAAGGCGACGAATTTCAACACCAATGGAACGGTATCGAGCTATTTCGACAAGACGAGGCTCACGCCGACCGCCTCATTGATCTATAAGCCGCTGCCTTGGCTCACGGGCTATGGCACCTATATTCAATCGCTCGAAAATGGCGGGACGGCCTCGACCAGCTTCTCCTCATTGCCGGTGACCAACGCCAGCCAGGCGCTCAGCCCGACGACCAGTGAGCAGGTCGAGATCGGCGCGAAAGCCAATGTCTCGCAAATTCTGCTCACCGCCGCTTTGTTCCAGATCGACAAGACCAACACTTATTACAAATCGAATGGCGGCAGCTATACTTTCATCAATGACGGGCGGCAACTTCATCGCGGTCTCGAAATGACGGCGACGGGCAAGATATTGGGCGATCTGACCGTCACCGGCGGCTTCACGCTTCTCGATGCGAAGATCGCCCAGACCAACACGTTCTATCTGCTGGGCCAGCCTCCCTCTGGCTCGGCAAAAAAACATGGGGAAGCTCTACGTCGAATATTGCCTGCCCTTCGTGCAGGGGCTGACATTGACCGGCGGCTTCAACTATGTCGGCCCGCAGGTCGGCAATGTTTTTGCGCCGACGAATGTGCGCGCGATCGAATGGCTACCCTCTTACGTGACCGGCGACATCGGTCTACGCTATGAGGAGACGCGCATCTTTGATACGGAGACGATCTGGCGCCTCGATGTGACCAATATCGCCAACGCATCCTATTGGCAGCAGACCGAAATGCTCGGTGCGCCGCGTACAGTCGCTGTTTCGGCGACCGCAAAATTCTAAAGGGACGAAGGTTGCGCTCTTTCGCGACGGTGAGCTTCGCTTTTCTGCCGATCCTATGCCTGGGATTGGCAGCCGGAGACCCGCATGTCGCGTCGCCTTCGCCACATCGATCGATCAAGGATATGAAAGGCCGCGACGTCACCGCCGCGGTCCCGGCGCAACACGCCCTCATCTTTGCGCCGGTGTCCTCGATCTATCTCACCATAGATGGAGATCCAGGACATATCGCCGCTGTCAGCAGCCCACGATTCGGCGGCAACGAATTGAGCCGTGGGTTGCTGCGTCGGGTGTTTCCTGCGGTGCGTGACCTTGCGCGCGCGCCGACGCTAGGAGGCGACACTGTGGCGCCCGGCGACCCGGAAGCTATTCTGCTGACGCGAAGCGATGCGATCATGTCATGGTCGTGGTTCGCCGCTCCCTTGCTGAGGATCGGCGCACCCTTGGTTCAGCTCGATAGCCGAGCGTCTGGCGATGTGTCGCGGAGCGTGGAACAGCTCTGGCGATTGATCGGCGCCATTGCCGACAGGCAAGAGCGCGTGGACTTCCTGATTCGTCGTCATCAGGCGGAACTCGACGCCTTTTCGAAGGATCGCCCCGCTGCGCCAGTTCGTCGCAAGGTCGCCTATCTCTTCCAGATCGACCCGCTGATCATGGCGTTCGGCGGAACGGGAATCGACGCCGATCTCGATCGGGTGAATGCGGACAATATCGGTGCTTCGCTGCATTCGCCTCATATGACGATCGAGGAGCTGATCGTGCGCGAGCCGGAGGTCATCATAATTTTCGCCTATCCGAGCGACGACGCGGTTCGTCGCTTGCTGGATAATCCTGCGCTACGATGTGTGCCCGCCGTTCGATCGCGAAAAGTCTATCGCGAGCCGCATGGGGGAACGCGCATGGAAGGAATGGTCGAGGAGCCGATCATGTTGCAATGGATGTCGGAAGTCATCTATCCGGAGTGGGCCGGGTGGCGATTTCGCATGAAGCTGCGGCAGGCCTATGCGGAGGTCTATGGCGTCGTCCTCACCGACGATGGGATCGACGAAGCCCTGGTTTTGCGAGAAAATGCGGGCTCGGCGGAATACGCCCGCTTCCTCGCTTCGAATGACGCGGAGCGACACTGAGTCATGCCACGAGAAATCATCGTCACCGGCATTCATCTCCACGCCAACGCCACGGCATGCTTCCATCATTGCCGCTATTGCCAGCTGAAGAGCTATAGGCTGCGACCGGCGCCATTAGAACGTTTTGTCGCCCTGGTCGAACGCTTCATCGAATGGCGTAATGACGGACACGAAGATTTCGAGATCGCGCCTTGGTATGGGAACAGCCATGATTACACATTGGCGACGACCAAAGCTCTTCGCGAGCTGGAGAAGAACCTCGGCTGGAAAAGCCACGTCGTTCTGCTCGGCGGCGTTGCGCATCGACCGCGACGAGAGATGAAGCAATGGCTGGTGGAGCGGCGCGTTCTCGGGATCGACACAGTGGTCGCGACGTTCAGCGGCCACGGCGCTCGTCACGATCATTGGAACAATATGGCCGGCAATTACCAATTCCAGCTCGACACTCTGCATTTGGCTGCGGAACTCGGTCTGAAGCTGCAACAGCGGATCTTGTTGATCCGTGACAGTGTTCCGAGCTTGGACGAGCTGCTGGTTGATCTGGACCGCATTCCAGCCGCGTCCCACGAGCGCTGGGCTATTCCGCTTTTCTATTCCGGCGTGGCGCGTGGTGTCGAGGAGCAGCGTCTCACCGAGCAGGAAATAGATTCGCTTCCCGCGCGCCTCAAAGACTATCTTCGTGATGACAGGCCTAATTGGCGGTCGGAAAAAAGTGGATCGAGCATGTTCGCCGGTCGCCCGATGACGAAGCGGAAGCCATGGCCATCAGCCTCCCGCTCGATGAGCAAAGTCTCGATTGGGCCGAGGCCCGTTCCTGCGATCAAATCATCACGGAGCTCGAAGCTCGCTGGCGTGCGGCCCATCTTACCGCGCCGTCTCGCAAGGAGCTATGCGCGGGTTATGGCGCCATCGCCAATGATAGGCTGTATTTTAATGTGCAGCAGATGGAGAAGGCTTGGTTCGATCGTTATAAGAAGGACAATGTTTGTCGGTTCGATATCAGCGCCACAAAATTTTCGTGAGTTCCGCGGGTCCATTGCCGCGCGCGCCGGGCGACGGTGGGGATGCGAGGCTGCCGAGCATCTCGAACTTGCAGCGTCGGTCGGGCCATCGCCCGACGAGCGTGTGTTGGAATGGCTCGTGACGAGCCTGATAAGCTCGTCGAGCCGGCTTGGCGGCGCTCACACTTCTGGCGGAGGGGCCAGGTTCAAACTGTCCTTTCCACAACCAGGTTAGCACTGCTATTGCGCGGCAACTTCCATACGACGTTCATGCGCGGTCCAACGCTATATTCCGGAATTCGAAAAACCGTGGAAACGCTTCCCTCACCCAGTCGGCGAATCGATGAGACCCGTTCGGCATTGCCTCGAGGGCTCTCGACCGGCGAGGACAATCGCTGCGCCAGCGTCATCGTCGCGGCCGAGCGGCGCTTCGCCCAGGCGATCAAGGGCGTCCGAGGTTCAGTTCTCTCGTGAGCTTCTCCCAGCTGTCGACGCCCGCGGCCGCATAAATCGCAGCGAGATGTTTCTTCAAAGCTTCGTTGCTGATTCCCGTTTCGGAGAGGCTGTCTCCGCGCGATCCTCCGAGAGCCGCGACAAAGGCGATTTTCTGTTGAAGCGGAGAAACGTCGAGTGCGAGCACACGATCGATCGTCTCGAGCCGTCGAGGCTCTTCCAGTTCGAACGTGACGAGAACCTGCTCGGCGCCGCCCTCCGGAGCCGTCAGCCGACGCGCCGTCACCTCGAGGCGGCCGCCGGGGATCGGCAGCGTCTCGCGCACGATCGCTCGGCCTTGGAGCCGTGCGCACAACTCGCGCACGACGCGGGGCGGTGAGCGGATGGGTCCGCAAAGGCGGATCTCTTGTCCCACGAGCGTGCACATCTTCAACAACAATTCGGCCTCTTCATCGAGCATCGCTAAGCGCTCGCCGGAGACATCGATCAGCATGTGTCCCCTTCTTGCGCTGCAACTCCAGACTTGTTGTCTCACAGGCGAGGCGATGGCCTGCTGCAAATAGGGGGTGACCTGTTCCAGCGCGGCCGCGTCGGTCGTCTCGAAAGCGCGTTGACCGCCGCGAAACAGCAGCACGACGGCGCGCGCGCGTCCGTCGAGATCGATTCTCAGATCGAGACTGTGATGATGGCCGCTCGCCCTGACCAATAGGTTGAAGGTGTTGGAAGAGAAATAGGCTTTGCCCGGCCGCGCGATGCGACCGACGCGCGGCCCCGGCGTACGCGCCAGCGCCGTTACGTTCAATTCGGCCGGGCCGATGAACAGCCGCTCGAATTCATTGACGAACAGGTCGCGCGCGCTCTCCGGCGAATCCTCATGGAAGAAGCCCTGGGGAAGGCCGTTCTCGTCGAGCCAGAAAATCGACGCCGCATCGGCTCCGACCAACTCGCGAATCTGGCGGCAGGCTGCGGGGGCGATCGGCGCGATCCCGGTCCCGGCGCGGCACAATAGATCGAGCGCATGTAATTTGCGCCGGGCCGTGTTCTTCTTGGCGGGCATTATCGCGCGGACCTCCCCGCGCGGGGAATAGCATTCAACACTCTGAACGCCTAGACCTCGCTCCCGGCAAAACGGGCAGGAGCAGGAATATGTCGAAATGCGAGTTGTTCTTTCCCGCCGTCACACTGATCGCGCTGGCGCTCTGCGCCGAATCGGCCTGCGCCGCCGATCTTCGCGGATCGCAGGATCATCCTCTGGTCGGCCGCTACGCCGGCTCGGAGATCACGGTCTATAAGCAATCTCAGTTCGGCGAAGCGCGACTGCTCGACCGTCCGATGGATCTCAAAGCTTCCGGCGACAAGTTGGCCGGCGTCAGCCTCACGCTGCAGGGCAGGATCACCACTATACGCTATGACGGGCCGAAGGATCGCTCGGCTCTCGAAATCGAACAAAATTTCAAATCCTCGCTCGAGACGAAAGGGTTCGAAATTCTGTTCGAATGCGGCGATCGAACCTGCCTCGGCGGCGAAAATTCCTATTTTCGTCTCGGCGGGGAACTCGAAGGGGCCATGGTCAATGCACGCTTCGGCTCAGGCGTGCGTTATGTGCTGGCCAAGCTCGCGCGCGCGGAAGGGGATGTCTACGCCGCCATATTGGTGGGCGAAAGCCGGAGCGCTCCGATCATCTCGGTCACGACCGCGGAACTGAAGCCGATCCAAGTCGACCGAATTGTCTTTCTCGACGCCGGCGCGATGGCCTCCGGGCTCGGGGCCTCGGGCCGTGTCGCACTCTACGGCATATTCTTCGACACCGACCAGTCGGATCTGAAGCCGGAGTCGAAGCCGACGCTGGTCGAAATCGCCAAGCTGCTCGCGGCCCAGCCCGGCTTGAAGCTGATCGTCGCCGGTCACACCGACAATCAGGGGGAATTTGGCTATAATCTCGGCTTGTCCGATCGCCGCGCCAAGGCCGTCGTCGTCGCGTTGACACGCGATCACGGCGTCGATCCCTCGCGGCTCACCCCTTTCGGCGCCGGCATGTCGTCGCCGATTGCCCTCAACAATGATGACGCCGGACGCGCCAAGAACCGTCGCGTCGAACTGGTCGAGCGATAAGGACATGAGAAGCATGAAGAGAATGACATTCGTCACATTGGCGCTGTGCGCCGTCGTTCCGGCGATAGCGCAGGAACGTCTGGAGCCCGGCTTGTGGTCGGTGACGCCATTACTACAGGGGCAGCCGGTCGGCGCCGCCACAGAACGTTGCATCACCGCGGAAGAAGCCAAGAGCGCCAATGGCGATGAAAAAGGAATCGCCGCCGCCCTGAGCGCGGAAAATCGGAAAGGCAAATGCACGATCAAGGATCTGAAACTCGACGGCCCGAGAATCCGCTTCTCCACCGTCTGTCAGGGCATGACCATGGCGTCCGACCTCACTTACGCCAAGACGAGCTATGAAGGGACGATGACGATGTCGGGGCCGGGCGGCGATCAGCAGGTCATCGGGACCAGGGGCCGGCGCATCGGCGCATGTCCTTGACGGGAGGCCTCGGGTTGCGCGCGACGCTTTTCGCTCCACTGGCGATCTGCGTAGGCCTGGTGTCTTTCGGGGCCATCGCCAGCGAGGATGTTCCCTATGAAGCGGGCGTTGACCTGGCGTTCTTTGCCACGCCCGATCTTGTCGATCGCGGTGCGCATGTTGTCATAGACACCTCACCGGGGCGCGCCGCCCAGCACGCGGAAGGCGTGGTTGTGGGCGTCGAACAGCATCTCATGCGTCTGCTGCGGGTAGGCGCGGAGGAAGAATGCGCGGCTGTAGGAGAGCTTGAACTGGGCGACCTGCAACTTGGTCCGCTCGCCCGCGATGATCGCCCAATCCTCCGACCAGTCGAACTGGAACGCCTCGCCGGGCAGAAACGTCAGCGGCACGAACGCGCCGCGCACGCAGGTCTGCTGCTCCCGATGCCGCGCCGCCTTCCACTCGCGCGCGAAGGCCGCCACGCGATTGTAGGAACCGTCGTAGCCGAGGGCGACCAGATCCGCATGCAACTGCTTGACCGTCCGCTTCTGCTTGCGCGATTTTGCGGCCTCCTGACGCAGCATGTGCGCCAGCTTATCGGCGAACGGGTCGAGCCGGCTCGGTCGATCGGGCGTGGCGAACCGCGGCTCGACGCTGTCCGAACGCAGGTATTTGCGCATGGTATTGCGTGACAGCCCCGTGCGTCGCGCAATCTCCCGGATCGAGAACTCCTGCCGATATCGCCAGCGTCGGATGACGCTCAATAACTCCATGTCGATCACTCCCAGGTCCCCCGCGACGGTCGAGGGGGAAAGGTTCGAACATGGGTCAGTTCTCGGTGGAAAAACTCGTGCTGCCTGGGTCAGCTCTCAATGGAAATCAACAGATATTTATGATTACGCGCTCGAGGACCTCAGTTGGACGCCTCCTTATCTCGTGATGGCGGTATTGATGAGCGCCGCAGCGGCATGGATCGCGGTCCGCTGGAGTCTGCATCTATTGCGCGTCATCGCCGCCCAGGCGGCTCGCATCGACATGGACTCTTTGCATCGGTGATTGTCGCTCGCTGGCGTGTCCACGGAGATTGGGCCGCTGGTCGAGGCCGTGAATGGCGCGCTTTCGCGTCTCGACGCCGGTGTCGAGCGGCATCGCCGATTCACCGCCAATGCGGCGCATGAACTTCGCACGCCGGTGACCATCCTCGGCGCGCGTCTCGATGCGCCCGAGGAGCCGAGCTTCAAGACCGATCTGAGGCGCGATCATCGTCGCATTCGTAATATCGTCGAGCAGTTGCTCGTGACTGCGCGGCTCGGCGGGCGAAGGGCGCGCCTCGATGAGACGGTCGATCTCGCCGCTCTGGCGCGTGCGACAATCGCCGACTCGGCCTTGCTCGCGGTGCGATCGAAGCGCCAGACCGTGCTGGAGGCGCCGGATGCGCGCGTTGTCGTGCGGGGCAGTCGCACCGCGCTCGAATCCGTGATCGTCAATCTCACCGATAATGCGCTGCGGGCCGAGCCCGAAGGAGGAACGGTGATATTCCGAATTTTTGACGATGCGTCGATCTGGATTGTGGACCACGGCGATGGCGTGGAAGAGGAGGATCGACGCGCGATTTTCGAGCCATTCTGGAGTAAATCCGACTCCACGCCGGGGGCAGGCCTCGGCTTCGCGATCGCTGAAGAGCTGATTCAGGCGCATTGCTGCCGCATTTGGATGGAGCCCACGGAGGGGGGCGGAGCGACCTTCAAAATATCGTTCGATTCATGCGGCGCTCAGGATGACGAGGCCCGGAACAAAGACGGCGCTCTGAAGATCGTTGGATAGATCAACTACCGGTTTCGACGTTCGGTCGCTCGACGCCGAGAGGATGTCGTGCGTCGTCGTGATCGCCTCTGCCGCTTCCGGCTTTGTGGGCTATCAGGAGGCGCGATGAGCGCCTCGAGGATCGATGCAGCCGGTGGGGCTTGCTCGATCGGGATCTCGCCGACCTCCTGACTGCTAAGTCGGTCGCGGCGGGGATTTTCCGGGCCGCCACGAGAGACGCTGGCGAGTCGCGTCGCAGACGCCTGCCGAGCTCGAGGATTGCGATTGTTTGGAAGCATAACAATTCCATATTTGGCGGCCGATTCGGCATATATTGTTGTTTAATATATGTAAATCGCTATTTATAACTGTTTCAATATAGGCGCCGACGCGATTGACCTTCTATGTAGCAGTTAATACTATAAATATAGTAGCGATATATGAGCAACAAAGGTATATGTCGAAATGCGCAGCCCTCGCTTGCCCCGGACATCAAGTCGGTCTCAAGTAAAAGCACGGCCTGACGGCCGCATGGATGGGGGCAGATTGCTGGGCGCCGCCGCGCTTCTGCTTCTCGGCGCCGATGGCTCCGCACATGCGGAGCCGGGCGTCACGTCTTTGCCTGCTGTTGCAGTCGATGCGCCCAAAGAGAAGCCGCGGCCGGTCGTTCGCCAGAGCGCGGCCGCCGCGCATGTCGGGCGAGCGCGAGCACGTGCTGCGACAACGCCCGCGCAGAGGCGCGCGCCTTCGCCTTCCGTCGGCGCGACGCCATCTGCGGCGCCAGTGCTGTTTCCGGCTCCATCGCAAGCCGAGCTCGGCAATCTGCCGAAGGAATATGCCGGCGGTCAGGCGGCGCGCGGCGCGCGTCTCGGCATGCTCGGCAATCGCGATTTTCTCGACGCGCCCTTCAATGTGACGAGCTACACGTCGAAGCTCATCGAGAATCAGCAGGCGCGCACGCTCTCCGACGTGCTCGAGAATGATCCTTCCGTGCGCTTCACCGTCTCCTCCGGTCAGGTCCGCGAGAATTTCCGTATCCGCGGCTTTTCCGTTCTCGTCAGCGAGACGGCGCTCAACGGACTCTATGGCGTCGCGCCGGACGGCCGCGTGCCGACGGAGTTTCTGGAGCGCGTCGAAGTGCTGAAGGGGCCGGCTGCGCTGTTGAGCGGCATGGCTCCTTATGGCGCCGTCGGCGGATCGATCAATCTCGTCACCAAGCAGGCCGGCGACACGCCTGTGACGAGCGTCACCGCCGATTATACGTCGAACTCGCAATTCGGAACGCATATCGATGTCGGCAGGCGCTTCGGCCAGGACAACGCCTTCGGCGTTCGCTTCAATGGCGCCTATCGCGGCGGTGACACGACGCTCGATTATCAATCGCGCGAACGTGGGCTCGAGGCGCTCGCGCTCGACTATCGCGGCGAGAAGCTGCGCATCGCGCTCGACGCCTATTTCAACCAGGAGATCGCGCGCGGCGGCGTGCCGATGATGGCGAGCTTCACCGGAACCGGCGTCGCCGCCGCGCCGGATTCCAGCAACAATATTTTCCGCGGTCTCTCTGGTCGAATGAACAATTCCGGCGCCATGGGGCGCGTGGAATATGATCTCGCCGACAATGTCACTCTGTTCGCGAGCGCCGGCGCGATCGACGCGCGCTTCAACGGGCTGACGAACTCGACCGTCGCGACCAATGTCAATGTCCTCGGCCGCTACAGCGGAACCTCGATCGATCTGCGCGGCTATACCGACACGATTTCGTTTCAAGGCGGCCTGCGCGCCGACTTCCACACTTTCGAAATCGGCCATCGATTGTCCTTGAGCGCGGCCAATCTCGAATCGAAGATCGGCTCGGCCTTTCAGCGCAGCTCGACTTATGTGTCGAGCATCTACTTCCCCGTCACGCCGCTCATCGCGCGCGATCCGGGAGAAGCGCCGAAGTCGACCGATACGACGCTCTCGAGCATCGCCCTCGCCGACACGCTCTCCGCCTTCGACGATCGGGCGCAGCTCATTCTCGGCCTCCGCGCGCAGCGTGTTCAGACGAAGAGCTATAATACGACGACGGGCGCCGAGACGACCTATTACGACGAGAGCGCGGTGACGCCCGCTTTCGGCCTCATCATCAAACCTCTGCCGATATCCATGTCGCTCTACGCCAATTACATCGAGGGCCTGACCCAGGGCGACCGCGTCACCGACACGGCGGCGGCGAATTATAATCAGATGTTTCCGCCCTATAAATCGCGGCAGATCGAGACGGGCGTCAAATGGGACGCCGGAACGATCGCCAACACGCTGAGCTTCTACGAGATCGAGAAGCCGAGCCTCATCAAGAGCGGCAATGTCTACAATTCGGACGGACGTCAGCGAAACCAAGGCATAGAGTGGAACGTGTTCGGCGAGGTCGTCGAAGGCGTGCGCATTCTCGGCGGCGCGGCCTATACGATCGGCGTGCTCACCAAGACGGCGAATGGCCAGCTCGATGGCAAGACCGCCTATGGCACGCCGAAATGGCAGGTCAATCTCGGCGGCGAATGGGATACGCCCTTCATTCCGGGGCTGACGCTCGAGGGGCGTGTCGTCTATACGAGCGCGCAATTCGTCAACTCCGCCAACACGCAGAAAATTCCCGAATGGGCGCGCCTCGACGCGGGCCTGCGCTATTCGACGCAGCTCTTCGACAAGAAGGTCACCTTCCGCGCCAATGCGAATAATCTGCTCGATCACAATTATTGGGCGGGATCCTATTTCGCGGACGGCATCGTCATATTGAGCTCGCCGCGAACGGTTCTCGTGTCCGCGACCGTCGACTTTTGAGGAGAGAGAAATGCCGGCGGCGATAATCCCTTCATCGGCTCTCGCCCTCGTCGTCGCCGGCGCAGCCTGTCTCTATCTCGCCTCGCCGCGCCAAGCGCTCTTGCGCGCCCGTTGGCGGAAGGCGGGCCTCTTCGCCGCGGCCTTTCTCCTCGCTGCTTGGATGGTCTGGCGGATTCGTCTCGAATCCTCGACCGCCTTCTTCGCGACGCTCGCCGCGCTGATGCCGCTGCTGATCGCGCTGCCGAGCCTCGTCGCGCTGAAAGGAAGGAAATAGGCATGGTCGAGTTTCGCCGCGATTGGCTGAGCAAAAGCATCGCCGGCTCTGTGCTGGGCTTCACATTGGCGGTCGCTCTCGCCGGCCTCTTCGCCGTCGCCGACCCCGGCGGCCTCGAGGCGCGCAACAAATATCAATTCGTCATGTGGCTCGTCGCGCCGATCTGGCTCGGCGTCGCCAGCCTCGTCTTTCTGTTTCGCAGCGGACGCGCTGCGTTTCTGTGGCTCGGCGGCGCCAATCTTCTCGCCTTCGGCGGACTCTATCTCTGTCGGCGGCTTTTGTACTGAGGACGAGACATGCGCGGCGAGATCTTGCGGCTCTACAAGAGCGTTCACACATGGACCGGCATCGTGACCGGCATGCTGCTCTTCGTCTGCTTCTACGCCGGCGCGCTCACCGTCTTCGCGGCGCCGCTCGCTCATTGGGCTTCGCCGCCGACCGGCGGCTCCATTTCGATCGAGGACGCCGATCGCCTCATCGAGAAGACATTGGCGGCGCGGCCCGAGGCGGCCAAAGACTTCACGCTTCGTCTCGCGACGCCGGACCAGCCGGCACGTTTGACTTGGCGCAAGAGCCGCAGCGACGATGTCGTCTGGTCCGCGACGCTCGGCGCGGATGGCGTATTGCGCGTCGAGCGCTCGAACGCTTTTGGCGTCGGCGCCTTTGTGGACACGATTCATCGCACCGCCGGTCTGCCTCTCGATCGCGAGACGGGAACGACAGTGATGGGCGTCGTGAGCGCCGTCTACGCCGTCGCGCTCGTCTCGGGTCTCATCCTGGTTCTCCCCTCGCTAGCCAAGGATTTTCTGGCGCTGCGACTCACCGCGAATCTGAAGCGAATGTGGCTCGATGCGCATAATCTCGTCGGCGTCGCGAGCTTCCCCTTCCATCTCGTCATCGCGCTGACAGCGGTCGTGTTCGGCCTTCACGAGCCGATCTATGACGCTTTGGATCATGTCGTCTATGATGGCAGGCTGCCGACGATCATGCGCTCGACCGGCCCTTTCGGAGGCGCAAAGCGCGACGAGCAGACGGCGCGGATGAAGAAGGTCGCGGAATTGGCCGCGGCCGTCGAATCCGTCTCGCCGCAGTTCTCGCCGATCAGCCTGCATTATCGCGATGCGGATACGCGCGGCGCGCTCGTGCGCGTCGTCGGAGAGGATCCGCGCTTTCTGTCGCGCGGCGGCGGCTTCGCCGTCGTGCGTGGCGCGACAGGAGAGGTCGTCAATGTCGACTATCTTCCCGAGAAGCAGAGCGGCTGGACCGCCGCCGTGTCGCCATTCTTCGCGCTGCATTTCGGCAGCTATGGCGGCGAGCCCGTGCGCTGGGCCTATTTCTTTCTCGGTCTCGCCGGCGCCTTCCTATTCTATTCCGGCAATCTCTTGTGGATCGAATCGCGTCGGCGGACCGCGCGCCGCCATGGGGAGCAGGTCGTGCAGACGACGGCCTCGCGCCTCATGGCGGCGGCGTCGATCGGCGTGTGTTTGGGATGCGTCTGCGCGCTCTCTTTCGCCATCGTCTCCACCAAATGGCTCTATGGCCTTGTCGAGGACGTCGAGGCGTGGCGACATGGGATCTATCACGCCGTCTTCTTCGGCGCTCTCGCCTTCGCGTTTCTGCGCGGCGCGGCGCGCGCTGGAGTCGAGCTGGCCTATGTCGCGGCGGTCGGCGCTCTCTCGCTTCCCCTCACCAGCGCGGTCGCTCTGGCGGCGCCCGGCCTCGGGCCGTGGGCGGCGGCCGATCCGATCAGCGTCGGCGTCGATATCGTCGCTTTGTGCGCAGCGCTCTGCTTTGCGGCTCTGGCGCGCGTGACGGCGCGCCGCGCCGAGCTGGGGCCGATAGACAGCGTCTGGTCGGCGCGACGGCAGGAGCCGGCCCCAGGCGCCGCAATTCCAGTTTCTTCGAGCAGATGCGCCGCTGCGGTCGGCGCTGGTGAAGGAGACGACATCCATGGATGACGCGCAGATCAATCCTTTCGACGATGAGCGGCTGAGCTTCGTCGTTCTCGTCAACGCACGCGCGCAATTCAGCCTGTGGCCCGATTTCTCCGCCGATCCGAAAGGATGGCGCCGTGTCTTCGGTCCGGGAACGCGCCTCCAATGCATGCAATATGTCGACGATCATTGGATCGACATGCGCCCGCGCGCAGAGGCCGGCTGACGCGCCTTTTCGCGCCTGTTTTGCTTCGTGACGTTTCGATTTTCAAAGGACTGATCGTGCTTGCAGACATCGCTCCAGAGCGGCCGCTCGCGGCTGCGCAGACGCTTCCGCTCGTCGCGGCGCAGCCCGGCATATGGATGGCGGAGCAGCTCGCCGCCGCCTCCAACGCTTATGTCGTCGCGCAATATGTCGAGCTGAACGGCAGGCTGGACGTCGCCTGCTTCAGCGCCGCGGTCCGTCTCGGGCTCGCGGAGGCCGATCTCGTCCATGCGCGCTTCGTCGAGACGGAGGAGGGGCCTGCGCAGCTCGTGCCGAACGATGTGCAGGCGGTCGATCTGCCGGAGCCGGAGCTCGTCGATCTGACGGACGAAGCCGATCCGGCCGGCGCCGCGCGGCGGCTGATGCGCGACGATCTGGAGACGCCTCGGACGCTCGCGGGCGAAGCGCCGCTCTACCGGCACATGTTGTTTCGTCTCAGCGCGGAGGGGTCGGCGCCCGGCGGCGCCGAACGCTGGTTCTGGTTTCAGCGCTATCACCATCTTTCGGTGGACGGATATGGCTTCACGGCGATCGCGCGACGCGTGAGCGAAATCTACACCGCGCTGCGTCGCGGGCTGGCTCCTTCGCCTTCGCCTTTCGTTTCCTTCGCCGAGGTGGTGAAGGAATATGCGGCCTATGACGGCTCGCCGGCGCAAGCCGCCGATCGGCGATTTTGGGCGGAGCATGCGCGCGATCTGCCGCAGGCTGTCACTCTGTCGTCGCGGCGCGCGCCGGCGGACGGAAAATTCACGCTCCCATTGCGCGAGCGGATCGTACTCGACGCGCAAACGACCGCGCTTTTGTCCGCGCATGCGACGGCCGGGCGCGTTTCTGTCGGCGTGATGGCGATGGCTGCGGTCGCCCTCTATCTGCGCCGCATGACCGGCGCGGCGCGTCTCTCGGTGGGCGCGCATTTCATGCGGCGCATGGGCTCTGTCGCATTGCATGCTGTGGGGCCGGTGGTGAATGTCCTGCCGCTGCAGATCGCGATAGACGCGGATATGTGCTTCCTCGACGTCGCGGCCGCGCTCGGGCGCGAATTGGACATGGTGCGTCGCCGTCAGCGATATGAGGCCGAGCTGCTGCGGCGGGATCTCGGCTTCCTGGCCTCTGGACGCGCGCTCCATGGGCCGCTGCTGAATTTCAAAATGTTCGACTATCGCCTCGACTTCGCGGGTGTCGAAGGGATCACGCATCAGCTCGCTTCCGGCCCGGTCGAGGATATCGAATTCGACCTCTATCTCGCCGAGCGCGAGCTCATCGTCGATCTCGTCGCCAATGGCGCGCGTTACGGGGAGCGCGAGCTGGAGCTGCATGCGCTGCGACTCGCGCGCTTCGCACGTCGGCTCGCCGAAAGCCCGCAGACTCCGATCGGCGAAATCGCGCTCATGACGGAGAGCGAAACGGCGCTGATCGCGGAGGCCAATGACACGCGGCGCGCCATACCGCCGGCCTCTGTGTGCGACCTCTTGGAAGCGCAGGCCGAACGCACGCCGGACGCGCCCGCATTGATCGATCGCCGACATAGGCTGGCCTATCGCGAGATGCGCGGCCAGGTCGCGCGGCTGGCTCTCGCGCTGGCTGCGGCAGGAGTGGTTCGCGGTGATCGCGTCGCGGTGGCGCTTCCGCGCTCGGTCCATCTGAGTCTGGCGCTGATGGCGGCGCTTGAGGCCGGCGCCGCCTATCTGCCGCTCGACACGAGCTATCCCGACGAGCGCCTCGCTTACATGGTCGAGGATGCGGCGCCGCGGCTCATCGTCACCAATAGCGCGCTGCGAGGGCGCTTCGAGACGATGGCTCCCGTGCTGATCTTCGACGTGCTGGCCGTTATCGAAGCGGATGCCTCGCCTGCGCGCGTCGCGTCGCCGTCGCCAGAAGATGCGGCCTATGTCATCTACACATCCGGCTCGACGGGACGGCCGAAGGGCGTCGTCGTGCCGCATGGGGCGGTGGTCAATCTCCTGCTCTGGCTGCAGCACGAATATCGCCTCACCAGCGACGATGTGGTGCTGCAGAAGACGCCTTGCAGCTTCGACGTCTCGGTCGGCGAATTCTTCTGGCCGCTGACAGCGGGCGCGCGCCTCGTGATGGCGCCGCCGGACGTCGATCGCGATCCGGCGGAACTGCTGCGCGTCATTCGCGAGCATCGCGTCACCACGCTGAATTTCGTGCCCTCGCTGCTCTCCGCCTTTGTGGCGGCCGCGCGCGCGACGCCGGGCGCGGAGGCGGAAAAGACCTCGCTGCGACGCGTCTTCTGCATCGGCGAGCCGCTGTCGCGCGACCTCGCGGAAGCTTTCGAGCGCACCTTCCATGCGCCGCTGCACAATGTCTACGGCCCGACCGAGGCGACAGTGGAGGTCACTTATCAGCCGGCTTTCGGCGCGGCGCTGGCGACGGCGGAAGGCGTTGGCGTGCCGGTCGGACGGCCGCTCTGGAATTGCGGCTTGCGCGTGCTGGACGCGCGGCTGCGTCCGGTCCCGATCGGCGTCGCTGGCGATCTCTATCTGACCGGCGCGCAGCTCGCCCAATATTATTGGCGGCGGCCGTCACTCACCGCGAGCCGTTTCGTCGCCGATCCAGAAGGCGACGGCGAACGAATGTATCGCACCGGCGACATCGCCCGTTGGCTGCCGAGCGGCGTTCTCGATTTTCTCGGCCGCAATGACGATCAGCTCAAAATCCGCGGCCAGCGTATCGAATTGGGCGAGATCGAGAGCGCGCTCCTCGAGCAGCCCGGCGTCGGCAGGGCCGCTGCGGTCGCTCGCCTGTTCGGCTCCGCGGCCGGGGAGGGCGACGCGCGCCAGATCGTCGCCTATGTGACGCCGGATGCGCCGGAAGGCGCGCTCGATCCGGAGGCGCTGCGCGCCGCTCTGGCGCGTCGCCTGCCGGCCTATATGACGCCGGTCGCCATCGTTGTGCTCGAGGCCTTCCCGCTCGGCGCGAGCGGCAAGCTCGATCGCAAGGCGCTGCCCGACCCGTCCGTGGACGCGCCGACGGCTCGCCCGCCGGCGCCCGGACTGGAGACGCTGCTCGCGGAAATATTCGTCGAGGTCCTGCGCCTCGAGACGGTGGGCGCGCAGGATGATTTCTTCTTTCTCGGCGGCGACAGCATTTCCGCCATCGGCCTATGCGCTGCGCTGCGCAAGCGCGGATATATGCTGCGGCCGAGAGACGTCTTCGAGCGGCGGAGCGTCGCCGGAATGGCGGCCGTGCTGCGCCGCGTCGACCAGGACGCGCGGACTCTTCTCGACGACGGCGTCTCTGCAGCGACGGTCGAGGCGCTGCGGGCTCGCCATGGCGCGATAGCGGCCGTGCTGCCGGCGCTGCCGTTGCAAGAGGGGCTGCTGTTCCACGCCCGGCTCGGGGACAGCGCGAGCCGTTACAACGCCGTCTCGCGCTTCGATCTCGACGGGCCGCTCGACGTCGGGCGGTTGCGCGACGCGCTCGAGGCGCTGTTGCGCCGCCATCCGCAGCTCGCAGCGATTTTCGACGTCGAGCAGCAGGGCAGGGCGTTCCAGATTCTGCCGCTCGTCGAGGGGCCGCAGGCGCTGCGCCGCTGGCCTTGGAGCGAGCATCGGCTGGAGGGCTTCAGCGCCCAGGAGCGCACGGCCTCGCTCGATCGGATCGAGCGCGAGGAGCTCGCCCGCGACGTGCTGGCCGAGAGCGGCGGCCGCCGCATGCTGGCGCGCGCTGTGCTGGTTCGGCTGTCGGAAGAGAGCCATGCGCTTCTCGTCGTCTGCCATCATCTCATCGGCGACGGCTGGTCTTCGGGCGTGATGCTGCGCGATCTTCTCGACGCCTACGCCGGCGCCGCGCTCGCGCCGATCCTTCCCGATTATTCGAGCGTCGTCCGCCGCCTCGCCGCCCGCGACCCCGAGCCCGCCCGCGCCGCATGGCGGGAGGCGCTCGCCGGCGCCGCGCCGACCTTGCTGTTCGATCCCGCCGCCGCCTTCGGCGAGACGCGCGAATTGCCGCTCGCTCTGCGGCCCGGCCTGGCGAAGCAGCTGGAGGCGTTCGGACGCCGGCGCGGATCGACCCTCGCCACTCTCCTGCAGGGCGTTTTTGCAGCCTTTCTCGGCGCGATGACGGGGCGCTACGACATCGTTTTCGGCGCGCCGGTCTCCGGCCGCTCGGAGGCGGAGGCCGGGCTCGACGCGCATATCGGGCTCTTCACCAACACGCTGCCCGTGCGCGTGCGTCTGCGGCCCGATCAGCCGCTCGCCCTGCAGCTCACCGAGCTTCAGAGCCGGCAGATCGCCCTCATGGAGCATGACGGGCTCGGCCTCGGCGAGATCCAGCGCCTCGCCGGCGCCTCGACGCTGTTCGACACTCTGCTCGTCGTCGAGAATTATCCGGATGACGCGCGGTTCTACGCCGAGGAATTCGCGGGCCTGCGCCTCGTCGGCGCGCGCAATCGCAGCTATTCGCATTATCCGCTGACGCTGATGGCGCTGCCCGGCCGCGAATTGGAGCTGCGGCTCGAATATCGTGAGGGCGTCGCCGAGCCGGAGCGTCTCGGCCGCCGCATAGTTCGGCTGCTCGAGCAGCTCGTCGATGCGCCGGAGACGCCTCTCGCGTCGCTCGATCTGCTCACGCCGGACGAGCGCGCGACGATCGTCGCCGTCAATGACACGCGCGTCGAGACGCTGGCGGCGACGCTCTGCGGCTTGCTCGAAGAGCAGGCGTGGCGCACGCCCCATGCGCCCGCGCTGATCGACGCCGATCACGAGCTGAGCTATGCGCAGCTCCGTGGGCAGATCGCGCAATTGGCGCGCGGTCTCGCCGCGGCCGGGGTCGGGCGCGGCGATCTCGTCGCGGTCGCTTTGCCGCGCTCGGCGCGGCTCTCCATCGCGCTGATGGCGGCGCAGCAGGCCGGCGCCGCCTATCTGCCGCTCGACACGAGCTATCCGGACGAGCGCCTGCGCTACATGGTAGAGGATGGAGCGCCGCGCCTCATCGTCACGGACGAGGCGTCGCGAAGCCGGTTCGAGGGGCTGGCGCCGCTGCTCGCCTTCGACCGCTTGCCGCAGATCGACGAAGCGGAGGAGGCGGATTTCGTCTCTCCCGCCAAGCCCGATGATCCGGCCTATGTGATCTACACCTCTGGTTCGACAGGCCGACCGAAGGGCGTCGTCGTCTCGCATCGCGCCATCGTCAACCGCCTGCTGTGGATGCAGCACGAATATGGCCTCGGCGCGGGCGACGTCGTGCTGCAGAAGACGCCGTCGAGCTTCGACGTCTCGGTCTGGGAATTCTTCTGGCCGCTGATGGCCGGGGCCGCTCTGGTCATGGCGCCGCCGGAGGCGCATCGCGATCCGGCGGAGATTTTGCGGCTCATCCGCGCGCATCGCGTCACCACGCTGCATTTCGTCCCCTCCATGCTGGCGGCCTTCGTGTCGGCGACCGACGCCGCGCGCGCCGCCGAGGCGGAGAGTCTGCGCCGCGTGTTCTGCAGCGGCGAGGCGCTGTCGCGCGAGCTGGCGGAGGACTTCGAGGCGCTGTTCGGCGCGCCGCTGCACAATCTCTACGGGCCGACCGAGGCCGCCGTGGATGTGACCTATCAGCCGGCCTTCGGCGCGGCCCTCGCGGGCCTCGAGACGACGGGCGTTCCGATCGGCCGACCCGTTTGGAACACGGGCGTGCGCGTGCTCGACTCCTGGCTGCGGGAGACGCCGATCGGCGTCGCCGGCGATCTCTATCTGACCGGCGTCCAGCTCGCCGATGGCTATCTGCGACGGCCGTCGCTGACGGCGAGCCGCTTCGTCGCCGATCCGCAGGCCGTGGGCGAGCGAATGTATCGCACCGGGGATATCGTCCGCCGGCGGCCGGACGGCGCGCTCGATTATCTCGGTCGCGGCGACGATCAGATCAAGATTCGCGGTCAGCGCATCGAGCTCGGCGAGATCGAGAGCGTCCTCGCCGAGCAGCCCGGCGTGGAACAGGCGGCGGTCGTCGCGCGAGCCTCCGCGGCGGGCGGCCTCGCCGGCGCCGATGAGCGGCGGCTCGTCGGCTATGTGGTCGCGGGCGTCGAGATCGACGTCGAGGCGCTGCGCCGCGCTGTGGCGCAGAGGCTTCCGGCGCATATGACGCCGACGGCTATTGTGCGCTTGCCGGAATTTCCGCTCTCCGCCAGCGGCAAGCTCGATCGCAAGGCGCTGCCGGAGCCGGAGGCCGCGCCGCGCCGCGACGGCCGCAAGCCGACGCCCGGCGTCGAGATCGCGCTCGCCGATCTCTTCGCCCGCGCGCTCGGCGTCGACCAGCTCGACGCGGACGATGATTTCTTCGCGCTCGGCGGCCATTCGCTGCTGGCGATGCGCCTCGCCGCGGATATTCAGCGCGAGATGAAGGTCTCTGTTTCCGTCGGCCAGCTGATGGCCGCGCCGAGCGTCGAGAGCCTGGCGCGCGAATTATTCGCGGAGCGGCGCGAGGAGGATCGCCGCGCCGGCTTCGCCGAGACGCTGTGTCTGCGCGCGGGCGAGGGGCCACCGCTCGTCTGCATCCATCCGGCCTCGGGCTTCTCCTGGCAGTTCGGCGTGCTGACGCGCTATCTGCGCAGCGATTGGCCGGTGATCGCGCTGCAATCGCCGCGGCCTTCGGGACCGATCGCCTCCTGCCGTAATATGGAGGAGGTCTGCGACCGGCATCTCGCGACGCTGCGCGAGATTCAGCCGCATGGTCCCTATCGGCTGCTCGGCTATTCGCTCGGCGGCGTCGTGGCGCAGGCCATTGCGGCGCGTCTTTCGGCCGAAGGGGAGGAGATCGCCTTTCTCGGCCTGCTCGACACCTATCCTTCGGAAATCCAGGATTGGAGCAAGCCGCTCGACGCGGCTGGCGAAGAGGAGATCGAGCGCGAGAAGGCGCTGTTCATGGACGCTTCGCAAGAGGCGCTCGATTCGACGCTCGCGCGTGAGAAGGCCGAGATGTTCGGCCATATCATGGCCAATTACGAGGACTCGGTCCGGCTGCTCGCCTCCGCGAGGACCCCTCGCTACGAGGGCGAAGCGACGCTCTTCGTCGCGCTGCGCACTCTGCCGGAGGGCATGGACGTCGAGGAGACCTGGCGGCCCTATGTCGGCGCGCTGAAATTCGTCGCCTTCGATTGTCCGCATACCGAAATCATCTCGCCGCGCATGCTGCGGGAGCTCGGCCCCGCGCTGAACGAGATTCTCGTCGCGATCGACGCGAAGCGAGGTCTCAAATGAGCGCTCTCGCACGCTTCTTCTGCCGATTCTCCAGCGATCGGACCAACATGACCCAACCTCGCATTTTGACCGATTTCAGCCTGCTGCGAGACAATCGCGATTTCCGCGCGGTGTTCGTGGCGCGGACGCTGTCGCTGTTCGCGCTCGGCCTGCTCACCGTCGCGGTTCCCGTGCAGGCGCTGCAGCTGACCGGCTCACCCGCCGCCGCCGGATTCGTCGTCGCTTTCGGCGGCGGTGCGGCCTTCGTCGGCCTCCTCACCGGCGGGGTGCTGGCGGATCGCCACGACCGCCGCAAGCTCATCCTCTTCGCGCGCGGAACCTGCGGCCTCGGCTTTGTCGCGCTCGCCCTCAACGGGCTTGCGGCCGCGCCCTCGCTCGCCGTCATCTATGCGCTCGCGGCCTGGGACGGCTTCTTCAGCGCATTGGGGGTGACGGCGCTGCTCGCCGCGACGCCGGCCATCGTCGGGCGCGAAAATCTCGCGGCCGCCGGCGCGCTCAACATGATCGCCATGCGGCTCGGCGGCGTCGCCTCGCCGGCGCTCGGCGGGCTGCTCATCATATCGGCGGGTGTCGGCTGGACCTACGCCTGCGCCGCGGCCGGCGTGCTGGCGACGCTGGCGCCGCTGCTGCGCCTGCCGCCGCTGCCGCCCAAGTCGCTGCCGTTGATGGGCGCGAGCCCGGAGACGCCGGCGCGCGCGCTGCTGTCGGGCGTGCGCTATCTTTTCGAAAATCGCATCGTCGGCGCCGTGGTCGCGGTGGGAACGCTGGCGAGCCTCGCCGGCGGCGTGCGCGTGCTGTTTCCGGCGCTCGCGAGCGCCTATGGGAACGGCCCGGCCGATGCGGGGCTCATGTATTCCGCCGTTCCGCTCGGCGCGATGCTCGGCGCGACGACGAGCGGCTTCGTCGCGCGCCTCGCGCGTCCAGGCCTCGCTCTGCTCGCCTGCGCCGCGGCCGCATTCGCGGCGCTGGCCGCGCTCGGCGCCGCCGGCGGACTGGTCCCGGCGCTGCTCGTCCTCGTCGTCTACGGCTATCTCGGCTCCATCGTCTCGCTGCTGCAATTCACGCTGGTGCAGAAGAACACGCCGGACCAGCTGCGTGGGCGCGTCAATGGACTCTGGACCGCGCAATTCATCGTCGGCGACGCGCTCGGCGCCCTCCTTCTCGGCCTGCTCGGGGGAATTCTTCCGCCCGCGCCGGCGGTGGGCGCCTTTGGCCTCGCCGCTCTTTTCTCCTTCTTGCCGATGGCGGCGGCCTTTGGCGCGTTGCGCCGATCGCCGGCCGAACCCGCCGCCGAAGGCGTGGCGATCGAAAAGGAAAAGCAGAGCCTCGCGCCCTCCGGCTGAGGCGCGACGCCCAGAACAAAAGAGGGACCGCTTTCTTCCCAAACGCGACGGCGTGCGCCGCCGCGGCCGGGACCGCGCGTCCCGCTCGACCGATTTTCATTCGTCCACAAAGGAGCGTTCCGATGGACGCGATTGTCGCAGAAAGGCCTTCCAGAGAGATTTCGGCGCAGGCTGAAAAGCCGTCGTTTCTGTTCAGCTCGCCCCATTTCGCCATAGAGGCCTATGGCGTTTTCGAGCGAATACGCACGCCCGCGGTCGGCGGCGGGGGCGCAGACAGCGTTCTGCAGGCGGCGGTCGACGCTGCGCTGGCGAGAGCGCGTCGCGCGGGACAGGATCATCCGATCGTCGTCGGCGCGATCCCCTTCGACTCGCGTCAGCCCTCCTTCCTCTTCGCGCCGAAGACGCATCGCATCAGCGCGCCGCGCATGGCGACGAGCGCGCCAGAGGCGAAGGCCAGTGTTCCCGCGCTCTGGTATCGCAGCGTGCCGGGCCAGAGCGGATTCGAGGAGGCCGTCGCCCAGGCCGTCGCCAATTTTCGCGACGGCCATGCGCGCAAGGCGGTGCTGTCGCGCATTCTCGAGATCGAATTCGCCGAGCGCGTCGACGCCGTCGCGATTCTCGAAATTCTGCGGCGCCAGAATCCCGCCGGCTATCATTTCCACGCGCCGCTGCCCGATGGCGGCGTTCTGCTCGGCGCGAGCCCCGAGCTGCTCATCCGCAAGATCGGCGGCTCCATCCGCTCCAATCCATTGGCGGGCTCGGCGAAGCGCGTCGCAGAGCCGGACGAGGACGCGCGCATCGGGCGCCGTCTCCTGCAATCGAGCAAGGACAATTTCGAGCACAGGCTCGTGATCGACGAAATCCGCCGTCTGCTCGAGCCCTTATGCGCCGAGCTGCGCATCCCGGACGAGCCGGCGCTGATGAACACGCCGACCATGTGGCACCTCTCGACCTCCATCTCCGGCGAGCTCGCCGACGGACGTCTCTCCGCGCTGCAGCTCGCGAGCCTGCTGCATCCGACGCCGGCCATATGTGGGTCGCCGACCGCGCAGGCGCGCATGCTGATCGAGCGGCTGGAGCCTTTCGATCGCGGATTCTTCGCCGGAATCGTCGGCTGGTGCGATGAGAGCGGCGACGGCGAATGGGCGATCGCCATTCGTTGCGGCACGGTGAACGAGATGGTCGTGCGCCTGTTCGCCGGAGCGGGGATCGTCGAGGCCTCCGACCCGCGCGCCGAATGGGCGGAGACCGAAGCCAAGCTCACCACCATGCTGCGCGCTTTCGGCGTCGAGCGGGGGATCGCGCAATGAGCGTCGACTTCACTCCCTGGCCCGAAGATCTCGCGCGCCGCTATCGCGAGAAGGGCTATTGGCGCGGCGAGCCTCTGACCGCTCTCCTCGCGAAGCGGCTGGAGATCGCCCCCGACGCCACGGCGATCATCTGCGGCGAGCGCCGCTTCAACTACGCAGAGCTCGACGCCTGGTCGACGAGCCTCGCCATAGGCTTCTCGCGCCAGGGCCTGCGCGCGGGCGACACGGCGCTCGTGCAGCTTCCCAATGTCGCGGAATTCTATGCGGTGCTCTTCGCTCTGCTGAAAATCGGCGTCGCGCCCGTCAATGCGCTGTTCAGTCATAATCGCCTCGAGCTGTCGGCCTATGCGGATCAGATACGCCCCGCGCTGCTCATCGCTTCCGCGCGGCATCCGCTATTCGCCAATGGCGCTTATGTCGAAGCCTTGCAGATCGCCATTCCGGCGCTGCGCGTCGTGCAGATTCTCGGCGAGACGTCTTATGCGGAAAGCCTCGCGCCTTTCGCTGAGCGTCGCTACGCCGTCTCGGCGCGAGAGCTGCGCGGCTCCGCGCCGGGAGAGGTCGCCTTTCTGCAATTGTCGGGCGGCAGCACGGGAGCGCCAAAGCTCATCCCGCGCACGCATGACGATTATTATTACAGCCTGCGCCGCAGCGCGGAGATTTGCGGGCTGACCGAGAAGAGCCGCTATCTCTGCGCGCTGCCGGCGCCGCATAATTTTCCGCTCAGCTCGCCGGGCGCGCTCGGCGTGTTTCACATGGGCGGAACGGTCGTGCTGGCGACGGACCCGAGCCCATCCGTCTGCTTCGATCTCATCCGCCGCCATGGCGTCGACATCGCCGCCGTCGCGCCGCCGATCGCCATGCTCTGGCTGGAGGCCGCGGCCGACGAGGCGCCGCTTTCGAGCCTGCGCCTATTGCAGGTCGGCGGCGCGCGGCTCGGCGAAACGGTCGCACGGCGCATTCCCGCGACGCTCGGCTGCCGCTTGCAGCAAGTGTTCGGCATGGCCGAAGGGCTGGTGAACTATACGCGCCTCGATGATGACGAGGAGACGATCTTCACGACGCAGGGACGGCCTATGTGCGAGGACGATGAGGTGAAGATCGTCGATGCGCAGGGGGCGCCGGTCGGCGTCGGCGAGATCGGCGAATTGCTCACGCGCGGACCCTATACATTCCGCGGCTATCATCGCGCCGCCGAGGAGAACGCGCGCGCCTTCGACGCCGAGGGCTTCTATCGCTCCGGCGATCTCGTGCGCCTGACGGAGACGGGACATATTCAAGTCGTCGGGCGCAAGAAGGATCAGATCAACCGCGGCGGCGAGAAATTCGCGGCGGAGGAGCTCGAGAATCTGCTGCTGACGCACGCCCAAATCGCCGACGCCGCGCTGGTCGCGACGCCCGACGCGCTGATGGGCGAGAAGAGCTGCGCCTGCGTCGTGGCGCGCGGCGACGTGCGGCCGCTCGCATTGCGCAAGCATTTGCGCGCGCTCGGCGTTGCGGAATTCAAGCTGCCGGACCGATTCGAATTTCTCGAGCGGCTGCCGGTCACGGCCGCCGGCAAGATCGACAAGCGCGCCTTGCGCGATCTCGTCTCGAGCAGACCCGCTTCCTGATGCGTGGAGAGGAAACGACAATGGCCATTCCCCGGCTTCCGACCTATTCGCTGCCGCGGCCCGAGGATTTTCCGAAGAACAAGGTCGGCTGGACTTTCGCGCCCGAGCGCGCCGTGCTGCTCATTCACGACATGCAGGATTATTTCCTGCATTTCTTCGGCGAGGAGAGCCCGCTTGTCACGCAGCTCGTCGCCAATGTCGCGGCGCTGCGCGCCTTCTGCAAGTCGCGCAGCGTTCCAATCGTCTACACGGCCCAGCCGATCGATCAGAGCCCGAAGGATCGCGGCCTGCTGAACGATATGTGGGGGCCGGGGCTGAACGCGCATCCGCAGCTGAAGGACATAGCCGCCGCGCTGGCGCCTGAAAGCGACGACACTGTGCTCGTTAAATGGCGTTACAGCGCGTTTCAGCGTTCGCCGCTCGAAGCGATGATGAGAGAGTGGGGGCGCGATCAGCTCGTGATCTGCGGCGTCTACGGGCATATCGGATGCCTGACGACGGCGCTCGATTCCTTCATGCGCGATTTCGAGACCTTCGTCGTCGGCGACGCCATCGCCGATTTCTCGGCGGCAGATCACGACATGACGTTGCGACATGTCGCCGGCCGCTGCGGCGTCGTCGTCTCCGTGGATGCGCTGGTCGATGCGCCCGCGCCGCGCCTCACGCGCGCGCAAGTCGAGGCGCGCGTGCGAACGCTCATCTCGCTCGATGGGGAGGCTTTCGATCCAAACGAGAATCTCATGAATTACGGGCTCGATTCCATTCGCGTCATGACGCTGGTGACAGAGTGGCGCAAGCTCGGCGTCGAGATCGGTTTCGTCGATCTCGCCGATAATCCGACGCTCGACGGCTGGTGGGCGCTGATCGAGCGCAAGCTCGCAGCGGCGTGATCATGCTCGTCACGAAAGGAGGGTCGAGATGAATTCTGCGCGGAGCCCGCAGATGGCTTTCGCCGGCAAGAACGTCTGGGTGACGGGCGCGGGGCGGGGGATCGGCCTTTGCGCTGCGACGACATTCGTCGCGCTCGGCGCGAATGTCGTCGGGCTGGACAAAGCGTTCGCGGAGGCGCGCTATCCCTTTCGCACGCTCGTCGTCGATATCGCCGATCACGCGCAGGCGGAGCGCGCCTGCGCGCATCTGCTGGACGAATCGGGACAGCTGGATGTGCTCGTCAATGCGGCGGGAATTCTGCGCCTCGGCGCCACGGAGGAGGTGAGCCTCGAGGATTGGCGCGCCTCTTTCGACGTCAATGTCTCGGGCGCTTTTCATCTGCTCCGCAATACGATCGCTCAGTTCAAGCGCCAGCGCTCCGGCGCCGTGGTGACGGTCGGCTCCAATGCGGCGCATGTTCCGCGCCTGTCGATGGCGGCCTATTGCGCCTCCAAGGCTGCGCTCGCCAGCCTGACGCATTGCGTCGCGCTGGAGCTGGCGCCCTATGGGGTGCGATGCAATCTCGTCTCTCCCGGCTCGACCGACACGCCCATGCAGCGCGCCATGTGGCGCGCGCCGGACGCCGAGCAACGCGTCATCGCCGGCTCTCCAGAGGCGTTCAAGCTCGGCGTTCCGCTCGGCAAGATCGCGACGCCGCAGGAGATCGCCAATGTCATCGCCTTTCTGGCGTCGGATCTCGCGAGCCATATCGTCATGCAGGACATTGTCGTCGACGGCGGCGCCATACTGACGGCCTAGAGTGTTTTCGAACGAAGTGGGGCGGTTCGCGTGAAGAAAACACGACTGAACAAGGAGATATAGAGTCGCTTCCTCTATCGAGGCGGCCTCGATTCCGCGAAGGCAATTTATGTCTATCGCGTGTCTCGCATGGCCCGACGCTCGCGTCTGTGCGGCCGTCTACTGGTCTGCGCGACGAAATTGCAGGCGACGCCCGCGCCAAAAAGCTCGCGAAACATTTGCGGTCCCTTCTTCCGCGCCGCGCGCCGAATTGGCGTCGAGCGCGGCTGGCGTCAGAAAGCTCGGCGCCTTGCCCTGCTGCAGCCAGCGCCCAGGCTCTTCGCCACCGAAAAGGCCCCTTCGCCTCCCGAACCAGCCGAACAGCCTCTTGCTCGACCCCGAGCGCGCATCGGCGCTGTCATGCCGAGCGGCCGCGTCCGGGCGCAGCTGATGGACGCGGCGCTGGCCCAGCGGCTGTTCGCGGAACCCGGCGCCGAGCCTCGGAGCGGGGCGGTCTATCGAACCGGCGCGAAGCCAGTCCAATCGACAAGCGCAAATTGCGACGCCCGAACTCGATTTTTGCGGGCTGTCCAGCCATGAGACGGGATCGAAACGCCTGGAATCCCGGGGCGCTCGAATCATGTCCGCGCAAGACGGAGGGAAAGCGCGAAACCGGTCTGTGGATAAATTAAGTAATTTTAACTCGACCGTCCCTGTGGTCCTGTCTAGCTTCTGGCGGCGTGTTCAGGGGACGAAGGGCGGGTCGTCGGTGATCGAGTCGAGGATGAATTGGCGATCGACGCGATCGGTCGAGAGCGGCGTCAATGCGCTCTCCCCTCCGAAATGTCGAACGGCGCAGCGCCTGCGACGTCTCGCGGGCGCGGGCGCCGCCGGAGCGTTGATCGCCTCGCTCGCGGGATGCATGGCGGGGCCGGATTATGCGCCGCCGACGGACGTCGCTCCCGTCAAATTCAAAGAGAGCGATCGAAAGAGCACGGCCGCCGGCGCGCGTGAGCGCTGGAAGCCGATCTCGCCGCTCGACATCGCCGATCGCGGCGACTGGTGGCTCGTCTTCCAGGACGAGGATCTCACCAAGCTCGTCGCGCAGGTCGAAATCTCCAATCAGACGGTGGCGGCCGCCGCCGCGGCTTACGATCAGTCGCGTCAGCTCGTGCGGGAAGGCCAGGCCGGCCTCTTTCCGACGGTGACGACCGGCTACACGCCATCGAGAAGCCGCTCCGTCTCGAGCGGCTCGGCCGTCTATTCGAGCAATGTGTCGGTCGCGACCAATCTCGATTGGGAGATCGACGTCTGGGGCCGCATTCGCCGCACTGTGGAGGCCGACGCCGCCGCGGCGCAGGTCAGCGCCGCCGATCTCGCCAATGCGAAGCTTTCTGCGCAAATCCAGCTCGCCGTCGCCTATTTCAGCCTTCGCACTTCCGACGAGCTGCTGGCCTCGATCGAGAGCACGCTCGTGCTGTTTCGGCGCACGCGCGACATTCTGAAGAACCAATATACGATCGGCACCACCTCGCGCGCGGATTTCGTCACCGCCGACAATCAGGTGCTGTCGACCGAGGCGACCGCGATCAATGTCGGATTGCAGCGCGCGCAATATGAGCATGCGATCGCGGTTCTGATCGGGCGTAGCCCGTCGGAACTTTCGATTCGCAAGCGCCGCTGGTCGGGCAAGACGCCGCCCGCCGCGCCCGCGGGCCTGCCCTCGGAGCTGCTGGAGCGCCGACCCGACATCGCTGCGGCGGAGCGGCGGCTGCAGCAGCAAAATGCGCTGATCGGCGTCGCGATCGCCAATTTCTATCCGCGCGTGAGCCTGTCTCCGGCGCTCAATTTCGCGGCCGCCAAGCCCTGGCCGGTGACGGCCGCGCATGAGGCCTGGTCGCTGGCCGGAAGCGCCACGCAGACTTTGTTCGACGGCGGCCTGCTCGACGCGCAGCGCAAGGCGGCCGAAGCGTCCTATCGTCAGGCGGTCGCGACCTATCGTCAGACCGTGCTCACCGCCTTTCAGCAGGTCGAGGACGATCTCGCGTCGATCCGCGCGCTCTCCGCGCAAGTCAAGCGACTGGATAAGGCGGTCGCCGAGGCGCGCGAGGCGGTCGACGTCTATTTCAACCAATATCGGGTCGGCACGGTCGCCTTCACATCGGTCGTCACCGCGCAGGCGACTCTGCTCTCCGGCATCGAATCGGCGTTGACGGCGCGGCAGAATCTGTTCATCGCGACCGTCAATCTGATCGGCGCGCTCGGCGGCGGATGGGACGCCTCGCGTCTGCCCGCCATCGACGCGCTCTCCGCGATCGAGCCGCCGCTCCCGGTTCCCGCGAGCGCGCTTCCGGCCGCATTCGAGACCGCGCAGTCAGCGAGATGAAAATGGACGAGAAAGCCCTTCCCCTCGCGTCCGACGCGGCGCCGTCCGGCAGACGCAAGACCGCGATTCTCGCCGGGTTCGCCGCCTTGCGTCGTTCGCGGATTTTTTATGGCGTAGCGGCACTGCTCGTCGTCGCGGCGTGCTACGCCGCCTATCGTGTAATCGGGACGAAGGAGTCGCCGCCGCCGCGGGCCGCGCGGCGCGCCCTCGGCGGACCGCAGCCGGTCGCCGTGGCCGATGCGGCGCGTCTCGATGTGAAGATCGTTCGCCATGGCCTCCTCGGAACTGTGACGCCGATCGCCAATGTCTCCGTCAAGACGCAGCTCAGCGGCTATCTGACCGACATAGGCTTCAAGGAAGGCCAGCTCGTTCAAAAAGGCGATTTTCTCGCGCAGATCGATCCGCGGCCCTATGAGGCGTCGAAGGCGCAATATGAGGGGCAGCTGCTCCGCGATCAGGGCCTCCTCGATCAGGCGCGCGACGATCTGCGCCGCTATCAATCGCTGAAGAAGCTCGATTCGATCGCACGTCAGCAGGCCGACAATCAGAACTGGGTCGTCAAGCAATATGAAGGCAGCGTCAAAGCCGATCGGGCTCTGGTCGATAATCAGAGCTTGAATTTGACCTATGCGCGCATCGTCTCGCCGATCCGCGGACGCGTCGGCTTGAGGAAGATCGACGCGGGCAGCTATGTGTCGACGGGCGACGCTATCGCCCTCGTCGCGCAGATCGATCCGATTTCGGTGATCTTCGGCGTTCCCGAAGATTATATTCCGGAGATCGCGAGCGCGCAGAAGAAGCGCGGCGCGCTCGAGGTGACAGTCTTCGACCGCTCCGACACCAAGCAGATCGCGGTGGGGCGGCTGCAAACGCTCGACAATTCGATCGATACGACGACCGGAATGGTCAGCGGCCGCGCCGAGCTCGAGAACGCCGATGAAAAGCTCTATCCCAATCAATTCGTCAATGTTCACTTGCTGGTCGATATTCACGAGAAGGCGCTGGTCGTTCCGAAGACGGCGATCCGATCGGGCGCCTCCGGCCTCTTCGTCTATAAGGTGACGGATCAAAATCGCGTCGTGATGCAGCAGATCACGCCGTCCGCCGGCGAGCATTACGACGATTTCGCCGGATACAACAACGGCATGGTCGAGATCGCGCAAGGGCTGACCGAGGGCGAGCGCGTCGTCACCGACGGAGCCGATCGTCTGCGTGACGGCGCGGAGGTCAGGATCGGCGGCGACGGCGGAGCCGCGCCACCGCCAGAGAAGCGCCGTTCCGACCCAGAACGCGCGCGCGAGCGCCGCCCGCCGCGGCCGCCGTCGGAGACGCAGTGAGCGCGCTTCGACGCGCATCCTTTCGGCGAAGCCGGGGCTGAGACATGAATCCCTCGAAGATTTTCATCCTGCGTCCGGTCGCCACGACCCTGCTGATGGCGGCCATCCTGCTCGCGGGATTGTTCGCCTATCGGCAATTGCCGCTTTCCGCTCTGCCGGCCGTCGATTATCCGACGATCCAGGTGCAGACCTTCTATCCGGGCGCGAGTCCGGAGGTGATGACGTCCGCCGTGACCGCGCCGCTCGAGCGGCAGTTCGGCCAGATGCCCGGGCTGAAGCAGATGACCTCGGCGAGCTCCGCCGGCGCCTCGATGATCACATTGCAATTCGATCTCGCCTTGAGCCTCGACGTGGCCGAGCAGCAGGTGCAGGCGGCGATCAACGCCGGCGGCAATCTTCTGCCGCAAGATCTGCCGACGCCGCCGGTCTACGCCAAGATCAATCCGGCCGACGCGCCGATCATGACGCTCGCCGTCACATCGAAGTCGCTGCCGCTGATCGAGGTGGAGGACCTCATCGAGACGAGGCTCGCGCAAAAGCTCTCGCAGCTGCCGGGCGTGGGGCTCGTGGCGATGGGTCATGGCCAGCGTCGCGCGATCCGCGTCAGCTTCAATCCGACTGCGCTCGCCAAATATGGGCTGAACATCGACGATCTGCGCACCGTCATCGCCAACACCAACACCAATGCGCCAAAGGGCGGCTTCGACGGGCCGAAGCAATCCTCGACGATCAACGCCAATGATCAGATCGACGATCCGAAGCAATTCGGCAAGACCGTCATCGCCTTTCGCAACGGCAATCCGGTTCGCCTCTCCGATGTGGCGGAGGTGCGCAATGGTCCAGAGAATGACCGCATCGCGTCCTGGGCCAATTCCACTCCGGCGATCATCCTGGACATCCGCCGCCAGCCGGGCGCCAATGTCATCGAGGTCGTCGAGAACGTCAAAGCCATGCTGCCGCAGCTGCGGGCCTCGCTTCCCGCGGCGATCGACATATCGGTGCTGAGCGACCGCACGACCACGATCCGCGCTTCTGTCGAGGATGTCGAGTTCGAGCTCGTTCTCGCCGTTGCGCTCGTCGTCCTGGTGATCTTCGCCTTTCTGCGCAATCTGCCGGCGACGCTCATTCCGAGCCTGTCGGTCCCCTTGTCGCTCGTCGGCGCCTTCGTCGCCATGTATTTCTTCGGCTTCAGCCTCGACAATCTTTCGCTCATGGCGCTCACCATCTCGACCGGCTTCGTCGTGGACGACGCGATCGTCGTGATCGAGAACATTGCGCGGCACATGGAGGCGGGCGCCACGCCGCTGCAGGCGGCGCTGCGCGGCTCGGCGCAGATCGCCTTCACCATCGTCTCGCTCACTGTCTCGCTCGTCGCTGTGCTGGTCCCTCTGCTGTTCATGGGCGATATCGTCGGGCGGCTCTTTCACGAATTCGCCGTCACGCTGGCCGTGACCATCGTCATCTCCGCCTTCGTCGCTCTCTCGCTCGCGCCGATGCTCTGCGCCAAGCTGCTGCGTCACCGGCCCGACGCGCAACGCAGCCGCTTCGATCGCGCGGCGGAGCGCGCGATCGACGCAATGATCCGCGTCTATGGACGGGGGCTCGACATCGTGCTCGAGCATCAGCCGACGATGCTCGCCGTGACGGTGGGGACGCTGGCGCTCACCTGCCTGCTCTATGTCGTCATACCGAAGGGATTTTTTCCGCCGCAGGACACTGGCGCGATCCAGGCGATTTCCGAAGCCGCGCAGGACATTTCCTTCGCCGGCATGGTCGAGAAGCAACGGGCGCTCGGCGACGTGATCCTCCGCGATCCGGATGTGGAGACCGTCAGCTCCTCGGTCGGCGTCGATGGCGCGAACACGACGCTGAACGCCGGACGCTTCTCTATCTCGCTGAAGCCTCAGCCGCAGCGCAGGGCGAGCGTGACCGAGGTGATCGCGCGGCTCCAGGATGCGGCGTCCCAAATTCCCGGCGTGCAACTCTATATGCAGCCGGTGCAGGATTTGACGATCGATTCGACGGCCAGCAAGGCCGCCTATCATTTCGTGCTCGAGAACGTCGATCTCGCTTCGTTGCGCGAGTGGACGCCCAAGCTCGTCGAGCGGCTGCGCGAGGCGCCCGAGCTCGCCAATGTCGCGAGCGATCTTCAAAGCCGCGGCAAGGCGCTCGACATTCTGATCGACCGCGCCACCGCGGCGCGATTCGGCGTCACCATGGCGGCGGTCGACAATATGCTCTACGACGCCTTCGGCCAGCGCATCGTCTCGACGATCTACATGCAATCGAACCAATATCGCGTCATTCTCGAGCTCGACCCGAAGTTTCATGCGTCGGACGCCGCGCTCGCCGGCCTCTATCTGCCGTCTTCCTCCTCCTCATCGAGCGGTCAGGTGCCACTCACCGCGATCATGCGCCTGCAAGAGCGCGACGGACCGCTCCAGATCACTCATCTCGGGCAATTTCCGGCGACGACGATTTCTTTCGATCTCGCGCCGGGCGTCTCGCTCGGCGCCGCGGTGCGGGCGATCGAGGCGGCGCAGGCGGAGATCGAGCTGCCGGAGAGCTTCACGCTCGCGATGCAGGGCGCCGCAGCGGCTTTCACGGCCTCGTCCACCAATGAGCTGCTGCTGATCCTGGCCGCGATCGTGACCATGTATATCGTTCTCGGCGTTCTCTACGAGAGCTTCGTACATCCGATCACCATTTTGTCGACGCTTCCGTCCGCCAGCGTCGGGGCGCTGCTCGCCTTGATGATCGCTGGCTATGATCTCGACGTCATGGGCGTCATCGGCATTATTCTGCTCATCGGCATCGTGAAGAAGAACGCCATCATGATGATCGACTTCGCGCTCGACGCGCAGCGCGTCGACGGGCTGGCTCCGCGAGAGGCGATCTATCGGGCGTGCCTGCTCCGCTTCCGTCCGATCCTGATGACGACGCTGGCCGCCATGCTCGGCGCCATCCCGCTCATGCTCGGCTCCGGCGTCGGCTCCGAGCTGCGTCAGCCGCTCGGCGTCTCCATCGTCGGCGGCCTGCTCGTGAGCCAGATGCTCACTCTGTTCTCGACGCCGGTCGTCTATCTCTATTTCGATCGGCTGGCGTCTCGTTTCGCGCGGCTCGGCGGCGGAGACGAAGAGCGCGCGCAGGCGGAGGCGACCGAATGAATATTTCGGCGCCTTTCATCGAGCGGCCGATCGCGACCATATTGCTGACGATCGGCTTGACGCTCGCCGGCGCGCTCGCTTTCGTGCGCTTGCCGGTGGCGCCGCTGCCGCAGGTGGACATGCCGACGCTCTCGGTCTCCGCCTCGCTGCCGGGCGCCTCTCCGCAAACGGTCGCGACGAGTCTCGCTGGCCCTTTGGAGCGAAGGCTGGGCGCGATCGCCGATGTGTCCGAGATGACCTCGACGAGCAAGACCGGCCAGACCAGCATCGTGCTGCAATTCGGGCTCGACCGCGACATCAACGGCGCCGCCCGCGACGTTCAGGCGGCGATCAACGCCGCGGCGGCGGATCTTCCCACCGGGATCTCGTCGAACCCCACCTATCGCAAGTTCAACCCCGCCGATGCGCCGATCCTGATTCTCGCCCTTACGTCGAAATCGCTCTCCCGCGCGCAGCTCTATGACGCAGCGAGCAATGTGCTTCAGCAGCGGCTGTCGCAATTTCCCGGCGTCGGACAAGTCGCGATCAACGGCGGCGCTTCGCCGGCCGTGCGTGTCGAGCTCAATCCATCGGCGCTGTTCAAATATGGCGTCGGACTCGAGGATGTGCGAGCGGCTCTCGCTTCCGCCAACGCCAATAGTCCCAAGGGCGATATTATTCGCGGCGGCGCGCGACGGCAGGTCTACACGAATGATCAGGCGACGCGCGCGGATGACTATCTGCCGCTGATCGTCGCCTATCGCAACGGCAATCCCGTGCGCCTCGCCGATCTCGCGGAGGTGACGGATTCGGTCGCCGATGTGCGCAACGCGGCGATCGTGCTGGGCAAGCCTGCGATCGTATTGAGCATTTTCCGCCAGCCGGGGGCGAATATCCTCGAGACGGTCGATCAGATCAAGGCCCAGCTTCCCAAGCTCGCGGCGGCGATGCCGAGCGATGTCGAGATTATTCCGACCTCTGATCGCAGCACGACGATCCGCGCCTCTCTGCGAGACACCGAGCTCACGCTTTTCATCGCCGTCGCGCTCGTCATTGTCGTCGTGTTTCTGTTCATCGGCGAATGGCGCGCCGCGCTGGTGCCGGCCGTCGCCGTGCCAGTGTCGATCGCCGGCGCATTCGGGGCCATGTATCTTCTCGGCTACAGTCTCGACATTCTATCGCTGATGGCTTTGACGATCGCGACGGGCTTCGTCGTCGACGACGCAATCGTCGTGCTCGAGAATATCGAGCGTCATCTCGAGGCGGGCTTGTCGCGGCGCGAGGCCGCGCTGCGCGGCGCGCGCGAGGTCGGCTTCACCGTCCTCTCGATCAGCCTGTCGCTGATCGCGGTCTTTCTGCCCTTGCTGATGATGGGCGGACTGCTCGGACGACTGTTTCGAGAATTTTCGGTCACGCTGTCGATCACGATTCTGGTCTCGCTCGTCGTCTCGTTGACAACGACTCCAATGCTCTGCTCCGTGATATTGCGCGCCGGACCGCGGCGCGACCGCCGTCCGAGCCGACCCTTCGCTCTGATCGCGCGCGGCTATGAGAGAAGCCTTGCCGCGGCTCTGCGTCATCGCGGCCCCGTCATGCTCTCGCTCGTCGCCGCGATCGCGATGACGGTCACTCTATTCGTCATCATTCCGAAAGGCTTTTTTCCGGAGCAGGACACGGGCCGCCTGCAAGGATCGATTCAGGCGGATCAGAGCGCGTCGTTTCAATCCATGAAGGAGAAGCTGGAAGAATTCATCGCAATTATCCAAAATGATCCGGCGGTGGAGGTGGTGGCGGGCAACACGGGGGCGGGCAGCGGAGGCGGGCCGCCCGGCTCCGTGAGCAGCGGTTCGGTCTTCGTCACGCTGAAGAAGCTCGCCGAACGCGACGTGACCTCCGCGCAGGTCACCGAGCGGCTGCGGCCCAAGCTGGGCCAAGTCGCGGGCGCGCGGCTCTTTCTCCAGCCGGTGCAGGATCTGCGCGCCGGCGGGCGGCCCGGCGGCGCGCTTTATCAATATACGCTTTTGGCCGACAGCTCGGCCGAGCTCTCCGAATGGGCGCCGAAGCTGATGCGAGCGCTGCAAGGCAGCAGCGTCGTCGTGGATGTGAATACGGATCAGCAGGAAAACGGCGTCGAGACTTATATCGACATCGACCGGGACACCATGTCTCGGCTCGGCCTCACGCCGGCGCAGATCGACAATACGCTCAATGACGCGTTCGGGCAGCGGCAAGTGTCGACGATCTACAGCGAGATCAACCAATATCGTGTCGTGATGGAGGTCGCGCCGCGCTATTGGCAGGACCCGCAGATTCTGCGCGAGATCTATGTGAGCACGGCGGCCAAGCCGGCGAGCGGCACGGCCTCCTCCGTGCTGCCGGCCGGCTCCGTCACCTCGGCGACGTCATCTGCGACCGCCAATCTTTCGCTCGACTCGGCCCGCAACGCATCGACCAACGCCATCGCCAATTCCGGCCGCAGCGGCGCCTCGAGCGGCTCGGCGGTGAGCACCGCGGTCGAGACAATGACGCCGCTCGTCGCTTTCACGCGCATGAAGCGAGGCGCGACTCCGCTCGCGATCAATCATCAAGGACCTTTCGTCGCGGCGACGATCTCCTTCAATCTCGCGATCGGCGCGTCGCTCAGCGACGCGGTCGCGGAATTCGATCGGGTGAGCGCCGAGATCCGCATGCCTGCGAGCGTGCATCGTGGGATGGAAGGAATCGCTCGCGTTTTTCAATCGTCTCAGAGTGACATGCCTTTACTGATCGTGATGGCGCTGGCGGCGGTCTATATCGTGCTGGGCATGCTCTATGAGAGCTATCTGCATCCGATCACGATCCTTTCGACTCTGCCATCCGCCGGGGTCGGCGCGCTTCTCGCGCTGTTCGCCTTCGGCTCGGAGCTCGATGTCATCGCGCTGATCGGCCTGTTTCTGCTCATCGGCATCGTGAAGAAGAACGCGATCATGATGATCGACTTCGCGCTCGACGCCAAGCGTCAGAGAGGGTGGAGCGATCATGATGCGATCGTCGAGGCCTGCCGCCTGCGGTTCCGTCCGATCATGATGACGACCGCGGCGGCGCTGTTCGGCGCCATTCCGCTGGTGGCGAGCTTCGGCGATGGAGCGGAAATTCGCCGCCCCCTCGGCATCACGATCGTCGGCGGCCTCCTGCTCAGCCAATTGCTGACGCTCTACACGACGCCGGTGCTCTATCTGACGTTCGCCGATCTGCGTGACAGGATCGCGCGTTCGCTGTCGGGGCGCGGAAGGCGAGCTTGACAATGGCGGCTCGTCCGCCGCTTCGTCGGGCGTCGCCGGCGGTCGGCTCTTGCCGTAGGGCGCCTCACTGCGCCTTGGGGAAAAGCAGGCGGAAGGTCGCGCCGCCGTCCGGCGTGTCCTCCACCCAAATGCGGCCGCGCAGCTTTTCCATCAGCTCGCGCGCGATGGCGAGGCCGAGGCCGGAGCCGGGCGTCGTCTCGCTCTTGCGCCAAAACGGCTCGAAAATCGCCTCGCGATCTTCGTTCGGCACGCCTTCCCCGTGATCGATCACGCTGACGACCGCGTCGGCGCCGACAATTCTGAGCACATGGGGCGCCGTCGCGACGGCGCCTGAAACTAGCTGCGCCTTTGGCGATTGCGTCGCGGTTGCGTCACAGAGGGAGTCGGGTCGCCCGATGACCCCTGGCGTCATCCGCAAAAGCCGCTCATCCGAGATCTGGCGTGGTTTCATTCGAATTCATCACGCTTTCGCCGATAATGCATTTAGCTCGAGCGTCGCCGATTGTTGTTTCGGCAAAGCGCCGCATTACGGAGCGAAGCGCCTCAAACAGCGGCAAGCTGTTGCAAATAAATCACAATTTTGGAAAAAATGTCCGCCGTCGTGGACGCCGTCGTCATTTTGGATATATAGAATAAATACATAGGTAGTGCGGGCTGAGGCGAAGGCTGGGGATATGATAATGAATCGAGGAATGCTGGCGCGTCCGCTGACGCCATCGTGGTTATATGGCGTTTCGCTGTTGGCGCTCGCGGCTTCCGCCGTCCCGGCGAAGAGCGAAGAAGCCCTGCCGCCTATCGAGATCGGGGCCGACGCCGCGCCGCGGAGCGACCGGGCCAAGGCCGCGGACGCTCCATTTCGCGCCGCCCGTCCCGGCGATGCGCTGAGCGGTCCGGCCGCCGACAATGCGCCGACGCCGAAGAGCTCGGTGACGATGGAGGGAATCAAGATACTCGGCGGTCCAGCGCAAGCGAGCTCCTATAAAGTGCTCGACATGATGCCGAGCGTGATCGAGGATTCGGCGGATCCCTATGGCCTCTCCTTCAATCGCAGCATCACCGTGCGCGGCGTTTCGGACTTCTTCCTCGCGCGCACCATCAATGGTCTGCCGATCCAGGGCATTGTCGGCGGCGCCGATCTGTTCGATCTCGACGATATCGGCCGCGTCGATCTCTATCGCGGGAGCATTCCCGCCAATCAGGGCTTCGGCTTCTCCAACGCCGCCGGCGTGCTCGATCTCAATTTGCTGCCGCCCAAGGAGAAGCTGAGCGGAACCATCTCGCAGGGCGCGGGCTCGAATGGTTTCCACCGCACCTTCGCGCGCATCGACTCCGGCCGGCTGCCGACGGGAACCTCCTTCTTCGTCTCGGGCTCCATTACCGACGCCGAGAAATGGAAGGGCGACGGCGACGCGCGGCGCAAGAACGTCGCCTTCGGTCTCACGCAACCGCTGGGCGACCAGCTCGAGGTCTCCGTCTATGGCGTGCATAATGATCAGAAGGCGAACGCCTATCTGCCGCTGACCTTTGTCCAGACGCAGAATCTCGCAGCGACCGCCTTCTTCGACTATAATACGGCCTTCACCGGAAAGTCGGGAATCGACGCGAGCTATTATGCTTTCAATCGCACGCGTTACGTCACCAATGCGATATTCGCGGAGATCGCCTATCGCATCGACCCGACGCAATCGATCGTTCTCAAGCCCTATTATTGGCGCAACACAGGATATCAGGAGACGACATCGGGAGCGAGCGTGCGCCTGTGGCCGATTAGCAATTATAATTTGGGCGGCACGATCGAATATAAGAAGCATCTGCCCTGGGACGCGGATTTCGCGCTCGGCTTTTGGAGCCAGTCGGCGGAGCCGGAGCCGCCGCCATTGCATCAGAAGCTCTATACAGTGACCCCGATCGGATCCCTGAATTTCTCGAGCTGGTCGTCGCTCGCGACGAGCGGCACGCATCAATTCTTCAGCCCCTACACGCAATATACGCAGACCTTCGACGCGACGACTGTTTCCGGCGGCGTGCGCCTGCACATAGAAAGCACGCCGCATCTGCAATATTTCAACGCCAAGGGCCTGCCGGACGTCACCTATTCGGACGTTTGGAGCTATCTTCCGACGCCCGACACGAATGGCGTTGCGCCTGCCGTCACCTATTCCGAATGGCTGCCCAATCTCGGCGTGCGGCATCGCCTCTCGGAGGAGTGGAGCGCCAATGCGAGCTATTCGCGCAAGGTCGCCCGCCCGGATTGGGGGCCGCAGGCGAGCTCCTTCCTCGGCGCCGAAGCCGCCTATCTCGCCAAGGGAATCACGCTTGCCTCGCTCATGGGCCGCATTCGGCCGGCGACCGTCGATGCAGTGGACGTCGGCCTGCGCTACGAGACCGGCGATTTGACGATCGCGCCGACCTTCTTCGGCTTCTGGACGCATAAGAAGGAAGTGCTCGTCTATGATCCCGCCGTCGGGCAGAACTATTATCAGAGCAACGCCGCGACGGTCGGCCGCGGCTTCGAGCTCGAGACGAGCTGGAAGGCGACCGACTGGCTGACGCTCACCGGCAGCGCCACAATCGCCTCAGAGACTTATGTGGCGAATATTCAGGCCGGCTCCTCATCCGTGATGCAGATCGGCGGCAAGCAGACGCCCTACACGCCGCGCTATCAGGCCAAGCTCGCGGCGACCTATCATCGCGACGGCTTCGAGATCACGCCTGTCGTTCGGTTCAACAGCACGCGCTATGGTCTCGCGGATAATTCGCAAGCTGTGAGCCCTTACGCCATCGTCGATGTCAACGCCTCCTATGAGTTCGGCACGAAGCTCGGCCTCACGCCGATGACCGTCTCGGCCGGCGTCACCAATCTCTTCGATCATCGCTACATCAGCGCGATCTCGGTGAATGAGACCAATCTGAGCAGCACTTCCTATTATGTCGGCGCGCCGCGGACGATCTTCGCCGGCGTCACGGCGTCTTTCTGAAAGCAATAGCGGAGGCGCGCCCATGTCGTCGCAGCTGGCTCGCATCCTCTGCATCGCTCTGGCGCTTTTGGCGTCGGTCGCGGCTGGCGAATGTCGAACGATCGTCGACATGGATGGGCGAAGCGTGACTCTGCCGGAGAAAGTCGCCCGCATCGTCACGGTGGGACCCGTGCCGGTTCTGAACGGCTTTCTCTTCGCTTTCGGCCGGCAGCAGTCGATCGTGAATGGCCTGCCCCGCGAGCTGGCGCGGAAATATCAATTCATCTTCGCGCCGGACCTCGCAAAAAAGCCGATCCTGCAGAGCTCCTCGAGCGGTCTCGCGGTCGAGGACATCGTCGGGCTGCGGCCCGATCTCGTCCTGACGATGGATCGCAGCGCGACGGATAGGCTCTCGGCGCTCGGACTGCCGGCGGTCTTGCTGAATTGGCGCGAGCCGGAGGACATCAAGGCGCTGATGACGCTGCTGGGGGCTATTCTCGACGAGAAAAAAGCCGCTGAAGACTATGTTCGCTATTTCGACGAGGCGCTGGCGCGGATCCGAACGACGCTCGGCTCCGTCGACGAGTCGAGGCGGCCTCGCGTGCTCTATGTGAACTACCGGCGTCTCACGCAGCCGCATCGAATCGCCGAATGGTGGATTCCGCACGCGGGGGGCCGCAGCGTCACCTCCGATGGACGTTCGGAGGAGAGCGTCACCTTCTCGCTCGAGCAATTGATCGCATGGAATCCGGAAGTGCTGATCGTCGCCGATCGCGGCGAGGCCGAGCTCGTCGCGGCCGAGCCGCGTCTGCGCGACGTTTCGGCCGTGCGAAGCGGCCGCGTGCATGTCGCGCCCGCAGGCGCACACCTCTGGGCGAATCGAACGATCGAGCAGCCGCTCACCGTTCTCTGGGCGGCCTCGATCATTCATCCCGAAAAATTTTCGGGGACCATGCTCGAGAGTGAAATGTCCGCGTTCTACGAGCGATTTTTTCATGTCTCTCTCTCGAAAGAGCAGATCGATGAGATTTTGGCGGGCTCCGCCGGCCGCTGACGGAGAGGGGCGCGGGCTGCTGCTCGTCTCGGCGCTCGCGCTCGGCGCGCTGATTCTCGCTTCCCTCGCGCTCGGCCGCTATCCTCTGTCGCTCGGCGCCGTCGTGGAGACGCTCATCGGCCGTGGCAATGGCTCGGAGAGCGACGCGACGGCGCAGACCATTATTTTCATGGTGCGTCTTCCGCGCATCGCGACCGCGGTCATGGTCGGCGCCGGTCTCTCGATCGCCGGCGCGGCCTATCAGACCGTCTTCCGCAATCCCATGGCCTCGCCTTCGCTGCTGGGCGTCTCGGCCGGCGCCGGCTTCGGCGCCTCGCTCGCGCTGCTGCTTCATCTCCCGACGATCGCCGTGGAGGCGGCGGCTTTCGTCGGCGGCCTCGCCGCGGTCGGCGCGTCCTATCTCGCGGCGAGCCGAGTCAAAAGCCAGTCGCTCATCACGCTGGTCCTATGCGGCATGGTCATGTCGGCTCTGTTTCAGGCGCTGATCTCGCTGGTGAAATATGTCGCCGATCCGGTCGACACGCTCGCCACCATCACCTTCTGGCTGATGGGGAGCCTCGCCAAGGCCAATGGCGCGGATGCGGCGACGGCGGCCGCGCCGGTTGTGCTCGGCGGCGCCGTCCTGTTCGCATTGCGCTGGCGCATCAGCCTTCTCGCGCTCGGCGACCATGAGGCTGCGGCGCTCGGCGCCGATGTGGTGCGGCTACGCATCATTGTGATTCTCTGCGCGACGGCGATGACCGCGGCGACGGTCTGCGTCGCCGGCATCGTCGGATGGGTCGGCCTGCTCGTGCCGCATATCGCGCGCATGCTGTTCGGCATGGAGCCCGGCCGCGTCATGGTCGCGACGGCGACATTGGGCGCGCTCTTCGTGCTCGGCGTCGACGATGTCGCGCGCTCCGCCTCAATTATCGAGATTCCGCTCGGCGTCATGACCGCGGTGATCGGCGCGCCCTTCTTTCTTTTTCTCGTCATTCGCGCCCGCAGCGAGCAATGGTCGTGACGCCCGCGATCGCGATCGACAGTCTTTCGTTCCGCCGCGCGGAGCGGCTCGTGCTCGACGCGATCTCTTTCGCGCTCGATGCCGGCGAGATGCTCGTGCTGCTCGGCCCCAACGGCGCCGGCAAGAGCACGCTCGTTCATTGCCTGCTCGGCCTCGCGGCTCCGCACGCCGGAAGCGTCCGCGTGCTGGGCGAGGATCTCGACCGCCTGGCGAGACGCGAGATCGCCAAGCGCATCGCCTATGTGCCGCAGGCCGGCCACAGCGCCTTCGCCTTCACAGTGGAGCAGATGGTTCTGATGGGCCGCTCCGCGCATATAGAGGGCGCCGGATCGCCCTCGCGCCGCGACCGCGAGGTCGTGCGGCGCGCGCTGGCCGACACGGGCGTCGAGCATTTGGCGAGCAAGCCCTTCACGCAGATTTCCGGCGGCGAGCGGCAGCTCGCGCTGATCGCGCGCGCCCTCGCGCAGGACACGCCGATCATCGTCATGGACGAGCCGACCTCGAGCCTCGATCTCGGAAATCAAGGCCGCGTGCTCGATCTGATGCGTAAGCTCGCAGCCGAAGGCAAGTGCGTCGTCATGACCACGCATCTGCCCGACCAAGCCTTCAATCTGAAGGCGCGCGTCGCGCTCTTGCGCGATGGCCGCTTGATCGCCGAAGGGCGCGCCGAGGCGGTCTGCGATCTCGGCTCGATGAGCCGGCTCTATGGCGCGCCGCTGCTGAGGCTCTCCGACACAGTGGACAGAGGCGTCGTCGGCTACGTGCCGGACCTCTCCTGAAGCGCCGCCTCGACCAGAGGCCGTGCCTCGCGCGCCAGCAGAGCGAGCGATTTCTCGAGCAGAGGCAGAGGCAGAAAGCCGAAGAAGGCGCTCAGCGCATTCACATAGGTGACGCCGAGCTCGTCGTGCAGCGCGAGAAAGGCCCGTGCGCAAGTCTGCGGCGAGCCGGCGATGACCATGTCGCGATAGAAATTCTCGGGCTCGAGATCCGCCTCGGTGACGACGCCTTTGCGATTGAAGAGGCCGAAGCCGCGCAGCCGCGTCGTCAGCCTCTCGATCGTCGGCCACAGCTCTTCCCGCGCGCTTTCGTCGGACTCGCTCACATAGACGAAACGTCCGAAAGGCGCGCGCGTGGGATCGCCGCCGGCTTCGACATAGGCCTTCAGCAGACGACGCTGATTGGCCATGCTGGTGATGCCGTGCAGAATGAGCGAATGTCCTTCGCGCGCCGCCCAGGCCGCGGTCTCATCCGTATAGGTGCCCATATAGATCGGCGGATGCGGATGTTGCACGGGCTTCGGCTCGACGGAGAGCGCGCTTTCGCCGATCGTGATCTTCTCCTCGGTCCAGGCGCGTCGAATGAGCGCGAGATTGTCACGAAACAGCGTGTTCACATTCTCCGCCGGCACGCCATAGGCGTCGAGATATCGGCCATTGCCGCCGCGCGAGACGCCGAAATCGACGCGGCCGTCCGATAGGACATCGAGCGTCGCAATCTCTTCGGCGAGGCGAATGGGATGGTGAAGCGCCAGCAGCAGCACTGAGAAGCCGACGCGCAGGCGCTTTGTGCGGGCGAGGATCGCGGCGGCGAGCGCGATGGGCGAGTGACAGCGCCGCCCCTCGACCTCGATGATGCTGCCTTGGAAATGCTCCTCATTGATCCAGATCGCATCGAAGCCGAGCGCATCGACATGTTCGGCGAGCGCGAGCAATTGCGATGTCGACACGGATTCGAGGCCGCCGCCACAGCCCGAAAGACCAATGCGAAAGCGCTTCGGCGCTCGAACTCTTTCCTCCTGGCTCAATGACGCACCCTCGCTATCGCTATGTCAGCTCGATATATATCGGTGGAGCGGACGCCACAACGGATTTTGCGGACGTTCTCATCCATGGGCGCGGATGTGCTTTTGTTCTTTGTTCGTTCTCAAATATGCGCTACGCTGAAACTCTGTTCGATTCGGCATTGGCGCATGGCGACACTGATCATCACGGAAAAGGCCAGTCAGGCGAAGGATCTTCGCGCGGCTCTCGGCGCGCGCTTCGGGCAAATTCTGCCGGCCGAGGGCCATCTGCTTCGCTTGGCCGAGCCCGAGGAGATCAACCCCGTCTGGAAGCGCTGGTCCTGCGTCGTCCTCAAGCCGGACGGGCTCTATCCGACTCGCGAAGCCTCGCAAGGCAATAAGTCCGCGAAGCTCCGGGCCATAGCGACGGCGCTCTCCGCCTGCGACGATGTGATACTCGCGACCGACTGCGACCGCGAGGGGCAGCTGATCGGCCAGGAAATCCTCGACCATCTCGGCTATCGCGGGCGTGTGCGGCGGGCTCTGTTCACCGCGCAGGACCCGAAGACGCTGCAGCAGGCTTTCGCCCGGCTGAAGCCCAACGCCGACATGCGCCCGCTCTATGAGGCGGCGGTGGCGCGCCAGCAGGCCGATCAGATCTTCAACCTGTCGCTGACGCGGACGGCGACGAAGACATTGCTCTCGCCCGGCGTTCGCGGCGTGATCGGAATCGGCCGGGTCAAGACGCCGACCTTGGCGATCGTCTGTCTTCGCGAACTAGAAATCCGCAATTTCCGGCCCGAGGATTATTTCGAGGTCGTCGCCAGCGCGACCGTCGAAGGCGGCAGCTTTCTGATGCGCCATGCTCCTGCGCCCAAGGCGCGGATCAAGACGCGCGCCGAGGCCGAGACGATCGCCAGAGCCGCCGACGGCCATCAGGGGCCTCTCGGCGTCGCCGTCGATGAAAAGCGGCAGGCGCCGCCGCGTCTCTTCGATCTCCCATCCTTGCAGAAGACCTGCGGCCAGCGCTGGGGATGGACCGCCGACAAGACGCTGTCCGTGGCGCAGGCGCTCTATGATGGCGATGGCAAGAAGCTCATCACCTATCCGCGGGCGGAAGCGCGCTATCTGAGCGAAAATCAGATCGGCGACGCGCCGGCGATCGTCGCCGCGCTGACGCGCCTGCGCGGCTTCGCGCGGCTCGAGATCGCCGCTCCCGTGATCCGGCGCGGCAAGTCAGGCCATTTCTGCGACAAGGCGCTGGAGGGCGTCTCGCATCATGCGGTCGTGCCCAACGTCAATGTTCTCGACGATCTCGAAGTCCGCTTGGCGCGTCTCGACGAGGATGAGAAGCGCCTGTTCGCGCTCATCTGCCGCTCCTATCTGGCCGCCGTCATGCCCGATTACGAATATCGGCAGACCATCGTTACAATGGCGGTTCCGATCGCGGGCCGAAGCGCGGCCGAATTTCGCGCCGTCGGGCGGATTCCGCTGCGGCTCGGCTGGAAGGCGGTCTATCAGGCGATCGAGCCGGACGCCGAGACAGAGGCCGAGCAGACGCTGCCCGCGCTCCGCGACGGCGAGCGCGCGACCCTGTCCGAGCCGCGCGTCGAAGCGAAGAGAACGCAGCCGCCGCCTCGATACAATGAAGGCACGCTCGTCGATGCGATGCAGAATGCATGGCGCTTCGTCGATGATGTCGCGCTTCGCGACCGGCTGAAGGAAGCCAAGGGGATCGGCACGCCCGCGACGCGGGCCGAGATCATCAAGGGATTGAAGCGGCAGAATTTGCTGACGGCCGACGGCAAGCTGGTGCTGCCGACGCCCGCCGGGCTGCAATTGTTCGAGCTGCTGCGCGGCGCCGCGCCCGCGCTGGTCGATCCCGCGACGACGGCTCTGTGGGAGATGCGCCTCGATGAGATTCTCATCGGCAAGGCGGATTATCATGCGGTCATCGATGGCGTCGCCACCGCCGCGCGGGAGCTGATCGAGGCGCTGGTTGAAAAATCGAATGGAAAAGTCGAGCTGACGACGGCGGCGCCGGCCCCTCGATCGGGGCGCCGCCGCCGCAGCGGACCGGCCGATTCTCGCGCCGCGGCGCCAAAGAGCGCGAGTCCGCGGCGTCGTGCGTCGAAGGCGAAATCACCCGCATCGCAGGAGAGCGGCGGCGAAGAGCGCCCCGGTCGCGCCAAAGCGCCGACCGAGAAAATGGTCGCCTATGCGCAAAATCTCTCGCGGACCAAGAAAGTGAAATTGCCCGAAGGCTATCGGCAGGATTTCGACGCCTGCCGCAAGTTTCTCGACGAGCATGCGAGATAGCGCCCGCTTCTTTCGCGTCACCTCGACAGCCGACCTTCGTCGTCGATCGGCGACAGATAGGACGGAGGGGCGTTTCCCCATGACCAGAGCACGAGGTTGAGATCGTCCTCGCGCGTTCCCGGGGCGAAGCTGCGAACCAGCAGCCCGCAATAGCCAGCGCCGATCAGCCGCCGGGCGAAGCTCTGTGTTCTCGCTTCGCCGCTCGCGCGCATCTCGTCGCGCCAAGTCGAAGCCGCGAGAGCGGCGGCGTCCATGCCTTCGCTCGCGAGCGCCGTCGCATCCCGCGTATCGAATATTCGTTCGAGATCGGCGTCGTAGGAGACGAGCGTGGTGGGCTGCAGATTGCCGACCTGATTGGCCTCCCGAATGGCGGTCATGATGGAGAGGCAGCAATACAGCGCGGGAACGCCTTTGGGATTGAAGCGACCGCCATGCAGAGCGGCCCCGTAGCCCGAGAGCGGCTCGCGCGCATAGACCGGATTGAGCGCTCGATAGAGCTTGCCCCTATAGGCGATGGCCGCGCTCAGGCGTGGACGCCTGCGTCGATGGCGTCGATATAATCGAGGACCTCATCGGCCCGGCCGCTCTTGACGAGTTGCATGGCGGTGAAGCCAGAAAAGCCGGCGAGCGGTTCCGAGCGGTACCAGGCATAGGCCAGAAGCGCCGAGCCGAAGCGCGGCTCGACCTTGTTGAGGACCTCGACCATCTCCCGCAGGCGACGCTGCGTCTTATCGGAGCGAAGCCGGCTGGCGCGCTGCACGGCGTCCTTGCCCAGGCCGGCGGTGCGGGCGATCTCCTCGCTCGAGGTGCGAAGCATGTCCGCGATCTTGCGTGGCGCGAAAATCCCATCGTCCGCATATCGAGCCAAGCTCATTGTTCGGCCTCCGCTGGCTGCCGAATATTATGACGCAATATAGCGTCATAATGCGCGGCGTTCAAGGGGCGTGTGTCGCCCCTTCTAGAGGATCGTCGCGTCCTCGTGGAGAATTTGCGGCGCGGCCTTCTCTCGCAGGCCGATATGCGCGAGAAAGCCGTCGACCATATTCTCGGTCGAGAAGCGCGCGGCGACGCGGGGCGCATTGTCGGCGAGCTCGGCATGCAGGGCGTCGTCGGTCAGCAGGCGTTCGAGCTGGCGCGCGAGATCGCCGCTGTCCCAGCATCGAAAGATCAATCCGCCGGCGCGGCCGCCATCGGCCACCACCTCGGCGACGCCGCCATAATCCGGAACGACCGCCGGAGCGCCGAGGCTCATCGCCTCGGCGACGACCAGCCCGAAGGGCTCGCCATTGATGGAGGGGCACACGGCGCACCGACAATGCGCGAAAAGAGCGTCGCGCGTCGCTGTCGACACGGCGCCCGAATGGTGGAGATCAATGCCGAGATGCGTCACAATGTCGTGGATCGCGGTGCGATAGGCGAGGCCCTTCGCCGTTGCGCCGCAGATGACCAGCTGGAAGCGGAGACCGCGGGCGAGAAGGATTTTCGCCGCATAGAGAAGAAGGTCGATGCCCTTCTCGCTCTCTTGGCGGCCGACGAAGGCGAGGATCGGAAGATCGCGCCGCAGACGCGGAAAGCTTTCCGTCAGAATCGAAAAATCGGGAGCCGGCCCTTCCTTCGGCGGCTCGATCCCGCAATAGAGAATTTCGAGACGAGAGCCGTCGAGACGAAGATCGTCGACGAGGCGGGACGCATAATGCCGGCTGAGGACGATCGCCGGCCAGCGCGCGTTTCGCACCGCCTCGTCCACGCGGCGGCGATAAATATCCATCACGCCGCAGGCCTCCGCGAGGCTCGCGAACTCCTCGTCGCCCTGGAACGTCACCAGATAGTCGAACGGCTTGCGCGTGTGCTTTTGCGCCTCTAGCGCCAGCGAGCCGATCGAGCCGAAGCCCATTTTGACATGGGTGACGCCGTCCTGCTCGATGAAGCGCGCGAGCCTCTTCGCCAGAGCGACATCGGTCTGCTCGTAGCAAAACAGCGAGCGGACCAGATTGCGCATGAGATTTTCGACGAAGCCCGGAACGCCTTGGGCGACGGCGCGCCGCAATTTCCGCGGCAGTCGAAAGGCGATGCGCCCGATGATGCGATCCATGAATTCCGAAGGGCGCGAGAATTGATAGCGCGTGCCGTGGCACAACATTCTCTGCTCGACTCCAGCGGCGAGAAGCTCGGGCGTCTCTTCGAGCATCCAATAGACGACGACCTCGTAACCGCGGCGGCGGAGCGCATTGGCGAGCGTGGCGTCATGGACCGTCGAGCCGAGATAGGAGCCGCTTCCTATGGTGACGATCGCGAATTTGGGACGTGACGTCACGGGGCCGACCTTTCCTCGATGAATTATTGAAATCGACCGGGGCGACGCTTCGCTGCGGCGCGCAAACAGGCGACGGACTCGTCGTCCGCTCCGCATCATCATCATTATCGGAAACCAAGATGTGCGCCAAGTCACAGCAGCTTCGTCCAAATATGCGCATGGTCCGGCTCGGCCCGTCGGCTTCGACGTCTCCAGCGGAAGGAATATCGATCTTCGGATCGGCTTCGGCGAGCGTTTTTGCCCTGTGCCGTAAAGGGATGGCGTAGAGCTTGCTTTTGGGGAGACATCGATGAGCGACTGTGCCGGCGACGAGAAACGAGCCGGCGCGATCTGCATCAGGGCGACGCAGATCGAATTGGATCGCAGATCATGAGGTCGGAGGGAGTTTTGCTCTCCGGCTTTTCGAAGCCGTATATTTAAGCATACTGCCCTGTTTCTGGGTGCGGCGCACAAATTTGGTGTTGCTTTCCAGGAAAGCGCAACTATCAGCTTCGATGTTTGAAGAAATAACGCCTTTGCAATGGTGCTTGTTGCGTCCGCGGGCGCGAATGGGTGGGGCTGAGACATGGAGCGAGTAGCGGCTGTTTCTCCCAGTCGATGCAGAAACGCCGAAATTATCGTCGCGGTCAGCAGGGCCGGCGGCTCCGGGCTTCTCGACATTGGAGCGGACGCCGATCACGACGAGCTCCGCGCGACGCTCACGCGCCTTCACGACAAGGCGGCTGCCGGACGATGGGGGCTGCGTTGGGACGCACAGTTCTCGAGCGTGGCGAGCGTCGCGGAGCTCGAGCGACTGGTGGACGGAAGCGTCGATGTTCTCGTCGTCGCCGGGGTCTCGCGTGACGAGGCCGCGGCGATCCGTGCGAGCGCGACGCGATTCGCCCGCTTCGTCGCTCTCGAGGCCTATGATCTCGAAAGCGCGCTGGCGGCGCAGGATGCGGGCTATGACGGCGTCGTCGTCAAGGGCGCGGAGGCCGGCGGCCGGATCGGCAAATCCTCGTCTTTCATACTGTTGCAGGAATTTTCCGGCGCGCTTCGCATCCCCTTCTGGGTCGAGGGCGGCATAGGGCCGTGCAGCGCCGCGGCGGCGGCGCTCGCCGGCGCGGCGGGCGTCGTGCTCGCCGAGCAGCTCTGGCTCACCGAGGAAGGGCCTTATGGGGCGCCGGCTCTCGCCGCTTCATGGAGCCGGTTGGACGGCGGCGAGACGGTCGTCATCGGCGACGGCTCCTCAATGGTGCGGCTTTCGAGCCGGCACGGCAGGGAGAAGCTGCGCGCGCTGGAGCGCGCCGTCGCCGAGGGCGAGGATTGGCGGGCGCTGCTGCGCCGGGCGTCGCAGGGCGAAGACCCTGTTCTGCCATTGGGTCAGGACATCGCCTTCGCGGGCGGATTCGCGCGCCGCTATGGCTCGACCGGGCGCGCCGTCGCCGCGATCGCCGAGACGCTGGCGACTGCCGCGCCGGGCGTCGACGGGCTTTTCGCCGAAGGCTCCGATCTCGCGACCATTCTCGGCGTGCGCTATCCCATCGCCCAGGGGCCGATGACGCGGGTGAGCGATGTCGCGCCTTTCGCGCGCGCCGTGGCGGATGGCGGCGGTCTGCCCTTTCTCGCTCTGTCGGTGCTGCGTGGGCCGCAGGCGCGCGCGCTGCTCACGCAGACGAAGGCGCTCATGGGCGAGACGCCCTGGGGCGTCGGCATGCTGGGCTTTACGCCGCTGGAGCTGCGCCAGGAGCAGATCGAAGCCATTTCCGAAACCAAGCCGCCTTTCGCGATCATCGCCGGCGGACGTCCGAGCCAGGCGCGCGATCTCGAGGCGCTGGGCGTCTCGACCTATCTGCATGTTCCCTCGCCCGGCCTGCTGCAGGGTTTCTTGAAGGAGGGCGCGCGAAAATTCATCTTCGAGGGCGGCGAATGCGGCGGCCATACCGGCCCGCGCACGAGCTTCGTCCTATGGGAATCCGTGATCGAGATTCTTGCCGACGCCAAGATCGACGATCCGCGCTCGGTGCAGATTCTCTTCGCCGGCGGCGTGCATGACGCCCTATCGGCGGCGATGGTCTCCTGCCTCGCTGCGCCGCTCGCGGCGCGCGGCATGAAGATCGGCGTGCTGATGGGCACGGCCTATCTCTTCACCCGCGAGGCGGTGAGCGCCGGCGCGATCCTCGAGGAGTTCCAGAATCGCGCGCTGCGCTGCGAGGAGACGGCGCTTCTGCAATCGGGCGTCGGCCTCTACACGCGCTGCGCCGCGACGCCCTTCTGCGACGAGTTCGACGCGACGCGCCGGCGCCTCATTCGCGAGGGGAAGTCGGACGAGGAGATATTGGTGGCGCTGGAGCTGCTCAATGTCGGCCGTCTGCGCATCGCATCCAAGGGCCTAGCGCATAAGGGCGAGCAGAAGGGTCTCGACGAGACCGGCGGCTATGTCGAGCTGGATGTCGAAGCGCAGCGGCGCGAAGGCCTCTATATGATGGGCGAGGTCGCGCGCCTGCGTCGCGACACGCTCTCGATCGCCGAGTTGCACGAAGAGGTTTCGCAAGGCTCCGCCGAGCTGCTCGCGAAGCGGCGCGCCATGGCCGAGGCGGCGAGCGCGCGCGCCACGAGAGAAAAGGGCGAGGACATCGCCATCGTCGGCATGGCCTGCGTCATGCCCGGCGCGAAGGATGCGCGCGCCTTCTGGCGCAATATCGTCCAATCCGTCTGCATGTTCCGCGAGGTCTCCGAGGATCGCTGGCGTCCGAGCGATTTCTTCGACACGGCCCGCGCGCCGGATCGCGTCTATTCGAAATGGGGCGCCTTCCTCGACGAGATCGCCTTCGATCCGACCGCCTATGGCATTCCACCGGCGAGCCTGCCGTCGATCGAGCCGGTGCAGCTGCTGGCGCTGCATGTCGCGACGCAAGCGCTGGCGGACGCGGGCTTCGATCGCCGGCCTTTCCCCAAGGACCGCACGGCGACGATCTTCGCCAGCGGCGCGATGAACGAGCTCGGAACGCTCTACGTCTTCCGCACGCTGCTCTCGCATTATCTGCCGAAGGTTGCCGGCCTCTCCGAGGAGACGCGCGCGCATATCGTCTCCTCTCTCCATGGAAAGGAGCTGCCGCAATGGACGCCGGACTCTTTCCCCGGCTTTCTGGCCAATGTGGCGGCGGGCCGCGTCTCCAATCGCCTCGATCTGCGCGGCGCCAATTTCACCGTCGATGCGGCCTGCTCCTCCTCGCTCGCCGCGCTCGACGCCGGCATTCGCGAGCTGCAGTCGCATGACGCCGACGTGGCCCTGGTCGGCGGCATAGACGGCGCCAATGGCTGCATGGCCTTCATGTCCTTCGCCCAGACCCATGCGCTGTCGCCGACCGGCGTGTGCCGCCCCTTCTCGGATGCGGCGGACGGCATTGTGCTCGGCGAAGGCGTCGCGGCGATCGTGCTGAAACGCCTCTCCGACGCGGAGCGGGACGGCGATCACATTTATGCTGTGGTCAAGGGCGTCGGCAGCTCGAGCGACGGCCGCAATCGCAGCCTGACCGCGCCGGACAATAGAGGCCAGGCTCTGGCGCTGCAGCGCGCCTATGAGAAAGCCGGCGTCAGTCCGGCGAGCGTCGCGCTCATCGAGGCGCATGGCACCGGCACGGCCGTCGGCGACAAATGCGAGATCAAGTCGATGACCCAGGTGTTCGGCGAGGATGGCGCGGCGCGTCAGTCCTGCGCGGTCGGCTCGGTCAAATCGATGATCGGCCATACCAAGGTGACGGCCGGCCTCGCGGCGATCATCAAAGCGTCCTTGGCGTTGAAACATCGCGTGCTGCCGCCGACGCTCGGCGTCGACAAGCCCAGCTCGCGCGTCGATTTCGCGCAGACGCCCTTCTATGTGAACACAAGCGCAAGGCCATGGCTCGCGCGCTCGCCCGATGAGCCGCGGCGCTGCGGCGTCAGCGCCTTCGGTTTCGGCGGTACCAATTTCCACGCCATTCTCGAGGAATATGACGGCGGCTATCGCGAAAGCGACGTCGAGAATTTCACGCCGCGCGCCGCCGAGATCATCCTGGTGACGCGCGCCGATGGCGCCGAGGTCGAGCGCGCGGCGCAGAGCCTCCTCGAGCGGCTCGTCCATCCAGACCTTCTCGCGCTCGGGCAGCTCGCCTATTCGCTGCATCTCGACGAGCAGGCGATCCGCCTGCCCGCGGGCGAGCCGGTGAGCCGGCTGGCGATCGTCGCGACCTCGGTCGAGGATCTGAAATCGAAGCTCGAATTCTTCCTGCGCCAAGGCAAGGGCAAGCGCACGATCAAAGCGCCGCAAGGGATCTATTTCCACGATCGCGGCGCGGAGGCGCCCGGCGGCGGCGTCTGCATGCTGTTTCCCGGACAAGGCTCGCAGAAGCTGGACATGCTGAGCGATCTCGTCATGTCGCGCCCGTCGAGCTACGGCCTCTTCGAGCACGCTGATCAGGCTCTCGCGGGCGCGCTGCCGCAGCGGCTCTCGCAATATATCTACCCGCTCCCGAGCTTTTCCGAGGAGGAGCGCGAGCGTCGCAAGGCGGAGCTCGACGACACGCGCGTCGCGCAGCCGGCGCTCGGACTCGCCGATCTCACCGCCTATGATCTTCTCGCCAAATTCGGCCTCGCGCCCGATTTCGTCGCCGGCCATTCCTATGGCGAATATGTCGCGCTCTGCGTCGCCGGCGCGATCTCGCGCGACGATCTGCTGCGTCTGTCGCAGATCCGCGGCCTGATTTCGGCCGAGGCCGCCGCGGCGGATGGCGGGACGATGGCCGCCGTCGCCGCCGATGAGGCGCGCGTCGCGCAAGTGATCCATTCGCTCGGCCTCGAGGTCGCGATCGCCAATCTCAACGCGCCCGATCAGACGATCGTCGCAGGCGGCGGCGCGGCGATCGACAAAGCGGTCGAAGCCTTCCGCGAGCAGGGTCTGCGCGCCAAGCGCCTGCCGGTGACGGCGGCCTTTCATTGCGCCGCCATGGCCCCGGCGCAGGCGCGCCTCGCCGCGCAATTGTCGAAAACTGCCTTCACGGCGCCGAAGCTGCCCGTCTACAGCAATACGACCGCCGCTCCCTATCCGAGCGAGGCGCGGGAGATAGAGGCGCTGCTGGCGCGCCATATCGCCGAGCCGTTGCGTTTCGTCGAGGAGATCGAGCGCCTCTACGAGGCCGGCGCGCGCGTCTTCATCGAGGCGGGGCCGGGAATGGTTCTGAGCGGCCTCGTCGATCGCATTCTCGGCAAGCGAGAGCATGTGACGCTCGCCGTCGATGCGCCGGAGCGCCCGGGATGGCTGCAATTCGGCCATTTGCTCGCCCAGGCGATCACGCTCGGCCTGCCGGTGGACTTGGCGCAATGGTTCCGTCATCGCGGCTTCGCGGAGATCGGTCTACCAGCGCTGTTCGAAAAGGCCGAGGCAGCCGCCAATCCGCCGGCCTCCGTTTGGCGCGTCAGCGGCGGCAAGGCGGTCCCTTGGCGCACTCCGGCGCCGACGACGGCCGAGAAAAAGTCGGCGCCCGAGCCAATCCGCATTCCGAGCGAGAAGGCGCCCGCGCCCGTCGCCGTCAATGGCGCGAGCGGACCCCGAAAGCCCATCGAATCGAATGGCGTCGCAGCGACGCCGATCCTGCATCGAAGGAGAGAGTCCGTGAACGACCGCGAGCCGAAATCCGGCGATCCCGCGCCCGTCGCGGCGAGTCCACGAGGCTCGCCGCCGACGATGGCGCGGATGCGCAGCGAGTTGACGCAACTCATCGAATTGCAGCGCGAGCAGCAGGTGACGCTGCAGCGCTTCATCGCCTTGCAGGAACGGCTCCTATCCGCCGAGGCCGGCGCCGACTCTTACTTCGATCAGGCGCTGGAGCAGGCGCCGGAGCCCGCGCGGTTCGAAGCGCCGCAGCGCGCCGAACCCGTCGCGCCGGCGCCGTCCGCGCCGCATCGGCTGCTGACGCCGAGCGTGCCGGTGCCCGTGCTGCCCGAGGCGGTTCTCGCTGCGGTCAATGGAGCGGCCGCCAATGGAGCCGCCATCGTCTCTGCTGCGCCCATCGCCGAGGCGCCGCCGCGCATCAATGGAGCCGCTGCCCCGAAAGCCGAGGGCGCGTCGAGCGAAATGCCGCCGACCGCGCAATTCAGAGCCGAGCTTCTCGCGACGATGATCGAGCGCACCGGCTATTCGGCGGAAATGCTGGATTTCGACGCGCATATGGAGGCCGATCTCGGCGTCGACTCCATCAAGCGGATCGAGATTTTCAATCAGCTCAAGGATCGCTTCCCCTTCATGGAGGGGCAGGACGAAGAGACGATCTTCGACGAGCTCGCCGGCCTCAAGACATTGAACGCCGTCGTCGAATGGTACGACGGCCTGCATGCGCGCCGCGCGGAAACGGAAGGAACCGAACCGGCAAAAAAATCTCAGGCTCCGTCGTCTCTGTCCCCGCTGGGGACGGTGGAGTCCAATAATGAGACAGTGGGTCCGAAGGAAACGCTTCGCTATGTGCTCAGCCCCCTCTCCGCGCCGCGCGCCGCGCGGGCGTCGGAAATGGACGGCTATCCTTATGAGCGCGTGATCCTCATCGTCGGCGAGGCGACGCCGGTCGCCGAGGCGCTCGACGCAGCGCTGAAGGCGCGCGGCTATCAGGTCTGGCGGGCGCTGCCCGGCGACGAGACCGCGACGCTCGCGACGGATGCGATGACGATCGACTTCGCCGATCCCGAAGGGGTGAAGGCGCTCGCGACCCGTCTCGCCGAGGGCCGCCATCGCGTCGGCGCGCTGTTCAACCTCGCCGGGCTCGACGCCGAGGGCGTGGACGATCGGCGCCGGCTCGCTTGCGCGCGCAATCTGTTTCAGCTGCTCAAGACCTTCGAAGGCGATTTGAAGGACAGCGCGGGCCGCGGCGGCGGCTGGCTCGTCAATGTGACCGCGCTCGACGGTCAATTCGGCCTGCGACGACAGCAAAGGTTTTCCGCCGCTGCGGCGGGCTCGCTCGGCGTCGCCAAATCCGCCGCGCAGGAATGGCGGGATTTGCGCGTGCGCTGCATCGATGTCGATCCGCATCTCGCTGCGGACAAGATCGCGCGAGAGCTGATGATCGAGGCCGGCCTGCGCGCCTCGCCACTCGAGATCGGTCTCACCGAGGACGGGCGCTGGACGCTCGATCTCGCCCAGGCGAGCGCCGCGGCGGCCGAGATCGAGAGCCTGCGCCTCGAGCCCGAGGCCGTCGTTCTCGCGACCGGCGGCGCCTATGGCATCACCGCCGATATAGCGAGAGCGGTCGCCTCCGCCTATCGTCCGCGACTCGTCCTCGTCGGACGCAGCCCGGCGCCGGCGGCGGAGCCCGAGGAGACGCGGCGACTTTCCGCGAGCGAGCTGAAAGAGTTTCTGATCGGCAGGCTGCGCGCCGAAAATCCGAAGGTCAAACCCGTCGAGATCGAGCGCGTCTGGAAGCGCATGCTGAAGGATCGCCAGATCCTCGCCAATCTCGAGGCGATGATTTCTGCCGGCGCGCGCGTCGAATATCATTCGCTCGACATCACCGACGCCGACGCTTTCGGCCGGCTCATCGACGATGTCTATGCGCGCTTCGGCCGCATAGACGGCGTGCTGCATGGCGCCGGCGTGCTCGACGATCGCCTCATTCGCGACAAGACGCTCGACTCCTTCGATCGCGTCTTCACGACCAAGGCGACGCCGGCCTTCACGCTGATCGAGAAGCTGCGTCCCGAAGGGCTGCGCTTCCTGCTGTTTTTCTCGTCGATCGCGGGGCGTTTCGGCAACGCCGGCCAGAGCGACTATAGCGCGGCCAATGAGGTGCTGAACAAGCTCGCCTCGCGGCTGAGCCTCGAATGGCCGAAAACGCATGTCGTCGCGATCAATTGGGGGCCGTGGAACGGCGGCATGGTCACTGACGAATTGCGCCGGCTCTACGAGTCCAAGGACATTCGCACGCTCGAGATCGAGCAGGGGCGGCAGGAATGCCTGGACGAGCTGGCGCGCGGCGCAACCGGAAATCCGGAGATCGTCGTCGCGGCGAGCATGCAGAAAATAGCGCAATTGGCGCTGCGCCAGTAAGGCGTCGAAGCGGGCGGGTCGAAGAGGGGGTTGAGAAATGTCTTTTGCACTTACCGAGCGCTTGACGCGCGCCAGCGTTAAAAATGCTTGTTGTCTCACCGATTTCGTTCCGGTGCGCATGGCCGATCCGACGCCGCAGGGGCTGACGCTGGAGCTCAGCGCCTATGGATTCGCGCGCGCCTTCTGCTCGCGCAACGGCCTTACCGACAAAGAGGCGTTTTTCGCCAAGCATCAGGAGATCAGGCAGAAATTCTCGAACTACGGCCTGTCTCCCGCTGTCGTGAAAGCGCGACAGCTCGTCTTTTTTCCGCGCCTCAAGGACATCGTCTTCGCCGACGGGGAATTCTCCGTCAACGAGCCGGAAGAAGAATATATGCGGCTCTTCGACAATTACCGCGATCTCAATCCGAAGGATTTGAAGGCGCGGCACGAGAGCTACGCCCACGTCGCGGATGATTGCCTCGAGAAAATGTACGCCGACGCTTTCGAGGCGCCGGACGATCTCATCCATGTCACCTGCTCGGGCTATCTCGCGCCGAGCCCGGTCGAGCGCATGACCGCGAAAAAGGGCTGGCTGCGCACGACGGTCACGCACAGCTATCATATGGGCTGCTACGGCGCCTTTCCGGCCATACGCATGGCGCATGGCTTTCTCGCCTCCTCCCATATGGGCGTCACGCCGCCCAAGGAGCGCGTCGATATCGTGCATACGGAGATTCTCTCCGCGCATCGCGACGCCGAGGAGCTCACCGCGCAGAACATCATCACCATGACGCTGTTCGCGGACGGCTTCATCAAATACTCCGCCGTCACCGAGGATTATCTGAGGAACCAAGGTCTCTCCGGCCTCAAAGTGCTCGCTTATAACGAGCATCTCCTTCCCGACTCCGCCGACGACATGACCTGGGTGCCGGGTCCGACGCGCTTCCATATGAGCCTGTCGATCATGGTGCCGGTGGTCATCAAGGCCGCGGTCAAAGGCTTTGTCGAGGATCTTCTGCATCGCGCCGGGCTCGATTTCGAGCGCGAGCGCAGCCGGCTCTATTTCGCCATTCATCCGGGCGGACCCAAGATCGTCGAGCATATCCAGTCGGAGCTGAAGCTCGACGACGATCAGGTGGCGATGAGCAAGAATGTGTTCTTCGAGAATGGCAATATGTCCTCGGCCACCGTGCCGCATATTCTGAAGGCGATCGTCGAGGAGCGCTCCATTCCCACCGGCGCGCATGTCGTGGCGCTGGGCTTCGGCCCCGGTCTCACCGCGACCGGCCTCGTGCTCGAGAAGATCTGAGCGCGGATCGCATGGACGCCGTGCTCGAAGCGCAGGATCGGACAGTGTCGAGGCGCCGCGGCGCGCTGCCTTTCGTCGGACGCGTCATCGCCGCGACGCCCGGCGAGAGCGTCCTCGTCGAGCGCATCCTGCATCTCGACGAGGACCTCTATCTCGCCGACCACGCCTTTGTTCACGCGCCCGGCGTCAAGCCGCTCTCGGCCTGCCTGCCCGTGCTGCCGATGATGATGAGCATAGAGGTGATGGCGGAGGTCGCCGCCTGTGTCGTTCCGGGACAGGGGCTCATCGGCGTCGAGGAGATCAAGGCGACGAGATGGATCGATCTCGTCGATGTCGAGGCCACGATTCTGACGATCGAAGCCCGTCTCGACCGCTACGACCCGCAGCGCGAGGCCACTTTCGTGCGCGCGGCCATTCGCGCGGAAGGTCAGAGCGGGCCGTCGGTCGAGGCGACTCTGCTGTTCGGCCGCCATTATCTGCTGGAGCTGTTCCCGGATTTCGGCGCGCTCGACGCGGGAACGGCGCTCAGGGTCGACGCCGCGAGCCTCTACGCCGAGCGGCATTTGTTCCATGGCCCGGCCTTCCGCTGCCTCTTCGGCGAGGTTTTCGTCGAGGATCGGCGCATCGCCGGCCATTTGCGCATCCCCTCGCCAGCCGGCCTGTTTCGCTCCACAGCGGAGCTTCAGCTGCTGCTGCAGCCCTGCGTGCTGGACGCCATCTGCCAAATGGTCGGCGTCTATGCGATGCAGCGCGATCGCTATGCTTTTCCCGTGGGGCTCGGCAAGCTCGAGCTCTACCGGCCGACGCCGCCCGCGGGAACGCTCGTCCCCGTGCGCATCGAGCTTCGGAAAACGGACGGCAAGACCATTCACGCCGATGTCGAGGCGGAGGATGGCGAAGGCGGCGTCTGGATGCGCATCGCGGATCTGCGCTGCTGGAAATTCCAATGGGAGCGGCGTCTCGTCGATTACCGCCGCGCGCCCGGACAATTTCTGCTCGGCCGCCCCGCGCCGGTCGGCGACACGGCCGACGGCCCGCTGGTCCTCCACCTCGCCGAGCCCGATCTCGGCAAATTCGATCCGCGAATGCTCGCGCGCGATTGCCTCGGCCTCGAGGAGGCCGCCGTCTATGAGAGTCACGCCCGTTTTCCGGCGCGCCAGCGCCAATGGCTGCTCGGCCGCGCGGTCGCCAAGGATTGCGCCCGGCGCTGGATCAGCAACCGTACGGGGGCCGAAATGGCGCATCCGGCCGCGATCCTCGTCCGATCCGATCCGGCCGGCCGCCCCTATGTCGCCGGCGCGGACGGGCGCGAGGCCCTGCCCCATGTCAGCATCGCCCATTGCGAAGATCGGGCGATCGCCGCCGCCCATAGCGGGCGCGTCGGCGTCGACATAGAGCGGATCGCCGATCGGGACGACGGATTTCTCGCCGCCGTCGCCGGCCCTGACGAGCGCGAGAAGGTGAAGGCGCTCGGAGCGGCCCGCCGCGCCGAATGGATCACCCGGCTCTGGGGAGCGAAGGAGGCGGTGGGAAAGCTGCTCGGCTCCGGCGTCGACGGAAGGCTGAAATCGCTCGAAGCGGTCGATTTTTCGCCAGACGGGAGCGTTCGAATCCAGGATCGGGAAACCATGTTCGCCTATGCTGTCGAGACTATAGAAAGCGATGGCTTTATAATAGCTTGTGCGACGGAGGACGCCCCTCTTCCGCCCCGAGGCGAGGAATGCGCCTCGGCTTGAGTATTTTCCGAGGGCGCCGCAATGTCCCCTAGGGGCGGCTGGCGGCGAGGTGGAAAGGGTCGATGTGTCCGGCGATACCCTATTTGCGTTGAAAAGTCGGGCTGAGAGCGTCTCGGCCGCCGCGTCGAAAGGCGCGCGCATGACTTTGCTCATCGCATGGCGAAATCTCGTCCACGACCGCATCCGCTTCGCGATCACCCTCACCGGCATCGCATTCTCGACGATATTGATGGGCATTCAGCTCGGCATGCTGCTGAATTTCGTCCATACGATCTCGACCGTCGTCGATCACGCGGGCGCCGATCTCTGGATCACGGCGGAAGGCGTGCCCAGCGTCGATCTCGCGACGCCTCTGCAGGAGCGGCGGCGCTTTCAGGCGATGTCGGTGGAGGGGGTCGCGGCGGCCGAGCCCTATATGCTCCACTTCGGCTTTTTGAAGCGCCCGGACGGCGTTCGGCAGATTGTCATCGTCATCGGCATCGATCCTGACGCGACGATGGGCCTGCCCTTCGCCATGGTCGAGGGGCCGAGCGCGAAAGAGGCGCTGGCGGAGCCGGACGGCGCGGTGATCGATCGCCTCTACGCCGATAAGCTCGGCATTCGCACGCTCGGCGAGACGGTCGAGATCAACAGCCACAGAATTCGCGTGGTCGGCTTCACGGACGGCATAAGGACCTTCACCCAGGCGCCTTATGTCTTCATGTCGCTGGCCAAGGCGCGATCCTTCTTCTATGCGCCGGACAATGACATCGCCTATGTGCTGGTGCGCGTCGCCGAGGGCCATAAGCCCGAGGCCGTGGCCGAGGCGCTCGCCGCGCGCATGTCGGAGGTCGAGGTGCTGACGGCGGGACAGCTCGCCTGGCGCAGCCAATATTATTGGCTCGTGACCACGGGCGCTGGCATCACGCTGGTCAGCTCGACTCTGCTGGCGCTGCTCGTCGGCGTCGTCATCGTCGCGCAGACGCTCTACGCCAGCACGATGGATCGCCTGCCGGAATACGCCGTCATTCGCGCCATGGGCGGCCCGCGCTCCTATCTCTATCGCATCATCGTGCAGCAGGCCGTGCTCGGCGGCGTGTTCGGCGCGGCGATCGGACTCGCTGTCATTGCGGTCGTCGTCGTCTTCACCCGCCATCTCAGCTCCGCGCCGGAGGTTCCGCTCTGGCTCGCCTTCGGAATCGTCGTGGCGACGATGCTGATGTGCGTCGCCGCCTCGATCGGCTCGATCGGCAAGGTGATGACGGTCGATCCGGTGAAGGTGTTCCGATGATGCAGCCCATTTTGAGCGCGCGCGGCCTCGTTCACAATTTCGGCGAAGGGCCGAGCGCCGTCCAGGTTCTGAAGAATATCGACATCGATATTCTTCCGGGCGAGGTCCTGCTTCTCGTGGGTCCCTCCGGCAGCGGCAAGACGACGCTCGTCCATATACTCGGCCATCTGCTGCGCCCGACCGCCGGCAAGATCACCATATGCGGCAAATCCACCGAGACTTTGGACGAAGATCGGCTGGCGGAGCTGCGCCTTCAACATTTCGGCTTCATCTTTCAGGCGCATAATCTGTTCCCGATGCTGACGGCGACGGAGAATGTGATGGTCGCGCTCGATCTCATGGGCGTCGAGAAGGATGTCGCGCGCGTCCGGGCGCATGAGCTGCTCGGCAGCGTCGGCCTCGGTCATCGCATCGACGCCTTTCCGTCGGAGCTCAGCATCGGACAGAAGCAGCGCGTGGCGATCGCGCGCGCGCTCGCCGCCGATCCGGAGATACTCATCGCCGACGAGCCGACGGCGGCGCTCGATTCCGAGAATGGTCTGAAGGCGATGGAGCTTCTGCAGGCGCTCGCGCGCAACAGCCGCCGCGCGGTCGTCATCGTCACGCATGACTTTCGTATTTTTCAGTTCGCGAATCGCGTCTTGCATCTGGAGGACGGCCGCATCGTCGATAAGCCTCCAGAGTCGTCCCATTCCTTCGGCGCAGGGAGCGCGTCATGAAACTCGATCGGCCGTCGCCGGCCATTCTTCTTCTCGTCGGCCTCGCCGCCGTATCGTCCACGATGAGCGGCCGCGCGGAGCAGGCGCTTTCCTCGAGCACCAAGCTCGTCTCGCAACATCGGGTCGCCGCCGCGCCCGGCGTCGTCGAGCCCAACAGCAAGGAGCGCGAGATCTCCGCGCAGATCGTCGGCGTGATCAAGGAATTCAAGGTCGACGAGAATGACGAGGTGACGGCGGGGCAAGTCATCGCCGTCATCGACAACGCCGAGCAGAGCGCGCGCGTCGCCTCCGCTCAGGCGCAGCTCGCGCTCCGTCAGGCCGAGCTCGACCGCATTCTGCATGGCGCGCGCGCCGAGGAGCTGCGCGAGGCCGAGGCCGCTCTCTCGGAAGCCGACGCCGGGCTCAAATATGCGCGTCGCGACTATGAGCGTCGGCAGCCGCTGGCCAAGCGGGGCGTCTCGCCGCAGGCGATGCTCGATCAGGCGAAGGCCAATCTCGACGCCAGCGAGGCGCGCCGCACCGTCGCCGCCCAGCGACTCGCGCAATTGCAGACGGGCGCCCGCTCCGAGGACGTCGACGCCGCGCGCGCGCGGCTGCGGCTCGCCGATGCGGAGCTGGCCTCGGCGAAGGCGATCTTCGACAAGACCTTCATTCGTTCGCCGGTGGCGGGAACCGTCTTGCGCCGCACCCATGAGGTGGGCGAGACCGTCACCAATGTGCCGCCGACGACGGTCGCCATCGTCGGCGATCTGCGCGGCCTCAAAGTGCGCGCCGAGGTGGACGAGACCGACATCGGCAAGGTGACGCCGGATCAGCGCGTCGAAGTGGTCAGCGACGCCTATCCCGGTCGCAAGTTCCAGGGCCGCGTGAGCTGGGTGTCGTCCCGAATGGGCTCGAAGATCGTGCAGACCGGACGTCCCGGCGACCGCATCGATACAAAGGTCCTGCAGGTGCTCGTCGATCTCGACGACGAGGCCAAGCTGCCCGTCGGGCTCAGAGTGGACGCCTATCTCTTCGGGGAGCTCGTCGCCGCCAAGCCCGTCCATTGAGGAAAGCCGTCCCATTGAGGCGCCGGCCCTTGGCAGGACAATCTCGGCAGGTCCTTCAGGGCGTATCCACGCCGAAGAACTTGCCGCGCACTTTCTCGAAGTGCTCCTCGGCGTCGTAATGCTCGACGTCCAAATTCAACGCCGCCCGGTTCAGCCTGCCGATCGAGGCCAGCGCCGCATAGGAGGCGACGACGACGTCATGCTGTGAGACGACGACATTCACCCGCGCATGAAGCAGGCTCTGCTGCGCGTTGAGAACGTCGAGCGTCGTGCGCAGGCCGACCTTCGCCTCCTCGCGCACGCCGTTGAGCGCCAGTTCCGCCGCCTTCACCGTGGCGTGGTCGGATTTCATCTGCAGCTTGGCGGCCTCCAGCGAGGCGTAGCTGCCGACGACATTGGCGCGTGCGTCGCCCATCTGCATGTCGACGCCGAAGCGGGCCTGGCCCACCTGCTCCTTCGCTTGGCGCACCGAGGCGAAATCCGCGCCGCCCTGATAGAGCGGAACGCGGAAGTTCACATTGACGCCGTAGCTGAATTGCCGCCATCCGGGCAGGCCCAGGAAGAAGTCGTTCTGCTGCGAGAGCTGGCCGCTCACCGAGGCGGATGGAAGAAGATCCGCTTCCGCGGCATGGACGGCGAATTGCGCCGCATCGACCTGATGATGCGCCGCCTCCACGCCGGGGTGACCGCCCGTGGCGATGACGACGGCGTCCTCGACGCTGCGCGGCAGCAGCTTTTCCACCGAGCCCGCGGGCTGAAGCCGCTTGGGCTCCTCGCCGACGATGCGATGATAGCTGGCCGCGCTCCTCTTCAGCCGCGCTTGCGCGCCATAGAGATCGGAGCGCGCCTGCGACAAAGCCGCTTCCGCCTGGGCGACGTCGGTCTCGGTCAGATAGCCGGCGGCCGCGCTCTCCCGCGTGTTGGCGAGCTGCAGCTCCAGCACGCGAATATTGTTCTGACGCAGCGACAAGATCGCCGTGTCGCGCAGCACATCCATATAAGCGGTCGCGGCGTTCTGAAGGACCGCCTGCTCGATCAGCCGCAGATTGGCGCGCGCCGAGAGAACGGTGGATTCGGCTTTCTTCACATTGTTGAGCGTGCGGCCGCCGTCGAAAAGCGTCTGCGAGACATTGACGGTCACCGCCTGCGGATTGCCGTCATGGTCATTATGCAGATAGATGCGCTCATGCATGAAGGGCAGCCGAATCGTCGGCACCAGCAATTCGGTCCGCATGGCGCCGAGGCCGGCGATCACCGAGGCGTTGGGCCGCAGGCCGCTCCAGGCTTTGGCGACGCTCTCGTCATGCACGCGCACGCCGGCGCGTTGCTGGTTGAGATCGGGATTATAGGCATAGGCGCTCGCCAGAGCCGATGGCAAAGTCTCGGCGCGGGCGGGCGCGAGTATCGCGCCGACCGCCGTCAGGCCGATGATCATGCACGCATGTATTTTCATCCGTGCCAGCCGCCCTTCGGAGCGCGAATTACAAATATGACACGAGCGTAAAGCTCGGAGCGGCCGAATTAACGGCCTGTTAACGGTACTAGCTTTCGAGACACGCTCTGTCAAGGAAAGCTAGTCTCGGCGATTGCCTGCAAGCTCAGAAAATTGCTCATAAAAGCTCCTTCGCTGTCGCGCTGTGCCGCTGTGGGCCATGCGAGGCGTGGGGCCGCTCATGACGGCGGCGCCGCAAGCTCCTTTTCCGATTTTGCGGGCGTATCTGTTCGAGCTTCCGAATCAGTCGTGGTCGCCTCGACCGCGCCGCCTTCCGCCGTCTGGCTGGCGAGATATTCGGCCAGCGCGCGGACGGTCGGATGGTCGAAGACGACAGTCGAGGGAATGGAGACCGAGGCGCCGAATTGCCCGAGCAGGCGATTGCGCAGCTCCACGGCCATCAGCGAATCCATCCCCAGCTCGAGGAAGCGGCTGTCCGGCGCGGGCGGCTGCGCGAGACCGAGAATATGCTGCAATTGCCCTTGCAGATGCTCGGTCAGGAAGTCCGCGCGCTGCGCCTCCGGCACTTTTTCGAGCTGCTTCAAAAAGGCGCCGTCGAAGGCCTGCGCCGCGGCGGCCTTGGGCAGCACATGCTCCAGCATGGGCGGGCGGGTCGGTCCCATCAGCTTGGCGATGCGCTGCCATTGGGCGCCGATGACGATGGCCTGCGCCGCGCCATGACGGATCATCTCCGCCAAGGCCGAGAGCGCCATCGCCGGCTTCAAAGGCGTCAGCCCTTGCCTTCCGAGATTGACGCGCGCGGCCTCGCTCGCCGCCATGCCGGCCTCGGCCCAAGGCCCGTAATTCACGCTCGCCGCCGGCAGGCCCAGCGCATGACGATGCGCCGCGAGGCCGTCGAGGAAAGCGTTGGCCGCCGCGTAATTCGCCTGCCCGGGCGAGCCGAGAACGGCCGACGCCGAGGAGAACATCACGAAGAGCTCCGGCGCGTCGTCGAGCGTCAAAAGATGCAGGAGCCAGGCGCCGAGCGCTTTCGGCGCGAGGGTCTTCAGCACTTTTTCCGGCGTCTGCTGCGGAATGAGCGCATCGTCCAGCACGCCGGCCAGATGGAAGACGCCGCCGAGCGGCGGTCCGTCGCGCCGCACGCCCTCGAGCAGAGCGCGAAGGCTCGCCTCGTCGCCGACATCGGCCGTGATGGCGTCGACCCGGCAATCATATTGCGCCGCGATCGCCGCGATCGTCTCTTTCGCGCTGTCGTCCGGCGGCCGGCGGCTCGTGAGCACGAGACGTCCGGCGCCCTGCTGCGCCAGAAATTCCGCCATGCGCAGGCCGAGCGCGCCGAGGCCGCCGGTGACGAGATAGCTTCTGTCGCGGCGGGGCTTGGGCGCCTCCGGCACGGTGAGCACGATCTTGCCGATATGACGGGCCTGCTGCATGCAGCGGAAGGCCGTTTTCGCCTCGGTGATCGGATAGGCCATGAAAGGCAGTGTTTGCAATTCGCCGCGGCCGAGATCCTCGGCGAGCTTATCCAGCATTCGCTCGATGCGTGGAAGATCGTCCCGCATCACATCGTCCAGCGCCAATATGTGATAGGCGATGTCGGGCCGGGCCGCGGCCATCGCCTCGGGCGTCCAAATGTCGCGCTTGGCGATCTCGATGAAGCGGCCGCCCTGCGCCGTGGCGCGCACAGTGGCGGCGACGAAGCCTTCGCTGGTCAGGCTGTTCAGCACGATATCGACGCCGGCGCCGCCTGTGTCCGCCAATATCTGGTCGGCGAAATCGAGCGTGCGCGAGTCGTAGATATGTTCGACGCCTAGATCGCGCAGCGTCTGCTGCTTGGGCGCGCTCGCCGTGGCGTAGACGATCGCCCCCGCCTTTTGCGCGAGCTGCACGGCCGCGAGGCCGACGCCGCCGGAGGCCGCATGGATCAGCACGCGCTCGCCCTTTTTCGGCAACGCCCATTCATAGCCGAGCATGACGGTCAGCATGGCCGCCGGCAGCGTCGCCGCCTCCGCCGCGCCGACGCCCGCCGGCTGATGCGCGAGGAAGGGATAGGGCGTGTTCACCGCCGTGGCGAAAGCGCCGCCCGGCGCAAAGCCGAACACGTGATCGCCGACCGCAAAACCCTCGACGCCCTCGCCCACCGCCGTCACCACGCCGGCCAGCTCGCCGCCGATCTCGCCCGGATCGCCGGGATAGAGGCCGAGGACGTTCAGAACGTCGCGGAAGTTCAAGCCGCCCGCGAGCGGACGCAGCTGGACATGTCCCGGCCCCGGCGGCGCGAAGCTCTCCGGCGCGAGGCGCAGATTGTCGATCGCGCCGCGCTCGCTCGGCTGCAGGCGATAATCCTGCGTCGGCGCCGCGAGCAATCCGCTGCGCGCCCAGGGCATCAGCCGCGGAGCCATGCATTTTTTCCGGCGCAGCGCGAGCTCGGGCTCCGGCGCGCCGGAGAGCAGCGCATCGGCGAGGGATTGCAGAGCCTCGGCGCTTCCATCCGTGTCGATCAGCGCGCAATGGGCGTCGGATTGCTCGGCGAGAATGGTGCGGCCGAGGCCCCAGATCGCCGATTGCGCCGGATCGACATTCTCGCTCGGATCGGCGGCGACGGCGCGCTCGGTGACGAGCCACAGGCCCCGCGCCGGCGGCGTCGCGCCCTTGCCGACGAGATAGCGCGTCGCGCCGATGATCCCGTCGAGATCATTGGTGAGGCGGGCGATGAGCGCATCGCTCGGCCCGGCCTCGATGGGGCCGGCGTTGCCGGTCGCCAGAAAGACGAGGGCGAAGGCGCTCTCGCCCGCTTCGGCGAGCGCGAGAAAGGCCTTGCGCCAATGTTCGGCGTCGCGCGGATCGAGCGTGAAGCCGTCGTCCCGCCGCTCATAGGCCGCGGCCGGGGCGACCGTGACGATGCGGCGTCCACGCTCGGCGATCGCCGCGCGCAGAGCCGGCAGCCTCGGATGATCGGGCGCCGCGACGACGAGCGCGACTTCGGACGGCGCCGCCTCGGCCGCCGGCGCCACGACGAGCGGCCGCTCACGCCAGCTCAAGAGATGCAGCAATCGGCCGGCGTCGACGCCGAGGCCGCGCAGCAGCGCTTGGCGGGGCGCGCGCTTGACGACGAAATCGTCTATGCCGCCGAGATAGCGTCCCTCACCATCGACGAAGACGAGATCGAAAGCCTGTGTCTCGGAGCGCTCATCGGCGTCGGCGCGCCAGTGCGCATGGCAGTAGAAGCGGCGCGGCATTTTCTCGCGCAGAGTGACGCGCTCATAGCGCAGCGGCAGGAACAGGCTGCCGTCGTCCGCCGTGGCCTCGGGAGCCGCGGCGAGCAGAACGGCGCCGGCGACGCCGGTGCAGAGATCGAGCAGCACCGGATGGATGGGCTCGCTCGAAATATGCTCGGAAAGCTCCTCGCCGGCCTGCAGCTCGCCCACCGCCTCGGGGCCTTCCGCCCAGAGCGCGCGCAGCGAGCCGGACCAGTTCGGCCCCCAGCGCAGCTCATTTTCCGCGAAACCGTCGAAGAGCCGCTGCGGCGGCATGGGCGACAGCCTGCCGATGATCGTGTCGATGGCCTCGGGCGCTTCGTCGGTGACTGCGGTCTCGAGCTCCACGCTGCCGGAGGCGTTGAGCGACCAGCTCGCGTCGCGATCGTTGCGCGGGCGGCTGTGCACCTCGAATTTGCGCAGGCTCGGCGAGGCTTCCTCGCTGGCGCGCAGCGTCAATTGCACATCGCGCTGCTCCTCGCCGGTGAAGACGATCGGCTCGTAGAAGAACACCTCGCGCAGCTGCGCCGGCGCGCCGACGGCGGCGAGCGCCATGGAGGCGTAGGTGGCGCCGGGCACGACCATGGCGCCATAGATGACATGGTCCTCGAGCCAGGGCAGATGCTTCACGCTGAAGCAGGTCGCATAGAGCGTATCGCCCGAGGGGAGATCGCAGAGCGAGCCGAGCAGCGCGCCGGCGCCCGCTGCGCCGCCGCCCCGCGCGACAATGGCGCGCGGCCAATATTTCTTGCGCTGGAACGGATATTTCGGAATGTCGACCTTGCTGCGCTTCCACGGCGCGTCGATCGCCGCGAAATCCGGCCGCGCGCCCGCGACATAGAGCTGGCCCAAGGCCTCCTCTATCTGCCGCGCGTCGGAGGAATCCCGGCGCAGCGAGGCGACCGCTTGCGGCGCCTGCCGGCCCTCGGGCCAGGCGCGCAGCGACATGGCCGCGAGCACCGGCTGCGGGCCGATCTCCACCAGCACGCGGCAGCCCAGATCGGCGAGCGTCTGCACACTCTGCGCGAATTGCACCGGCTGGCGCGAATGACGACGCCAATATTGCGCGTCCAATCGCGTCTGCGCGTCCAGCGCCCGGCCGGTGCGATTGCAGATGAGCGTATGCGTCAGCGTCTCGAAAGGCGTTTCTCCGGCGAAGGCCTCGAAAGCGTCGAGCGCCGGCTCCAGCAGCTCGGAATGGAAGGCGTGCGAGGTCTCCAGCTCTTCCGTGCGGCGGCCTTCCCCGCGGAAGGCCTCGACCAGCGCTCGCACATCCGCCTGCGGGCCACTGATGACGATATTCGCGCCATTATAGGCGGCCACGGAAACGCGCGGATAGGACGAGAGCCGCGCCTCGACGACGCCGGCCTCGGCGAAGACCGCCGCCATCGAGCCGCCGGCCGGCAGATCGCCGAACAGACGTCCGCGCTCGGCGAGCAGACGTGCGCCCTGCTCCAGCGAAAAGGCGCCGGCGACGCAGGCGGCCGCATATTGGCCGACGCTATGGCCGAGCACGACGTCGGGAGTCATTCCCCAGCTGCGCCACAGGCGTGCGAGGCCCATCTCCAGCGCGAACAAGGCCGGCTGCGCGTAAGAGGTGTGATTGATCGCGCCGTCCTCGCCGAACATCACCTCCAGCAGCGGGCGCGGCAGAATATCGCCGATGGCCGCCGCGCATTGATCCAGCGTCTCTTTGAAGAGCGGCTGCGTCTCATAGAGCTCGCGGCCCATCCCGGAATATTGACTGCCCTGCCCCGTGAACAACCAGGCGGTCTTCGGCGGGTCCGCCGAAACGCCCGAGTGAAGTCCCGGCGCGGGACGCCCCTCGGCGAGCGCCGCCAGCAGCCGCGCGGCGTCGGCGCCATCCTGCGCGACGATTGCCGCCCTGTGCTCGAGATGGGAGCGCGCCACGCCGGCCGTGTGGCAGACATCGGCGAAGGCGGCGACCGAGGGCAGCGCCTCGACGCGCGCAACATAGGCCTGCGCCAGCGCCTGCAGCGCCGGAGCGCTGCGCGCCGAGAGTGGCAGCAAATGCCAAAGTCGCTCGGCCGGAGCGGCGTTCTCGCCGGCCGGCGCGACGACGGGAGCCGGCGCTTCCTCGAGGATCACATGGGCGTTGGTGCCCGAGAAGCCGAAAGAGCTGACGCCGGCGCGTCGCTTGCGATCGGAGCGCGGCCAGGGGCGCGCCTCCGAGACGATTTTCAGCGGCAGCTCCTTCCACGGAATATGCGGCGAAGGCGTCTTGAAATGCAGATGCTTGGGCAGCAGCCCATGTTCTAGCGACAGCACCACTTTGATGACGCCGGCGACGCCCGCCGCGGCTTCCAAATGGCCGATATTCGTCTTGGCGGAGCCGATGAGCAAAGGCCGATCGGCCGGCCGTCCGGCGCCGAGCGCCGCCGCGGCGGCCTGCGCCTCTATGGGGTCGCCGAGCGAGGTGCCGGTGCCATGGGCTTCGATATAATCGACATCCGCCGGGGCGAGGCCGGCCTGGTCCAGCGCCGCGCGAATGACGCGCTGCTGCGCGCGGCCGTTCGGAACGGTGAGGCCGCTGGAGGCGCCGTCCTGATTGACGGCGCTGCCGCGCAGCACGGCGCGGATGCGGTCGCCGTCGCGCTGCGCGTCCGACAAGCGTTTCAGCACCAGCACGCCGACGCCTTCGCCGCGCGCATAGCCGTCCGCCGAGGCGTCGAAGGTCTTGCAGCGGCCGTCCGGCGAGAGCATGCGCGCGCGGCAGGCGGCGATCATCGTCGCTGGGCTGAGCAGCACATTGACGCCCGCGGCGAGCGACATGTCGCATTCGCCCGCGCGCAGGGCCTGGGCGCCCTCGTGCAGCGCGACGAGAGACGAAGAGCAGGCGGTGTCGATCGCCATCGCCGGACCTTCGAGCCCGAGCGAGAAGGCGACGCGGCCGGCGATCACGTTGAGCGCATTGCCGGTGATGAAATAGGCCTGAATCTCCTCCGGCGAGCCGGCGAGGAGATGCGAATATTCATTGGCGCCGACGCCGACGAAGACGCCGGTTCGGCTGCGCGACAGCCCCGCCGGCCCGAGCCCTGCGTCCTCGAGCGCTTCCCATGCGGTCTCCAGCACGAGGCGCTGCTGCGGCTCCATCCACAGAGCTTCGCGCGGCGACACGCCGAACAGCTCGGAGTCGAAGAGATCGACCCCCTCCATATAGCCGCCGTTGCGCGTATAGACCTTGCCGGCCGCTTCGGGATCGGGATCATAGAGCTCGTCTATGTCGAAACGCTCGGACGGGGCCTCTCGGATGGCGTCGACGCCATGCGAAAGCAGATCCCAATAGGCGTCCGCGCCGCCGGCGCCGGGCAGGCGGCAGGCGAGGCCGACGATGGCGATCGGCTCGTCGGCGCGCAAAGTCTGGACGATGGGCGCGGCCTCCGCCTGCGCCTCATTCTGCAATCCGATGCGCGAGAGCAGGAAATCGGCCGCGTCGGTCAGCCGCGGATGGTCGATTGCCATCGTCGCCGGCAGCGTCTCGCCGAGGTCCTTCTCGAGACGCTTGCGCAGCTCGATCGCCATCAGCGAATCCATGCCGAGATCGAAGAAGCCGGCCTCCTCGCGAATCTGCGCCGGGTCGAGGCGCACCACCTCGGCCAGCACCTGCCGCATATGGTCGAGCAGCATGCGCTTGCGGCCCTCGGCCGGCGCCAGCAGCAGGCGCTGCGCCAGCGCGCCGCCGCCGATGATCTGCTCCTCGCCCTCGGGCGTCTCCTTCTCCAGCTCCTTCATGAAGGCGCGCCGCGCTTGCAGCTGGAACACGGGCAGGAAGCGCGCCCAGTCGACGCGCGCCACGACGCCGCGGCCATCGGCGGATTCGAGCACCGCCTTCATGCCGTTCAGCGCCAGCTCGGAGGAGAGCTCGAGCACGCCGCGCTTGGCCAATTGCTCGCGCGCCGCCTCATCCGCCATGCCGGCGGACCAGGGGCCGAAATTCACGCTGGCGCCCGGCATTCCCTGGCGGCGCTGCCAGGCGGCGAGCGAGTCGAGAAAGCCATTGGCGGCGGCATAGGCCGTCTGGCCGAAGCTGCCCCACACAGAGGCGATGGAGGAGAAGGAGATGAAAAAGTCGAGCGACGCGCCTTCGAGCGCGCGCGTCAGCCGATAGGCGCCCCAGACCTTGCCGGCGAAGACTTTCTCTATGTGCTTTTGCTCGAGCGCCGTGAGGCGCGTCGCGTCGATCTCGCCGGCGGCGTGAATGACGCCGGCGAGCGGCGGCATGGTTTCGCCGATGCGCTCCAGAATGCGCGCGACATCCGCCTCTGAGGAGACGTCTCCCGGAATGACGCGCAGCTCGCAGCCCTCATAGCGCTCGCGCAGCGCCTCGAGGCGCTGATGCGCGCGATCGTCTGGCGTGCGCCGGCTGGTGAGCGCGATGTGACGCGCGCCCTGCCCTGCGAGATAGGCGGCCGCCTCCAATCCCAGCGCGCCGAGGCCGCCGGTCACGAGATAGGTTTTTTCCGTCCCGATATCGAGCGGCCGCGCCGCCGCGATCGTCCGGCGGCGCAGGCGCACGATGAAGGTCTGTCCGCCGCGAATGGCGAATTGGTCCTCGTTCTCGCGCGTCTCCGCGCGCAGAATATTCGCGCAGGCGCGCCAGTCGGCGGCCGACGCTTCGGCAGCGGGAAGATCGACGAGGCCGCCCCAGAGATCCGGATGCTCGAGCGCCAGCACCTTGCCGAAGCCGAAGGCGCAGCCCTGCGTCGGATCGATAGCGTCACTCTCGGCGACCGGCTGCGCGCCGCTCGTGACGAGGAAGACGGGCGTCTTGGCGCCGGACGCCGCGAGAGCCTGCGAGAGGCCGCAAGCGCCGGCCATCACCATTTGCTCGAAGCGCTTCAGCGACGTTTCGCCGAAGCCCTCGGGCGCATCGATCGCGGTGAGAATGGCGACGCGCGTCGGCAGAGCGGCGGCGACGAGACGCGGGAAATCCGCGGCGGCGGCGAGATCGACGAAGCGCGCGGCATGGCCGGCGTTCGTCAGCTCGTCCATGAGTGGACGCGCCGACGCTTCGCTGCAAGCGGCGACGAGCCAGGAATGCGCGTTCGCCTGGGGCGCGAAATCGCGGCCGGCGCGCTTGCTCCAGGCGAGCTCATAGAGATTTTCGGCAGTGTTCTGCGAAAAGCGCTCGCGCTGATAATGATCGTAGAGCGCCTGCAGAACGCGCTGCGTCGCGCCTTTGTCGTCGGCAAGGCGCAGCCGGCCGCCGAGCTCCTCGAGCTGGCCATCCTCGATCATTTGCAGGATTTGCGAGTCGGCGCTCTTCTTGTCCTGCGCCGGCGCGCGCGTCTGCTTGAACCAGAAGCGCTTGCGCTGGAACGGATAGAGCGGAAGATCGATCTTGTTGCGCTTCCACGGCGCCTCGACGGCTTTGAAATCGATGCGCGCGCCGGCGACATAGAGCTGGCCCAAAGCCTCCTCTATCTGCCGCGCGTCGGAAGAATCTCGGCGCAGCGAGGCGACGGGCTGCGGCGCCGGAGTCGCCTCCGGCCAGGCGCGCAGCGCCATCGCCGCGAGCACCGGCTGCGGGCCGATCTCCAGCACGGCGCGGCAGCCGAGGCTCGCCAGAGTCTGCACGCTCTGTGCGAATTGCACGGGCTGGCGCGAGTGGCGCCGCCAATATTGCGCGTCGAGCCGCGTCTGCGCGCCGAGCGCCTTGCCGGTGCGATTGCAGACGAGCGTGCGCGTCAAATTCTCGAAGGGAATTTTCTCGGCGAAAGCTTCGAAAGCGTCGAGCGCCGGCTCCAGCAATTCCGAGTGGAAAGCATGCGAGGTCTCGAGCGCCTCGGCGCGTTTGCCTTCGCCGCGGAATTGCTCGGCCACCGCCAGAACATCCGCCTGCGGGCCGCTGATGACGATATGCGCGCCATTATAAGCGGCGACCGAAACATGCGGATAGGCGGAAAGACGCGCCTCGACGGCGGTCGCCTCGGCGAAGATCGCCGCCATGGAGCCGCCCGGCGGCAGAGCGCCGAACAGACGTCCGCGCTCGGCGAGGAGACGCGCGCCCTGCTCCAGCGAAAACGCGCCGGCGACGCAGGCCGCCGCATATTGGCCGACGCTGTGGCCGACCACCACATCCGGCGAGACGCCCCAGCTGCGCCACAGACGCGCGAGGCCCATTTCGAGCGCGAACAGCGCCGGCTGCGCGTAAGAGGTGTGGTTGATGGCGCCGTCCTCGGCGAACATCACTTCGAGCAGCGGACGCGGCAGAATGTCTCTGATCGCCGCCGCGCATTCGTCCAGCGTGTCGCGGAAGATCGGCTGCGTCTCATAGAGCTCGCGGCCCATCCCGGAATATTGGCTGCCTTGGCCGGTGAAGAGCCATGCGGTCTTCGGCGGATCGGCCGAGACGCCCATGTGAACGCCCGGCGACGGACGCTCTTCGGCGAGCGCCGTGAGCAGCCGCGCCGCGCTCGCCGGATCTTCCGCCACGATCGCCGCGCGATGCTCGAGATGCGAGCGGCCGACGCCCGCCGTATAGCAGATATCCGCGAAGGCCGCGACCGAAGGCAGCGCCTCGATGCGCTCGGCATAGGCCTGCGCCAGCGCCTTCAGCGCCGCAGCGTTGCGCGCCGAAAGCGGCAGCAGGCGCCAGGGACGCTCGGGGATGCGCGCGGTCTCCTGCTGCGGAGCGGCAGGCGCGGGCGCCTCCTCGAGAATCACATGGGCGTTGGTGCCGGAAAAGCCGAAGGAGCTGACGCCGGCGCGCCGCGCCCGCTCGGAACGCGGCCATTCGCGCGGCTCCGAGATCACCTTCAGCGGCAGCTGCTTCCACGGAATATGCGGCGAGGGCGTGCGGAAGTTGAGATGCTTGGGCAGCAGCTCATGCTCGAGCGAGAGGACCACTTTCAGCACGCCGGCGACGCCGGCCGCGGCCTCGAGATGGCCGATATTGGTCTTGGCCGAGCCGATCAGCAGCGGCCTGTCCGTCGGGCGGCCTGCGCCGAGCGCGGCGGCCGCGGCCTGCGCCTCTATGGGGTCGCCGAGCGAGGTGCCCGTGCCATGCGCCTCGAGAAAATCGATCTCGCCGGCGACGAGATTGGCCTGCTTCATCGCCTCGCGAATGACGCGCTGCTGCGCGCGGCCATTGGGGACGGTGAGGCCGCCCGAGGCCCCGTCCTGATTGACGGCGCTGCCGCGGATCAGCGCGCGAATGTTGTCGCCGTCGCGCAAAGCGTCGGAGAGGCGCTTCAGCACGAGGATTCCGCAACCCTCGCCGCGCACATAGCCGTCGGCGGCGGCGTCGAAGGTCTTGCACTTCCCGTCCGGCGCGAGCATGCGCGCGCGGGAGAAGTTGATCATCGTGCCGACATTGTAGATGACGTTCACGCCGCCCGCGAGGGCGAGCTCGCATTCGCCGGCGCGCAGCGCCTGCGCGGCCTCGTGCAGCGTGACCAGCGAGGAGCTGCAGGCCGTGTCGATTGTGACGGCCGGCCCCTCGAAGCCGAAACGGAAGCTCACGCGCCCGGCGCAGGCGGCGGGCGAGGTGCCGGTGCCGAAATAGGCCTCGATGACCGCATAGCCCAGCTTGCCGGACAGCAGCGTCAGATAGTCATGCGTGCTGAGGCCGACGAACATGCCGGTGCGGCTGCCCTCGAGATCGGCGGGAGCTATGCCCGCATGCTCGATCGCGTGCCAGCTCGTCTCCAGCATCAGGCGATGTTGCGGATCCAGAAATTCCGCCTCGCGCGGCGACACGCCGAAAAATTGCGCGTCGAAATTGGCGACGTCGTCGGCGAAGCCGGCGCGACGAGTCGTCACCTTGCCGGCGGCGTCGGGATCGGGATCATAGAAGGCGTCGGCGTCCCAGCGGTCGGCGGGAATGGGAGCGATGCCGTCCCGCCCTTCGCTCAGCAGGCGCCAGAAGGCCTCGGCGTCGCGCGCGCCGGGCAGACGAGCGGCGTAGCCGATGATGGCGATGGGTTCGGCGCGGGCGTCCTCGAGCTCGCGCACGCGGGCGCGCAGAGTTTCGATGGCGAGGAGCGCCTTTTTCTTGAAGTCGGCCTCGCTCACGAGCGTCTATCCATTTTGAGAACCGCGTCAATGCTGCCCTCGAGCAGCGCATCCAGAGCGGCGTCGTCGAGCATGTCGATCTCCTGCTCGAGCGAGGCGCCTTCCCAGGCGATGGGCGGCGGAGGCTCCGGCTCCGGCTCGGCGGGCTTCATCCCCAGCGCCTCCTCGCGAATGAGCCGCGCGAGCGCCTCCACTGTCGGATGCTCGATCATCAGCGTCACCGGGAAGGAATGCTGGAAGGCGGCGGAGAGCGCATTGCCGAGCTCGACGCCTTTCAGAGAGTCGATGCCGAGATCCATCAATGGCGTCTTCCAGCTGATGTTCTCGACGCCGCATTCGCGTTGCAGCCAGTCGACGAGCTGGCGCTCCAGCACGCCCGGCTGGGTGAGCGGCTCGCCGGTGAAGTCGATGGGCGCGACCTGCATGGTCGAGCGCCACTCGTGCAGCGCCGCGAGCGTTCCGTCCTCGAGCGCGGCGCGGCAGGCCGCGCGCTGGACCTTGCCGCTCGACGTCTTGGGTAGGCCGAAGGATTTGAGCAGCACGATGCGGTGCAGCGCGAGCTGATGCTCGCGGGCCGCCTCGCGCCGCATGGCCATGAACACCTCCGCGGCATCGACGGAGCGCCAGGCGCTGCGGCGCAGCTCCTGCACGGCGACGAGGCGCACCGCGTCGCCCTCCTCGACGCCGAAGACGGCGCAGGAGGCCGGCTGCAAGGCCGGATGGCTCGCCTCGATCGTCTGCTCGAGATCCTGCGGATAATAATTGACGCCACGAATGACGATCAGATCCTTGCGCCGCCCGGTGACGAAGAGCCGGCCCTCGCTCAGAAAGCCGAGATCGCCCGTGCGCATGAAGGGGCCTTCGCCCGCCGCCGTGCGCGCGCCGAATGTCGCCGCCGATTCCTCCGGCTTGTTCCAATAGCCTTGGCCGACGCTGCCGCCGCCCACCCATATCTCGCCGACCTGCGAAGCCGACGCCTCGACGAAGGAGTCCGGATCGACGATGCGGACATCGACGCCGAGCGCCGGCTCGCCGGAGCTCACCAGCGGCTTGCCGCGCGCATCCTCGGCGTCGCAGAAGGCGACGCTGTCACGGCGCAGCGCGGACTCGTCGACCGCGCGAACGAGCGGCCGGACGGGACCGCGCTTGCCGGTGACGAGCAGCGTCGCCTCCGCGAGGCCGAAGGCCGGCGTCAGCGCCTCCGCACGGAAGCCGGCGGGCGCGAAAGTCTTTGCGAAATCATCGATCGTCGAGGCGCGAACCGGCTCCGCGCCATTCCAGGCGATCATCCAGGAGGAGAGGTCGAGCCCCGCGACTCCATGCGCGCGGGCCGCCTCGACGCAGGCCTGATAGGCGAAATTGGGGCCGCCGCCGATCGTGCCGCGATAGCGCGAGATGGCGCGCGGCCAGCGCAATGGGCTCTGCACGAAGCTCGCCGGGCTCATGAGATAGACGGGACATCCGGCCCATGTCGGGGCCAGCGCGCCGGCGATGAGCCCCATATCGTGGAACAGAGGCAGCCAGCTGACGAAGACCGACTCCGGCGTGGAGCCGAACCCGTCATGCAGCGCCATCAGATTGGCCGCCACATTGCCATGGCCGACCATCACGCCGGCCGGCGAGCGCGTCGAGCCGGATGTGTATTGAAGGAAGGCCAGATCGCCGGCGGCGCGCGGGACGTCGCGCCAGACGTCGCTCTCATCGGCGAGCCCGTCGACGGCGATGATCGGCGTCGCCGCCGCTTCGCCCTCGGCGAGGCGGCGTTGCAGCAGCTCGACATGCTTGGCGGTGGTGAGGACGAGCTTGGCGCCGCTGTCGGAGACGATGAGCTCGAGCCGCCGATCCTTGCCATGCGCGAGCGGCAGGGAGGCCGGCACGGCCGGCATGCCGGCGAGGAGACATCCATAGAAGGCCGCGAGAAAATCGAGGCAGGTCGGAAAGGCCAGCACCACGCGCTCGCCGGGCGCGGCGTGCTTTTGGAGAAAGGCCGCCATGAAGCGCGCGCGGCGATCGAGCTCGCCGAAGCTCCAGGATTGGCGGATCTCGAGATCGTCGTCGAGAAATGCCGCCGCCAGCCGGTCCGGATGCTCGACGGCGTGACGCCGCAGCCGCTCTGTCGCCAGCTCCTCGACTTCGCTCAATGAATTCGTCGCGCCCATTTCGTCGCCCCCAACGCGCACGCGTCCGATCACGCCGCAGCCGCGGCGTGGACGCAGTGTCGAACCTTGCTCGTCATAGCGGCTTCGCCCGTCGCCCCCGGGCCGACGAAGCCTGCTCGCCCCTCATCTCACGCCGAAGCGATCATCTTCTTCAGCTTCAACGCGAGCCCCATATCGCCATCGACCTTCAGCTTTCCGGCGAAGAACAGATCGCGGCTGTCCACATCTCCCTCGGCCATGCGGACGAAATCGGCGGCGGCGACGCGGATCGTGCAATCGGCCTCGCTCTCCCCTTCGCGCACGCCGGGATCATCCGCTGTGAGATTGAGCACGAAAGTGCAGGCGCCTTCGCCCTTCAGCACGAATTTGTAGCGGGCGCCCACAGAGCTCGCCTTGTCTCTGTGCGTGTCGATCATCTGGGTGGCCCGATCCAATATGTCCCTCACCGTGGGCATGCGCTCTCCTCGAATTTGCGCGCGCGCAAAATTGCTGCTCAGAGTCATTTGAAAACGCGGGACTTCGAAAAGCCGACTCCCGCTTTTTCGAATTCCCGCTCACGCGGGCTCGGCCTGAAATTCATCGATCTGCGCGAGCAGCCGCTCGTCGGGTCCGGGAAAGGCCGACGGCTGCTCTCCCTTCTCGATTCGAGACATTTCCCGCGTATAGAGCTTCCTCAGCAAAATGATTGCCGCGTCGGAGGCGCCGAGCCGGTTCTTCGAGCGATCCGGAATAATGCCTTGGCCGACCAGAACGATTCCGTCCTCGATGAGCAGAAGATCCGGTCGCGATTCTATGTCTTCCCAGCGCTTCTCGCCGGAGAGCACGGATTGGATGACCTGCTCGACGGGCGGCAGGGACGAGGCGACATAGCGCATGCCCGAGCGCACTCCATCGGCGACGTCGCGGCCGTCCTCCGGCGACAAATGCGCCGCGACGAGGAGAAAGAACATTTTGTGGCTGACGTCGTCGACCGGCACATTCCACAAGAAGCTCTTGAATCCGCGCAGCATGCCGGCGCCGGAGGTGAAATAGAGCATGTTCGGCATGAAGAGCGCGAGCTTGCGCAGATAGCCGTTGGGAAAGGAGGTGTATTGCATCAGGCCGAATTCGGTCTCGAGCGCCGTCGCCGCGGGAATCTGCCCGGCGTTGGCGGCGTCCTGATAAATGCCCTCGGCGTGCACCCAGCGCTGGTGCACATCGTCGACCGTGTTCTCGAGATCGTGGAAATAGTTCCACTTGCGCAATTCGACGACGTGAAAATAGCCGCATTGCTCCAGCGAGGGCCAACGCGGCAGCGGCGGCGTCGGCGCGGGGCCGAGATAGACCCAGATCAGGCCGAAATATTCTTCGACCGGATAGCTGCGCACGCGCACCTTGGCGGCGAAGCTCTTGGGCTCGAAGGGCTGCTCGACGCATTGGCCGGTCGGGTCGATCTTCCAGCCGTGATAGCGGCAACGTATGCTGTCGCCTTCCACCTTGCCGACCGACATCACGAGCCCGCGATGCGGGCAGCGTCCGTCGATGATGCGCGCCACCTTGTCCTCTCCCCGATAGAGGGTGAGCTCCTCGCCCAGAATTTTCAGAGGCTTGGGATGCGCCACCGGAAGCTCTTCGGAGACGAAGGCGGGCTGCCAATAGCGCCGCAGCAATTCGCCCGCCGGGAGTCCGGGGCCGGTGTGCTCGAAGTCGACATGCGTCGATCCGTTCATTCTACTCGTTCCTAGAGATAGTTTGGACAAAAAAGCTCAGCGTCATTCGATGCAAAATAATCTCGTCGCGCATCCGCGCGCAAAACGGCAAGTAGACCATGCGACCTATCGGCCGTTCATGCGGTCGTTAACCGTAACAGCCGGCGAGTGGCGCGGTCCCGGCGCTGTCCGCGACGGATGGATGGCGTTGCATCCCTTTGGACTGTAGCGTAAAAAGCAAAGGTAGCCAAGCGCGCCGGCGTCGCGCTGCGATGCGAAATATTGCGCTTACAATCGAATGCGCAGGTGGTTTCATTGATCGACCTCTCGGAATCTATCCGGACTTCTTCGATATCTACTTCCATAGCAGGCGCCGCTGAAGCGTGGTGTGCGCTGCGACACATCGCGATCGCGCGCGGCGCCGCATGAACGAGCCGAACCCTGCCTCGCTCGATTGGCTGAAGCGTATGTCCGCAGACGATCACTCTTTAGTGACGATGATCTGCTTTCCGCCCGCGGGCGGCGGCATGACGGGATTTTGGCCCTGGATCGCGCCGCTGCGCGGCCGCGCCAATCTCTACGCCGCCTCGCTTCCGGGACGTGAGCAGCGGCTGCGCGAGGAGCCCGCGCGCAGGCTGGACGCGCTCGCGACGCCGCTCGCCGAGGCGGTCGCGGCGCTGGCCGATCGGCCGCTGCTGATTTTCGGGCACAGCTTCGGCGCTCTGCTCGCCTATGAGATCGTCCATCGCCTGCTCGCCGAGGGACGCGCGGCGCCGGAGCGCCTGCATTTCCTGGCCTCGGGCCGCGTCGCGCCGCATCTGCTCTCACGAGCGGAGCGCGTATCGCATCTTCCGCCGCGCGATGTCGTGTTCCGCGTCGCGAAGCTGCACGGCAATATTCCGGTCGCTCTGCTCGAGCAGAGCGATTATGTCGAGATGATCGGCCGCGCGCTGCAGGCCGATCTCTCCATCAACGAGACTTATGGCTGGACCGAGCGTCCGCCCCTCCCTTGCCCGCTGACGGCCGTGGGCGGCGACGGCGATCCGGTCGTGTCGGCGGCCGAGCTCGACGCCTGGGAAAAGCATGCGGGCGGCGGCTTCGAGCGGCGCCTCGTCGCGGGCGATCACTTCTACTTTCGTCCGGCGACCGGACAGCGGGCGCTGATGGAGATCGTCGCTCGCTGCTGCGAGACGCTCACCGCCACGACGCAATAAACGCGCGAGACCCGAAATGAGCGAGCTCGAATTCAAGAAAAAGGCGATCGTCGCTCTGGAGACCCTGCGCCGTCGCGTGGCCGAGCTCGAAGCCGCGACGCGCGAGCCGATCGCGATCATCGGCTATGAGGCGCGCTTTCCCGGCGGCGCGGACGCCGAAGCCTTTTGGGAGATGCTGCGGGACGGGCGCGAAGGCGTCGGCGAAGTGTCGCTCTCCCGCTGGGACGCCGAGGCTGTTTATAACGCCGATCCTGACGCGCCGGGAAAATCGCTGACGCGGCGCGCCGGACTCTTGGACAGCATCGATGATTTCGACGCGCAATTCTTCGGCGTCGCGCCGCGCGAAGCCTCCTGCATGGATCCGCAGCATCGTCTGCTGCTGGAGACGAGCTGGCGCGCGCTGGAACATGCAGGCGTCGCCGCCTCGGAGCTGGAAGGCGCGCGCGCCGGCGTCTGGATAGGCGTCAGCACGCATGAATATCTCGGCCTGCTCGTCAACAATATGACGCCCGAGACCATCGACGCCTATTATGCGACGGGAACCTCGCCCGCGGCCGGCGCCGGACGCATCAGCTATCGACTCGGGCTCGAGGGGCCTGCGGTGACGGTCGACACGGCCTGCAGCTCCTCGCTCGTGGCGATCCATCAGGCCTGCCAGGCGCTGCGCTTACGCGAATGCGACCTCGCGCTGGCCGGCGGCGTCAACGCGATCCTCACGCCGGCTCTGATGATCAGCATGTCGCGCGCGCGCATGCTGGCGCCGGACGGCAAGTGCAAGACCTTCGACGCCGCCGCCGACGGCTATGTGCGCGGCGAAGGTTGCGGCGTCATCGTGCTGAAGCGGCTCTCCGACGCGCTGCGCGACGGCGACCGCATCCGCGCGGTGCTGCGCGGCGGCGCCGTCAATCAGGACGGTTCCTCGGGCGGGCTCACTGTCCCGAGCGGCCGCGCGCAGCAGCGCGTCATTCGCGCGGCGCTGGATCAGGCCGGGCTCACGCCCGCCGATGTCGATTATCTCGAGGCCCATGGCACGGGCACGTCGCTCGGCGATCCGATCGAGGCGCAGGCCGCCGCCGCCGCGCTCGGCCCCGGCCGCGCGCCCGACAGGCCGCTGCTCATCGGCTCGGTGAAGACGAATATCGGCCATCTCGAAGCAGCCGCGGGCGTCGCCGGCGTCATCAAGGTGACGCAGGCGCTGGAGAACGAGCTGCTGCCCGAGCATCTGCATTTCCGCACCCCGTCGCCGCATATTCCGTGGAAGCAATTGCCGCTGAAGGTCGTTTCGGAGGCGCGCCCCTGGCTGCGCGCCGAGCGCAAGCGACGCGCCGGCGTCAGCTCTTTCGGCTTTTCCGGCACCAATGCGCATGTGATCCTCGAGGAGGCGCCGGCGGCGCCCCAGGCCGAGACGAAGGACGCAGCTTCGTCATTTTCCGAACGTCCCTGGCATATGTTGCCGCTGTCGGCGCGGAGCGTTCCGGCGCTGAAGGCTCTGGCGCGATCCTATATCCAGCGCGTCGAGACGCTGCCCTCGGCGAGCGCGCTCGCCGATGTCTGCCATTCGGCCGGCGTCGGGCGCTCGCATCTCGAGCATCGCGCGGCGATCGTCGCTGAGGACGGCGCCGAGGCCGCGCGTCTGCTGGAGGCGTTCGCCGATGAGCGCGCCTCTGCGGGAGTCTACACCGGCTTCGCGGCCGATCCGCCGAAGACCGCCTGGCTCTTCACCGGACAGGGCGGCCAATATTCCGGCATGGGCCGCGAGCTCTATGAGACGCAGCCGCTCTTCAAGGAGACGCTGGACCAATGCGCCGCGGCGATCGCGGATATGCTTCCCGGCCCGCTGCTCGAAGTGATGTTCGCCGAGGATGGCGCGATCAATCACACCTCTTACGCGCAGCCGGCGCTGTTCGCGCTGGAGATGGGTCTCGCGCGGCTGTGGCGCAGCTGGGGCGTCACGCCGGATGTGGTTCTGGGCCACAGCGTCGGGCAATATGCAGCCGCCTGTGTGGCCGGCGTCTTTACGCTCGAGCAGGGCGCGCGTCTGCTCACCGAGCGCGGGAGATTATTCGGCGCCTTGCCGGCGGGTGGGCTGATGGCGGCGATCTTCGCTGAGGCCGAAGCCGTCGAGGCGCGGCTCGCCGCTTTCCCGCATGTCTCGATCGCGGCCTATAATGGCGCGCATATCGTGGTCAGCGGTCCGCAGCCGGATGTGCGCGCGCTGGCGGAAATGTTTCGTAGCGAAGGCCGCCGCACGGAAGAGCTCGAGACCTCGCACGCCTTTCATTCCGAGCTGCTGGAGCCGGCGCTCGACGCCTTCGAGCGTTTCGCCGGAGAGACGCCTTTCGAGGCGCCGACGCGCACGCTCATCTGCAATCGCACGGGCAAGCCGCTCGCCGCGCAGACGCGATTGGATGCGCAATATTGGCGGCGCCATTCGCGCGAGCCGGTCCGCTTCGCGCAGAGCGCGCAGACGCTCGCGGAATTAGGTTGTCGGGTCCTGCTCGAGGTCGGTCCGCAGCCGGTGCTCGCCGCAATGTCGCTGCGCGCCTGGCCGGAGGGGCGGCCGACGCCGCAGGCGGTCGCCTCGCTGCGCCGCGACGTGTCCGACGCTCGGCAGATAGAGGAAGCGCTCGGCCAGCTCTATGCGGCCGGCGCCCGCATCGACTTCCGCGCCGTCGATGCGCCGTGGCGGCGCAGCAAGGTCGATCTTCCCAAATATCCGTTTCAGCGCAAGCGCTTCTGGTTCCAGGCCGTGCGGCGGGACGCGCATTCCTTCTCGGGGTCCGGCGAAGAGCGCGCGGCCGCGCTCGCCTCCGACGACTCTCTCGCTCTCCCGGCCGACACTCCCGCCGCCGCCGCGCCCGACTCCTGGCTTGCCGATGCGCCGCAGGAGGAGCGGCGCGGTCTCGTCGTCGAGCGTCTGAAGGCGGAGATCGGCTATGCGCTGCATATGAGCGCCGAGGATATCGATCCGCATACGGGCTTCGCCGCGCTCGGCATGGATTCGCTGACCGCGATGGAGCTGCGCAGCCGCTTGCAGGCGGCGCTCGGCGCGGCCATTCCAGTGGCGCTCTTCATCGAGAGCCCCGATGTCGCCACGCTCGCGACGCGCCTCCTCGATTGGTGGGAGGAGCAGCGCGGCGCCGCCGCAAAGCGCCAGCCGCCGATGACGCGCCGGCCGCGCGACGGTTCGCCTCTGCCGCTCTCCTTCAATCAGGAGGCGCTGTGGTTCCTTCATGAGCTGGCGCCGGGCTCCAGCGCCTATAATATCGCCGCCGCCGTGCGCATTCGCGGCGCGCTCGACGCCGCTGTGATGCAGCGCAGCCTCGACGCCATCGTCGCGCGGCACGAGTCGTTGCGCACATCGTTTCGCAGCGAGCGCGGCGTCGCGCAGCCGCAGATCTTCGGCTCGCTGCGCGTTCCGCTGCCCGTCGAGACCGTGCGCGACGAGGAGGAGGCAGCCGAATGGGCGCGGCGCGAGGCCGGAGCGCCATTCGATCTCGCACAGGCGCCTCTGTTTCGCACGCGCCTGCTGCGCTTCGATGAGACGCATCATATTCTGCTGGTGACGATGCATCATATCGTCACCGACGGCTGGTCCTTCGCCGTGCTGCTGCGCGAGCTCTCCGCCGTCTATCGCGCCTTTGCGACGGGCGAGGCCTGGCCGCTTCCCGAATTGCCGATTCAATACGCCGATTACGCCGCCTGGCAGCGCGACTGGCTCGCCGGCGAGATGCTGGGCGAGCTGCTCGAATTTTGGAAGGCGGAGCTTTCCGGCGCCGCGCCTTTGGCCCTGCCGACCGACCGGCCGCCGCCGCGCACGCCGAGCTTTCGCGGCCGCCGTCTGCGCTTCGCGCTCGGCGCCGAGCGCGCAAAGGCGCTGCGCGCATTGGCGCAGGCGGAGGGCGTGACCTTGTTCTCGCCGCTGCTCGCTGCGCTCGCCGCCGTGCTGCAACGTCACAGCGGCCAGGACGAATTCATCGTCGGCGCGATGAGCGCCAATCGCGGCCGGCTCGAGATCGAAGGATTGATCGGCCTCTTCGTCAATGCTCTGCCGGTGCGCGTCGTCCTCGACGGGGATCCCGACATGCGCGCGCTGATCGCCCGCCTCGGCGCGCGCGTTCAGGGCGCGATGGCGCATCAGGACGCGCCCTTCGATCATGTAGTCAACGCCGTCGAGCGCGAACGCGACGGCTCGCGCAATCCGCTCTATCGCGTGCAATTGCTGCTGCAGGGTGGGTTGCAGCCGCCCGCTGTGCCCGGCCTCGAGATCGACGTGCAGGAGATCGACACGCAGACGGCGAAGCGCGATCTCACCTTCACCATCTTCGACGATGCGGCGATGGCCGGCCATGTCGAATATTCGACCGATCTCTTCGATGCGCCGCGCATAGAGCGGCTGCTGCGGCACTTCCTCGCCGCGCTCGACGGCGTTCTCGCGGATCCGGCGCGACGCCTTTCGACGCTGCCGCTGCTGACGCCCGAAGAGCGCGACGCGAGCCGTGCGCCCGTGGAGGCGTCGTCGCCCGCCCCGCTCACTGTGGCGGAGCTGCTCGAATCCGTCGCCGTGACGCGCGCCGATGTGATCGCTTGCGAGGATGACGAGCGCCGCCTCACTTACGCCGAGCTGCAATCGGCCGCGCGGCGTCTCGCGCGCTGGCTGCGCGCGAAGGGAATTCGCCCCGGCGACGCCGTCGCTATGCGCACGGGGCGCAAGGTCGATATGATCGTCGGAATGCTCGGCGTGATGAAGGCCGGCGCCGTCTATGTGCCGATCGACGAATCCTATCCGCGGGAACGTATCGCGCATATGCTCGCCGAGGCGAATGTCGCGCTCGACGTCTCCGCGCCTTTCGACGCCGATGTCGCGCGCCAGTCGGACGCGCCGCTCGAGGCGTTGGTCAGACCTTCGGACCCCGCCTATATCGTCTTCACCTCGGGCTCGACAGGTCGGCCGAAAGGCGTGGTGATCTCGCATGGCGCCGTCGCCGAATATGCGCAGACTCTTCGTGCGGAGCTCGGCGTCGTCGCCTCCGACGCCTTTCTGCATACGGCGTCGAGCGCCTTCTCTTCCTCCATGCGGCAGATATTGGCGCCGCTCGCCGCCGGCGCGCGTATCGTCATCGCCAGCGACGACGAGCGGCGCGATCCCTTCGCTCTGCTTGCGCGCATCCGCGCCGCCAAGGCGACGATCATCGATCTCGTGCCCTCCGTGCTGCGGCAGCTCGCCGATGCGCTCGCGAGCTTGCCGGAGACCGCGCGCGCAACACTGCTCGATAATGAGCTGCGTTTGCAGCTCACCGCGAGCGAGCCTTTGCGTCAGTCGCTCGTGCGCGATTGGCGCGCCCTCGTCGGCGACGAATTGCGCTGGGTGAATCAATATGGGCAGACCGAGACCTCCGGCATCGTCAGCCTGCATGTGGTAGGGCCGAGCGCGCTCGCCGATTCGCAGGCGATCGTGCCGATCGGACGGCCGCGCGCCAATGTGCGATTGGTCGTGCTCGACTCGCAGAAACGGATCGCGCCAATCGGCGTTCCCGGACAATTGCACATCGGCGGGCCATGCCTCGCGCTGCGCTATCTCGGCGATGCTGCGCTGACGCAAGAGCGCTTTTTCGCCTTCGACGATGGCGAGGCGACGCAGCGTCTCTATGCGACCGGCGACATTGTGCGGCGTGAGGAGGACGGCGTTCTCGCCTTCGTCGGCCGCGACGACCAGCAGGTGAAGATTCGCGGCGTCCGGATAGAACCCGGCGAGATCGAGCGCGCATTGCTCGACCATCCGCGCACGCGCGCGGCGGCGGTCGCGGCCTATGACATGGACGGCGAGGCCCGGCTCGCGGCCTATCTCACCTTCGACGGACCGGCGCCGAATGTGCTGGCGCTGCGCAATCATCTGCGCCGCCTTCTGCCCGATCATATGATTCCGTCCGCCTTTGTGACGCTCGACGAAATGCCGCTGACGGCGAATGGCAAGCTCGATCGCGCCGCCTTGCCGGCGCCGCCGCGCGATGCGGTTCGTGACTCGGCCTTCGTCGCGCCGCGGACCGAGGACGAGGAGAGCCTCGCCGAGATCTGGCGTGATCTGCTGAAGCTCGAGCGTGTCGGCGCCGATGACAGCTTCTTTCTGCTCGGCGGTCATTCCATGCTGGCGGCGCAATTGCGCGCGCGCATTCATCAAAGCCTCGGCGTGGAGCTGCCGCTCGGCGCGATTTTCGAGGATCAGACTCTCGCCGCGCTCGCCGCCCGGCTCGACGGCGCGCGGCGCGGCGCGACTGTCGCCCTGCCGGAATTCGTCGCGGCGCCTGCAGGCGCTGTCGCGCCGGCCTCGATCGCCCAGCTCGGCGCCCTCGCGGCCGAGCAGGCGTCTCCCGGTGCGCCGGGTCAGTGGATCGACGTCGGCGTGCAAATTCTCGGCCCGCTCGACGAAGAGCGCCAGATCGAGAGCATAAGGGAAGCCTTCCGGCGCCACGCCATTCTGCGCACCATCCTCGAGCCCATGGCCGATGGCGGCGCGATGCAGCGGATCGTCGATGCGCCGCCCGAGGTGACGCTGCTCGGTCCCGAGGAAGCGCCCGATCCTCTGGAGCCAGTCCGCGCCGATGACGGGCGGCCCGCGATCCGCGTCTCGCTGCAGCGGATCGGCGATGGCGAGCGTCTGCTGCGGCTGCGCTGTCATCGCTCGCTCGCCGATGGCGCCACCGTCCGCATGCTGCTCGGCGAAATCGGGGCGCTCTACGCCAATGGCCTCGAGGGCATGGAGCTGTTTCCGCTCCTCGATCGTTCGCTCTCCTACGCCGATTACGCTCTGTGGGAGCGGCAATGGCTGACGCCGGAGCTACGCAGCGGCCAGACGGCCTATTTCCGCCGGCTGTTCGAGAGCGGCCTGCCCGCGCCGATCCGGTGCGATCGGCCGCGCGGGGAAGGCGCCCTCGTCCCGGAGGGCGCCGTCTTCCGTTTCGATTTTCCGCAGGCGGCCGTCGACGCCGCCGAGGCGCTCGCGGCAAAGGAGCGGGCGACTCTCGCCATGACCTTGACGGCGGCCTTCGCCGCCGCTCTCGCGGAGCGCGCCTCGGACGATGCGCTCGCTCTGACGATTCCGGTCTCGCTGCGGCATCATGCGGCGACGCATCGCATGCTCGGACCCTTCATGAACGCTCTGCCGCTGCGCATAGAGCGGCCCGGCGACGCGCTGGAAGAGCTGCTGCCGCGCGTGCGCGAGGCGACGCTCGGGGCGCTCGCCCATCAGAATGCGCCTTGGCGCGACATCATATCGGCGCTGCGCGAGGACCACGGCCCGGACGCCGAGCGGCTCGGCGATGTGGCGCTGGTGATCGAGGACGCGCCGCCGCAGAATGTGCAATTCTCAGGACTGACGCTGTCGCGCGCTTCCGCCGACCGTGTCGCGGTGCGCCGCCCACTCACTCTCTCCGTCTCCTTGGACGATGGCGAGATCAAGGGCAGCCTCATCTATGCGACGAGCCTGTTCGAGCGCGACACGATCGAACGGCTCGCCGAGCGCGTCATTCGCGCGCTCGCGCCGGGCTGACGGGCGCGCTCCGTCAGCGCTTCGCTATCTCGATCAGCGACGAGACGGCCCGCCGGCCGGCTCATGCGCATGAATATTCGAACGCGCCATTTTGGACTCCCACGGCGACCCGCGCCAATTCCTGCTTGGCCAGCGCCTTTTTCAAGAACTCGCGGGATAGAGCCGGCAATAGCGTGTTGGTGACGATATTATCGATCATCCGGCCGCCCGAGTCGGGATCGCGGCATTGCTCGACGATGTGGTCCACCACCGTATCGTCATAGCTGAACGTCGCGCGATATCCATCCGTCACCCGCTTGCCGATGCGATCCAATTGCAGCCGCGTGATGCCGACGAGCATTTGCCGCGACAGCGGGAAGTAAGGCACGGTCACGATGCGGCCGAGAAGCGCCGGCGGAAATACGCGCAGCAGTTCCGGCTGCAGCGCCTGCGCGAGCGCTTCTGCATCATTCGCGACGGTGGGGTCGGCGCCGAGCCGCATCAGCAGATCGGTTCCGACATTGGATGTCAGAATGATCAGAGTGTTCCGAAAATCGATGCGCCTGCCTGCGCCATCCTCCATTTGGCCTTTGTCGAAGACTTGAAAGAAAATCTCGTGCACGTCGGGATGCGCCTTTTCGATCTCGTCGAGCAGAATGACGCTGTAAGGCTTGCGGCGCACCGCTTCGGTGAGGCGGCCGCCTTCGCCGAAGCCGACATAGCCGGGAGGCGCCCCTTTTAGCGTCGCCACACTATGCGGCTCCTGAAATTCCGACATATTGATCGTGATGACATTCTGCTCGCCGCCATAGAGCGCTTCCGCGAGCGCGAGCGCCGTTTCCGTCTTGCCGACGCCCGAGGGGCCGACCAGCATGAAGACGCCGATCGGCTTGTCGGGATTGTCCAATCGCGCCCGGCTCGTCTCAATGCGCTTTGCGATCGACCGCAGCCCGTGCGTCTGTCCGACGACGCGCTCGTTCAAAATCTCGGTCAAATGAAGGACCGTTTCGATCTCATCCGTCACCATGCGTCCGACCGGAACGCCGGTCCAATCCGAAACCACTGAGGCGATGCATTGCTCATCGACATGCGCGTAGATCATGCGCCGCTCCGGGCTCAGCGCTTCCAGCGCCTCGGATTTGGCGTCGAGCCGCTCGCGGATAGCCTGTCGATGCGCGGGCTCGGCGGAGGCCGCCTCCTCCCGCAATCGATGTATATCCTCGATGAGGCCGCGTTCCCGCGTCCAACGCGATTCGAGCTCGGCGAGCTTCTCCTGCGCGGACGATATCTCCACTTCCACGTCATGCAGGCGGCGCTCGTCCAGCTGCTCGAGATCGCTATTGCTCACGATCGCCGCACGCTCGCTCTCCAAGGCCGCGATCATGGCGCGCGCATCTTCTATGGGCGCAGGCGTCGCATTCTGTGAGATCGCCGCGCGCGCGCAGGCCGTGTCGAGAAGGCTGACCGCCTTGTCTGGAAGCTTGCGCGCGGGAATGTAGCGCTGCGACAGCTTCGTCGCCGACCTTATCGCCATCTCGGAAACGCGCACATTGTGGTGCCGTTCCATCGGCTTCACCATGGCGCGCAGCATCTCGACACAGCGCTCGACGGAAGGCTCGTCCACATCGACCGGCTGAAAGCGCCGCGATAGCGCGGGATCTTTTTCGATATGGCGTCGATATTCGGCGAAGGTCGTCGCTGCGAGCATGCGCAAGGCGCCGCGCGCGAGCGCCGGCTTCAGCAGATCGGCGGCGTCGCCGACGCCATTCTGTCCGCCGGCGCCGATCAGCGTATGGGCTTCGTCGATGAACAGGATCACCGGCGTCGGCGAAGACTGCGCCTCGTCGATGACCGACCGAAGCCGCTGCTCGAACTCGCCCTTCATCGAGGCGCCGGCCTGCAAAAGGCCGATGTCCAGCGACAGAAGACGAATGTCCCGCAAGGCCGCAGGCACGGCGCCGGCGACGATTCGCTGTGCAAATCCTTCCGCGATCGCCGTCTTGCCGACGCCCGCCTCGCCGATCAGAATTGGATTATTCTGCCTGCGTCGCATGAGCACATCGATGACCTGACGAATTTCATCGTCGCGCCCCAGCACCGGATCGAGCTCGCCGCTGCGCGCCCTTTCCGTGAGATCTTGAGCGAAGCGATCGAGCGCCGTATGTGCGCCCTTCGCCTCGCGCGCGCCTTTGGCGACAGGCCCGGCGCCGTCCAGCGGCCTCAGATTCTCTTCTTGTGATCCGGCCCAAATCCGATTGGCCTCCTGCGTCAGCGCCTCGTCTGCGATCTTGTCGAACTCGCGCGACAGCGAGCGCAGAGCGCGACGAAGCTCCGGCGTCTTCAGCAGCGCCGTCAGCAGATGGCCGCTCCGAATTTGAGTCTCGCCAAAGAGCAAAGTGGCGAAATGCCAGCCGCGATCCAGCGCGTCCACCACATTGTGGGCGACGCCGGGCATTTGTGTCTCATTGACGCGAAACGAGCCGATGACCTGTTCCAGATCGCGCGACAGCCTGGCCCTGTCGAGCGCGAAGCGATCGACCGTGAGATCGAGATCGCTCCCCTCGCTCTGCAGAAGATGCATCAGCCAATGTGCGAGTTCTACATTGCGATGCCCGGCCAGCTTCGCCTGCCGCAAGGCGCGCATAAAAGCGTCATAGCCGACGCGATTGAGCTTGCCGGTCACGGTCTCCAGGCTGATCTCAGTCATTTCTCCGCCCTCCTCAAATTCATTGCATCCGCTGCTTAGCGGCGCGCGCATATTTCGCCGGATCGAAGCGGGCGTCGCAGCGTCGCTCGCCGCTCGCGCGGTTCGGCGCCATCCAGCTGGTCCAGCCGAGCTCTCCCGTTCGCCCGAGCGAAATCGGAGTCGTCTGCGTCGCTGGAAGAGAGATTTCGACGTCCCATTCCATTTCTTCGCCGATATAAAAGAAAAGAAGGTCGTTCAGTCTGTGGCAATCCTCACCTGTCGGCAGGAAGTCGCGATAGCGCTTCATATCCTCGACGAAAATCCGAATGCGGAATTTGTGATCGAATCCGAAGGATGCCGCGCCCAGCATCAGATCGCCGCCCAAGCCGCAGTTCCTGCGTCCGAGCCTGTTGCGCTCGCCTTCCTCGATCGTGAGCCAGCCGCCGCCGAGCTGCTCGATCTCGACTTCCACCGCGAACAGTCCGCGAATAGCGCCCGCGAGGCGCTCGCCAGACTTCGTGCGTGAACCCAAAAGACCGGCATAGACGGAAATGCCTTTTGGCGTCGCGGCGAGCCCGCGATAGGGCGGCGTGCCGAGCCCGATGGTCGAGGTCACATAATCCTGGAAGCGATCACAGTCTGGACGATCATGCTGCACAATGGCGCGCGAATCCGCCCAGGCCCGGTAGAAGAGCTGCAGGAATCGATTGTTGAAAATATCCAAGAAATGCGGGAAAGACGGGTCCTGCTGCAGAGACCAGCCATGTGCCTCCTCGGTAACGGATAGAGGCAAAGCGCCCTGCGGGCCGAGCATCCCGAGGAATTTGAGCACGACGTGCAGCCGTTCGCTTTCCTCCGCCGAATCCGGCTCACCGTCCGCGCCCTTCGCGTGCTCACGCCATTCGACGCGCGCGACATTGGAGCCCGGAAAGCTCATCCAAGGATCCTGCCCGAAGGACAGCGCGACAGCCTTGCCGTCGATCTCGATCGTCTCGTCCTTGCGAGACGCGCTATCGCCGATCCGGGGCTTGGCCTTTGCTTCGTCGGATGCATGTCCGAGCGAACGCTCGAGCCGACGCATCATGTCGAAGAAATCGACGCGCCAGGGTTCGTCCGCCAAATGTTCGAGATAGGTCACATCAGCCTCCGCGAGCCAATTCGCGCCGGCCAACGCATGATCACGCCGCGCTCGCTGGTGCGCATCACCAGCTGCGTGAAGCTGTTCATCCCCGCATAGGCTGGGAAAAACCGATCCAGCACCGCGCCGAGCAGAAAGGCGCCAGATCCTTCGAACGCTTTGTCGTCGACTGTGACCGTGATCTCGACGCCGAGCGCCGTCCCGACGCCTCTCGCGCGACGCAAGCGGCGTACGATCTGGCGACTCTCCACCGATTTGATTCCGCGCAGCCGCTTCTCGATCGAGCTGTCCGCGGCGTCGGCGAATGTCGCCAGCATCTCTCGAAGCGCCAGCGCATTCTTGCCCCCACCATGCTCGCTGAGGCCGAGATAGTTGAGGCTGAGCATATTCAAAAGACGCCAGGCGACGACGCCGGAATGCGCCGATTCTGTGCGGCTCTTGATCTGGGAAACGACCGCATCGCGCGGCGCCGTGGGCCCTGCGGCGCAGACGACGTCGAGAGACATATCGTCCGTCAGCCGAAAATCGGCCTTGCCTGTCCCAACCGGCAGATGTTCGGGAAGATGCCGATTGGAACACAACGCTCGAACGCCGAGCTCGGCGATCTCGCTTTCCGTGGTCAGCGACGCCGGCTCGCTGATCGAGATGAAAACGTCGGAGCCCGTGTAATTGGATGCGACGCCTCGCCGCCTTTCGTCCTCCGAATGGCGACGTGGGCTTCTTCGTATCGTGTAGCTCAGATCGGACGACGATGCATCGTCGGCCGTCGCTGTGTAGAGCGGACGCACGGGACGCTTTTCTCCGCCGCCCGACATATAGGCGACGACATCGAGGACGCGATAGGGCTCGAAATCGAGAGGCTTGCTTCGATCCGGGAGGATCTGATGCTCGTGCTGATTCTTGCGAATACGGATGCGATCGGTCGTCATCTCGAACAGATTGACCGCAGGCGCGCTGAAAAGCGAAAACATTTGCGGACGAACCGCCGCGGGGAGCTGCGAATTGATCTCATCGAAGCCGAAGATCACGCTGATCGAGCTCGCTGGCATTCGCGCCAGCGCGCGCCGCAGACCGCGGAGATCGAAGCCCAGGAACTTCTGTGGAAAGGTGAAATACTCGCGCAGCAGCTCGAAGCCGCGAAAAATTCGATCGTCCGACGGGATCAACTCCTCGTCGTCGCCAAAGCCTATCTCGCCGATCGCCTCACGCCCGAGCGAGATCACGATTGGTTCTCCCGTCTCATCGACGCAGCGCAGCCACACGCCGGTGCAATGCGCGAACAGCTGCTCATAGAGGCCGACCGATTCGGCCTCCGCGCCACATAAATGAATCGGCAGATGTTCCACGGGACAGGACGAAAAAATATCTTGCGCGGCTCCGTTGCTCTCGCGGGGTTCCACTGCCGAGCGCATGCTCAGGGTCAGCTTCATTCCGGCGACCGTTTCGGGTCCCGGCTTCACCCCGAGCGCCGCCAGTGGCGCCGCTGTCTGGCAATATTCCGCGGCGGCGATTTCAAATGGCCAGAGTTCGACAGGCGCTGTGAGCTTATATCGGCAAGAGACTTCTCGCTCACGTTCGACATAGCCAGCGTCCACACTCGCGCCGCGCGCGATCACGCGTCCTTCTTTCAGAGCGGGGTCGCCGAAAGGCGGACGAATCTGAGCCAGGAAAATGGAGGGGGTCGGCGCCAAAAAATTCGGGACGAGCTGTTCCAGGAGATTGTTGATGAACTCGGGAAACTCGTGCTTCAATTTCAGCTGAACGCGCGCGGCGAGAAACGCCGACCCTTCGAACAGGCCCGAGATCGAGGGGTCCATAGAATCGCGCGCCAAGCCGCCGAGACGCGATGCGACGCCAGGATATTCTTCGGCGAACTCTCGTCCATGTTCGTACAGGAGATCGAGCTCACGATCATAGAGATCGAGGAATTCGCGGTTCATGGCGTCACCTCTGCTGAATTTGGATCTTGCCGGTCGTGACTTCGACATCGGCTATGAATTCCATAGGAAGGGGAAGCGGCGTGCTCGCCAGCTCGGCATGGACGATGTAACGAATGGTGAGCTCGGCCGGGTCGATGCGTCGGTCTCGTTTCACCTGCAGCGTCGAGGCGATCAGCCTCGGCTCATAGCTGCGCAACGTCCGCTCGATCTCGGATTCGAGGCCCGAGCGCTCCAATTCGTCTATGGTGAGACGCGCAATGCTCGGGAAGCCGTAATTCAAGACCGAGCGTCGAGCCCGTGGAAACCGCTCGAGATCGATCGTCGAATCGACAGCGACGCAATTGAGCAGCGTTTCGACATGCTGGGCAACTTCCTCTTTGAGGGCCGATTCCGCAATTGCAACGCGCCGGCCTTCGCGCGAAATCGTCGCCGAACGCTGCGACGCGCCGGCAGTAAGCTTCGTTCGCGTATCCTTCGCCTTATGCGCTGCACGAAAGCAGTGCAGCAATGAAGACTCGACTCTGTTTCGCAGCGATTCCGCCATTTCCGCCTCCCTCAATCATTGGTCGCAATATCGTCGGCGAAGGAAACGGCGCCGTCTTTCAGTCCCTTGTCGTCTTGCGCCTCATATTCGACCTCGAGACGGCGGTAGCTGATCTCGAATTCCTCCTTCGGCAGAGCGGCGAATTCGTCGGCGGCGTCCTCGCCGCAAATCTTGTAGGACACAAAATACGCGTCCTTGAGAACGAGCGTGTAATAGACGAGCGGCTCGCCGCCGCCCTTTGTCAGGCTGAGAGTCGCCTTCCGTAACTTTGTATTCTGCGCGAGCATCTGCTGTATGGTGACGCTCGATCGATCGACGATCTTGCGGAAGCGCACATTCGAATAGCTGCGGCGCTTATGTCCCGGCTCGCCTTGGAAATGATTGGCGGTGGTCCCATATTCGAATCCGAGAATCTCGATGAGATCGTCCTTTCCACCGCGCCGCGCTTCGCCACGCACGCTGTCGATCTGCAATGTGTAATTGGTCGAACCCATAGAAATGCTCCTCGACGATTCTCGCATTTCGTCGTCGCCGCTGCGCGGCGATTGTCGCGCAGCGGCTCGTCGCAGCGTCCTCGGTCAGCTCGCCTTGCCCTGCAGCGCCTTGAGGTCCCAGGCGAACTGGCCGCCCTTGACCTTCTTTCCATCTCCGTCCTGCTCGTTATACGAGAGGTCGAACTTCGCGAAGGAGAGGCCGATCGCCTCCATTCCTTCGCCGGTAGTGAGGCCCGAGGGAACGACGCTGGTAATGAAGCACTGCTCCATCACGATCGTGATATATTCCAGCGGCTCCTTGTCGCCGGAGGATTTGAAGAGCTTCACCTGCACCTTCGGAATGTGCTTGCCGACCGCGCAGAAATGCATGAGGCCCGGCGAGGATTTGTCGTAGCGCTTCACGAAGGAGATGGCGCCGAAGTCGGCCTTGCCGACGCCAGAGCCGCCGCCATAGCTGGAGCTCGAATGATTGTGAATGTTGAAGTTGACATCGAGGATATCGATCCACTCCGCCTTCGGGCTCAGCTCGGCGTATTCGGCTTTCGACTCGCCCTTGATCCCGGCGATGTGGAGAAAAGCATTAGAAGACATATCGAGTTCCTTTCAGTATTGCGTTTTTGGATCTCGTCGATTTCGACGATGGTTCTACAATGAAGAAGAAGCGCTTCGACGGATGTGGCTGAAGCCACAATGCGTACTCGTGTCTCACTTGCCCGTCGGCAGGCGGGAAACGAGACGCAGGCCGATGTCCATTCCTTCGAGCTGATAATGCGGTCGCAGCTCGAATGTGGCGGAGTAATAGCCGGGGTTTTCCTCATTCGGCACAATGGAGATCGATGCGCCGGCGAGAGGACGGCGCGCCTTCACATCTTCGGTCGAATTGGTCGGATCGCCGTCCACATAGTCCTGGATCCAATTGTGCAGCCAGCGCTCGAGCTGCTCCTTCTCGCGATAGGAGCCGATCTTGTCGCGCACCATGCACTTCAGATAATGAGCGAAGCGGCTGACCGCGAACATATAGGGAAGGCGAGAGGCGAGGTTGCTGGACGCGGTGGCTTCCGGGTCATTCTGATAGGCCTTCGGCTTGAACAGAGACTGCGCGCCGATGAAGGCTGCGCGATCGGTGTTCTTGCGGTGGATCAACGGAATGAGGCCGGATTTCGCGAGCTCCGCCTCACGGCGATCGCTGATCGCGATTTCGGTCGGGCATTTCAGATCGACGCCGCCGTCGTCGGTGGGGAATGTATGGGTGGGGAGATTTTCGACTTCGCCACCCGATTCGACGCCGCGAATGCGCGTGCACCAGCCATATTCCTTGAAGGCGCGATTGATGTTCGACGCCATCGCATAGGCGGCGTTCATCCAAGCGTAGTTTTCACCCGCATGTCCGTCCGTATCCTCCTCGAAAGCGAATTGCGGCACAGGCTCGGACTTCGCGCCATAGGGCTGTCGCGCGAGCACGCGCGGCAGGCAGAGGCCGATGTATTTTGCGTCGTCCGAATCGCGCAAGCCCTTCCATGCCGCATATTCCGGCGTGTCGAAGACCTTGGAGAGATCGCGGGGGTTGGACAGCTCGGTCCAGCTGTCCATGCCCATCAGCGTCGGATCGGCGGCGGCGATGAAAGGCGCATGCGCGGAAGCAGCGATCTTCGAGAGATCACGGAGCAGCTGCACATCGGTCGCGCGCTGCGAGAAATAATAGTCGCCGATGAGGCAGCCGTAGGGTCGGCCGCCCAGCTGCCCATATTCCTCCTCATAGACTTTCTTGAAGAGCGGGCTCTGGTCCCATGCCGCGGCCGGATATTGGCGGAGATGGCGATAGAGCTCTTCTTTCGACGCATTGATCACGCGAATTTTGAGCGTTGCGTCGGTTTCGGAATTATAGACGAGGTGATGCAGGCCCCGCCAGGCCGATTCGAGCTTCTGAAAATCGGCGTCATGCAAGATCACATTGATTTGCGAAGTGAGCTTCTCGTCGATCGCGGCGATGATCGCCTCGATCGTCTCGACGACATCGTCCTTGATGACGGCCGTGTCGGCGAGCGCTTCCTTGATCAGCGTCGAGACGGCGTTCTGCACTTCGGTCTCGGCGCGCTCGGTGCGCGGCTTGAAGCTCTGCTTGAGCACCTCGGAAAATTCGTCGGCGATGACGATTTGGGAGGGTTCGGAGGGGTGAAGAATTTCCTGTTCCTGGGACATATGATCCTCGTTTCGTGTCGAAGGCGGGTTGCGGAAAGCTGGTCGGCGGAATGGTTCAGGCGCGGCTGTCGCGCAGATCGGCCATCAGCTTGTGATCTTTGAGGAGCTTGCGCAGCTGCTCCTCGGCGGCGGCCTTTCCGTCCATGTAGCGAAGCAGATTGGCCAACTGCGTGCGCGCCTCGAGCAGCTTCTCCAGCGCCGGCGTCTGCGCGGCGATCGACGCCGGATTGAAATCGGCCATTGTCTCGAAGCGAAGATTGACGGCGAGCTTCTCGCCCGGCTCTTCGGCGAGCTTATTCTCCACGCGCAAAGCCAGGCCGGGCGCGACAGCGCCCATGCGCTGGTCGAAATTGTCCATGTCGAATTCGAGGAATTTGCGCTGCGTCATCTCCTCTTTCGGCGTGCTCGGCGCATTGCCGGAGAGATCGGCCATCACGCCCATCACAAAGGGGAGCTCGATTTTCTCTTCGGAATTGGTGGGATTGGCGTAGGTGATCTGGACCCGCGGCGGGCGGTTGCGGCTGATGAACTTCTGTCCGCTATTGCTTTGTCTGGTCATTTTTCTGTCCTCGCTTCGATGCGATGGTCGCGGCGCGAGCATCGGCCCGGGTTCCTCCGGGGCTTTCAGGACGGAGCGTTTCTCGTCGTCGTGACCGCGTCGTTGGCTTTCGTGCGGGTCGGCGATTTGTCCTGGAGCGCAAAATGCTCGAAGTGATCGATTGTGGCGGTGACTAAAGTCACAAGGCGAGCGCCTGCGCTTCGCGTGATCGGCTCGAACGTCATTCGGCGTTGCGGTCGCTCAGCGCGCGCTCTTTCAGCAGCTCGCCGAGAAGGCTCAGGAAGTCTTTTTCGGCGAGCTTTTTTGCGCTGGCGATCAGCCAGGGGATCGGGCTCGACGGTTCCGCGATCTGGAAATAGCGCGATGTCTCGTCGAGCAGCTGCATCGCTTCGGCGCGCGTCGCGACGCAAAATATCGGTTCGGGCGGGATAGGAAACGCAGCCGCGAGTGGAAGATGGTCGACATAGGGTTCGTCGGTCGGCGCTTCATTCCATTCGTCATAATGAGGATCGCTTTGCTCTTCGGCGTCTTCGTGCGTCGGGGCGTGCGGCTCTGTTTCGATCTCGGCGCCCGAGTCTTCGCAATAGCCTTCTGCCGGCGGCGTGACATGGGTCAAAAGATCGAGCGGCAGGGCGAAGAATTTCTGGTCGCCGATTTCATATTCGGCGTCGGAGGCATGCCGGGGCACGAGAGACTCGAGCACTTCGGCGAGAGACTTTCCTTGAATGTCGCGCGCCTTGGCCACCAGTGGCAGCACCGGACTGGAAGGCTCGTGTCGTCGGAAATAGTCCATCGTAGCGTCGAGAGCGCGGCGCGCATGGGCGGGGGCGTCGATGCGACTGTCGGCGTAATGTCGAGGTTCGGGCTTCCCGTTCGCGGCAGCGTCACCTTTCGGCTCGTCGCCGGCGGCTTCGGTGAGCAAGGCGCGCATTCCGGCCACGGTCGCGCGGATTTTGTCGAGGCGCGGCGTTTTGTCGAAACCGCACATTCGGCCGAAGCAGCTGTGGATGGTCTCGAGCGCCTCGGCCAGTCGGTCGATGAGGACCCGCTTCGTAACGAGTCGCTCTCTTTCGCAATCCCGAAAAGCCTGCGAAATGGACAGTGAGGAGAGAATGGGCTCGCCTTCCCTGGGCTTGGCTTCGCCGACCGCGCACATTTGGGCGCGATAATGGATAACGCCGAAGCGGCGATCCTCGCAGAGCGGCATGTATTGGAGCGGGAAGATGACGGTCGACTCGTTCAGCGGCCCGAGGGCTGCGGCGCGAAGCGCGAAGGAGCCGTTTTCGGCGCCGGGATGGGCCTCTTCCCAATTGGCGGTGAGCAATTCGGCGATGGCGTGGACGGCGCCGACGAATTGCTCATAGTCGCGACGCAGAATGGCGAAGCGCGCGACGAGACAGAACAGGCGTATGTCGCGCGTTCGTCGCATGAGAGCGCCGATCTGATCGAAATGTGCGAGCATTGCCGGTTGCGAGGCGTCGAAAGCTTCGCCGTCGCGAAAATATTCGGTCGGCAGCAATCCCTCGGCAACGGCGACGAAATTCAAATAGTCGTCGTCTCCTTGCAGATCGAGGTCGGGACCACAGGGGTCGCGATCGGACAGTGGCGCGATCGCCGTAGTGAAGTCGATTTTGGTCATGATTTGCCTCACTCTATGGTTTGCGTTGGCTCCCGCCTCCTTTTCGTGCGCCGACGGCATGCGCGATGTGGCCTATGCCACAGCCCGCGATCCGTAGAGGCGAGTAGCTTGCGTCGAGGAAGCACGCTGGCGGTGACGCTGGCGGCAGGGAGTGAACCGCAATGGACAGTCGTCTCGATCAGCAGAAGCGGCTCGCCGCGTTCAAATCGCCTTTCGCGGACGAGCGTTTGGTCGTCGAGAGCTTCGAAGGGACGGAGGGGTTGAGCGAGCTTTTCGAGTTTCGCGTGCTGGCGCTTTCTCGCGAGGCGACGATCGATTTCGACCAGGCGCTCGGACGTTCGTGCAGCGTCGGCTTGCGTGGAAGCCATGGCGAAACGCGGCATTTCAGCGGAATTGCGGTGGAGGCCGAGGCGATCGGGCGGCGCGGCGATCTGTTCGCCTATCGCTTCGTGTTGCGGCCGTCGCTCTGGCTGCTGACACGTACGAGCAATTGCGCGATCTGGCATCGAAAGACCGCGATCGAGATCATCGAGGAGGTGCTACGCAAGCGTGAGATCGATTTTCGCAAGGCGCTGTCGGGCGACTTTCCGTGTCTCGATTATTGCGTGCAATATAGGGAGAGCGATTTTGCTTTCGTGTCGCGGCTCATGGAGCAGCATGGCGTCTATTATTTCTTCGAGCATAGTGAGGACGGCGCAAGGCTCGTGCTCGCCGATTCGGCGTCTTCTCATGGCGCGCTGCCGAATACGCCGACGATCGAATATGCTGGAAAGGAGTTCGGCTCCATTCATGCAAAGGCGAGACGTCTCTATGGATGGTCCTCCAATCGCAAGCTGCAGACCGGCAAGGTGACGCTGCGCGATTATAATTTTGCCACGCCCAACGCCGACATGTCCGGTGAGGCGAACGCCACGGAGCGTTATGACAAGTCGACGCTCGAATATTACGACTATCCTGGCAAATATGAGCAGCGCAATATCGGCAAGTATTATGCGCGAATAAGGTTGGAGGCCGCGCAGGCGGGTGATTATCGTCGCTTCGTGGATGGCGACGCGGCGGACTTTTTCCCCGGCGGCCTCGTGAGCGTGACACGCCATCCGACCGACGAAGAAAACAAGCAATATTTGATCGCGCGCTGCACGCATCGTTTTGCGATGGAAGCCTATCGGTCGGGTGCGCGCGCGGATGCGCGGCCTTACGAGGGTTCCTACGAGCTGCATCCGAGCGATCGGCCTTTTCGTGCGCCCTTGGCGACGCCGAAGCCGATGATTCATGGTCCGCAAACGGCCAAGGTGGTGGCGCGCAAGGGCAAGGATAGCGAGGAGATCGACGTCGATGACGACGGCTACGGCCGCGTGATGGTGCGCTTCTATTGGGATCGCGACGATCTGCGTTCCTGCTGGGTGCGGGTCGCGCAAATGTGGGCGGGCGCAAAGTGGGGCGGGCAGTTTATACCGCGCGTTGGAATGGAGGTCGTCGTCGAATTTCTCGAGGGCGATCCTGATCGGCCATTGATCGTCGGAGCCGTCTACAACAAGGACAATGGGCTCCCATACTGCCTGCCCGCGAATAAGACGCAGTCGGGCGTGAAGTCGAACAGTTCGACCGGCGGGAATGGTTACAATGAGCTGATGTTCGAAGACGCGAAGTTGCAGGAGAAGATACGGCTTCATGCCGAACGCGATCTCGAATCGACGATCGAGCATGCTGAGACACGCGAGATCGGCGAGCGTTTCGAGACGCCGGTCGGACAATCGTCACGCAAGACGACGATCAAGATGGGCGATGACGAGCTCAATGTCATGAGCGGCGACCGCAAGGTGACGATCGCGAGCGAGGACAAGCTGACAGTCGGCATGAGTCGCGAGGCGACGATTGCCATGAGCGACAAAACGACAGTGGGCGCCAATCAGAATGTGACTGTAGGCGGCGAGCAGACGACGCAGGCGGGGGGCGCGATCACGATCCAGGCGGGCGGCGAGGTCACGATCATGGCGGGGGCGACGATCACGCTCGTCGCGGGCGTGTCGATCGTGCTGCAAGCCGGCGGCGCGACCTTCACCGTCGGGCCGGGCGTGATCAACGCCGTCGGTCCCATGATGGTCCCTGGGCCTTTGAAGGCGGTCGGCGTCGTGGCTCCGGTTCCTTGATGGAGGCGCGTGATGATCCGCGAAAGATTCTCGACCGCATATGATCTGTTCGCGGCTTTCCCTGCCGCAGCGCGTGAGATCGGAGTCGCGCCGACGAGGGAGACGCCGCTCGAATTCGTGGCGAAGCTGCGAGCCTCTCGACGAATTGCGGAAGCCGTCGGCTTTTGCGCCTATTTGCTCGAGCGTCGTAGAGCGGTCTGGTGGGCCTGTCAGAATTTGCGCGCCTTGCAGCCGACGGCGGCCGATCTCGATCGCGACGCGCTCGACGCGGCGGAGGCCTGGGTTCGCCAGCCGGAGGAGCGGTTGCGCGCGCAGGCGTTCGAGGTCGCGCGCCGCGCCGCGCGGCCGACGCCTGCGACGAGCGTCGCTTACGCGGCCGCCTATTGCGGTCCGAGCGTCTGGCTGCGCTCGAGCGGCCAGGCGGAAGCGGTCGCATTCGTCGTCGATCCGGGACTGGCGCTCGGCTGCGTGCGCGGCGCCTTGATGCTCGCGGCCGGCCGGCTCACGCCGTCGGCGCGGGAGGACGCTTTTCGTCTTTGGCTGGACGAGGCTCTGCGCCTCGCGCAGATCGCGTGATGGGAATGCGCGCGACGGAAGGAACGAAAATTCTTTGCGCCGTTCACAGCGCTGTGGGTTTTCTCACCGAGGGTGCGCTTCTGCGCGGGTAGAACGGTCGTCGAGAAAGAACAGCGGGTCTTTCCGGCGTGCTCACATGCGATATCTCACAATGCGACGAGATGGAGCGACCCGCGCATCCGAGGGGACGAGAACAATGTCGTGGCGCAGCAAAGTCGTGTGGCGGGAAGGTTTGTTCTTGCGGCCGCACCATCTCCAGCAGAATGATCGCTATCTCGAGCGCATCATCGAGAGTCGCACCCGGCACACCAGTCCCTACCCTTGGGGATTCGCTCAGCTCGAGATCGATTCCGATCTCGCGCAGCAGAGCAAGATCGCGCTACGCAAGGCGGCGGGCGTGATGCCGGACGGCACGCCTTTCGATATTCCGGGCGAAGGTCCGGCGCCGGCCTCCATCGAGGCGCCGGCGAAGGCGGCGGGCCTCACCGTCTGGCTGACATTGCCCAACGCCTCGCCCAATTCGCGCGAGGTCGATTATCGCGCGAAAGATGTGGCGAGCCGTTTCACCGAAGGCGTGGAGACGATCATCGACTCGGTCGCGGAGATGCGCGACGAAGAGGAGATCGACGTCGCGCATCTGCGTCTCGAGCTCGAGATCGGCCGTCGGCCGAAGCCGGGATATGATTGCCTCGCCATCGCGCGCATTTTCGAGATACGCGACAAGGTCATCATCTTCGATCCGAATTTCGCGCCGCCGCTGCTCGTCTGCGCGGCGCATAGCGTCGTGACCGGATGGATCGACCGTGTGATAGGCTGGGTCGATAGCAAGCTCGAGGAGCTGGCGCGCTATGCCGCCGATCCGTCCTCTGGCGGCGGAATGCAGAGCGCGGACTATCTGCTGCTGCAGACGCTCAATCGCGCCGCGCCCTTGCTACGCCATCTGCGCCAGTCGGGCTATACGCATCCGGAGCGGCTCTACACATCGCTCGCCTCGCTCGCCGGCGAGCTCGCGACATTCGGCTCGCAGCAGCGTCGCAGCCGCATTTATCCGGCTTATGATCACGACGATCTGGAGAATGTCTTCGAGCCGATCCTGCGTGATCTGCAAGAGTTTCTCAGCGCCCGGACGAGCCGGCGCGCGCGTCGGATGGAGCTGGTTCAGCGGGCGCCCAATGTCTATATCTCGCCCATCCGCGACCGTGCGCTGCTCGGCAATGCGACGCTGGTGCTGGAAGTGGCGAGCAATCGGCCGCCGTCGGAGATTCAGCAGCTCTTGCCGCAGCTGCTGAAGGTCGGGCCGAATAATCGCATGAACGATATCGTCTACGCCAATCTGCCGGGAATCCCGCTCGTGCATATGCCGACGCCGCCCGGCCAGATTCGCACGATCTCGCATCATGTCTATTTCTATCTCGATCGTCATTCGCCGCTGTGGCGGGAGTTCTCCGTCGCCGCCTCGATCGGGCTGCATTTTTCCGGCGACTGGCCGGAGCTCGAGCTCGAGCTGTGGGCGATCGCGGAGGAGGCGCTCTAAATTCCAGGGTGCGAATGCGGTTGGATCGAACGATTCCGTTCGATCATTTCAATTTCGAGGGGTCCCCCATTCACACCGGGTTTCTCATCGTTGGCCGGAGATTGGACGCGGATCGATGTTGGCGCCGGCGTCTCCGCAGCGCCGTCGGAGCGTGCGCTCGACGATCGCGTCAGGCAATGGCCTGACTTCGTGGAAGTCCGGTCCCGCCCATTTGGGCGCAATCGTCATCGCTCCGGTCTCTGCCGGATATCCGCGAATGTCAGCATTGGAAATTTTGTAAAAACGGGAAAGTCGCGGGCGACGGATGCGGACCTTTTCCGTGAGCGCGACTATAGATCGGGCGTCCGAGAAAATCCAAGTCGCCGCGCCTCGGCGGGCGAGGCTCGAGGCGGACGCCCGGGACTGACGCATGAGAACAAGCCGCGGAATTGTCACGGACGTCCAACGCTGCCGGCGAGCGAGTCCAGAAGCAGGGACTTGGCTGCTCTCGTCGCCATGGGACAGGCGAAAGCTGCGCAATGCCGGCGTCCCCGCGACAAAAATTCTCGACACAGCGGTTTTTCTTGGGCCAACCGGCCTAGCGGCCCCGATTTTCGAGCCGGATCGATGCCGATCGACCCCTTCTTCCGTGAAAGAAATTTGACAAAAGCCCCGTCTTCGCCCGATAGGCAGAGGCTGCGGCCTCAGACAGTAGCCGAGCGTGCTACCCGGGTATTCCATTGAACCAACAACATGCAAGTTCGGCCACCCTCGATGCTCCAGACGGCGCCCCGGACGCAAAAGGCCTGGCCCAGCGTATCGCTGCGTTGAGGAGCTGGGCGCATGAGCAGGGCTATTACAGCGTGCCCTTTTGGGAACAGGCGCTTCGCTGCCTGGAGCTTGTGGCGGCCCCCGCCCTCGCTTTCACGCTGCTCGCACAGGGCGGCGTCGCTGCGGCGGTCGGACTGCTCGTTCTCGGCCTGCATTATCCGCGGACGGCCTATCTCGGTCATGACGTCGCGCATAGCCAGTGGGGTCCCCGCGGCGAGACGAAGGCGCGTCTGAAGCTGCGGCTGATCGCGCTCGCCCAGGGATTCGGCTCCACCTGGTGGGTCGAGAAGCACGAGCTTCACCACGCTTTCCCGAACGCTTGCCGCGTCGAGGAGGATGGCAGCCTCACGCCGATCGACGGCGATATCGACTCCCCCCCTTGGCTGGTCTGGGACAAGTCGCTCGCGGAATACAACGCCAAGTCGCGGCGCGCCGGGCTGGGGCGCGCGCTGTCCTTCTTTCTGCCCCGCTTTCAGGTTCCGCTGTTCTTCCCGATCCTCTCGGTCGCGCGCTTCAACTGGAGCTGGCAGAGCATAGAGGTCGCGGCCAAGAACAAGCAATGGTGGGAAGCGTCGCTCTGCGTCGCCCATTGGGTGTCGGGCTTCGCGCTCGCGGGAATGCTGACGCCGGGGCCGGCCTGGACCGGCTGGCTCTGGTTCCTCGGCGCCCAGCTCGTCGGCGGCTTCATCCTCGCCTTCGTCTTCGTGCTCAACCACACGGGCATGGAAGTCTATGACGCCAAGGAGTCGAAGGGATTCTACGACCGGCAGGCGCGCGCGACGCGCAACACGCCGAGCTCGCCTTTTCTCGATTGGCTGACCGGCGGCCTCAACAGCCAGATCGAGCATCATATGTTCCCGAGCCTGTCGCGTCGCCGCCTGGCGAAAATGCGCGAGGCGACGAGAGCAGCGATGGAAGAATGTGGCTACGCCTATGTCACGCTGAGCAATCGCGAGGCGATGCGCGCGGTTCTGTCCACGCTCGGCGAGGCGGCTTGGGCCTGACGCGCTAGGCGTTTTCGGAAGGAAAACAGGGCGTTGTCCGATCCAGACGGATCGGGCGGCGCCCTTTTCGTTTTTTGCGGGCGACGAGCGCCATTCCGAGGCAGTGAGCGGCAGGCCGCTGATCCAAAAGCGGCGTCTCGGCGTTTGGCGCGCAAAATGCGTGGCGCGCGGCGTGGACCCCGGTTTTGTCGGGTCCAACGTTGAAAACCACAAGGAGCCGACCTTGCCCGTACTGCAAGAAACCCGCACCGTCGTGACGCTGGCGCCCGCCAAGCCCACAGGATTGGCCGATCTTGGCGTCCCGCTGGACGACGCCAGTCAGGTCAAGAAGGGGCGCGCGCATGAATTTCAGCAACTTCTGACGGATGGCGCGATCGGTCGCCGTTTCCAGGATCTCCGCGTCATCGGGATCAAAACCTCGGAGGGCGGCGTTACGTCCGCCAAATTCGTGGTCCAGTTCGAAATATTCGGCGACAATACTGTCGGGCCGACCAATGGCGTCGGAGTGGAGGTCGTTCTCTTCGCCGGGACCGAGCCTCTGGCCAGCCTGTCGTTCGGCAATCTGTTCCTGCCCTACGCCAATTTCTGGTATCCGAACCGCTTCCTGCTCGAGGCGGCGGCGGCGGATTTCGATCGCGCCGATCGCCTGGAATTCATCGCGAAGCCGGAGGAGGTTCGCGCCGTCTAGGCGAGCAGCCGAGCCCGAGCCCTCGTGGCATGGGCGTTGCTCGTCACCCAAAAGCAGCCATCGCCGCGTTTCTCCGCGGAGACGACGACGGTGGCTCCCCACTCTGTCGCGGCGCCGGAAAGCGCGACCGTCCTGGCTCCAGCCGCACAGCCTCACCCGAGCAGAGACGCATGAGCTATCCCCTCGTCAAGCGCGTGTCGAACCGGCTGTTCGGCGATATGTTGCGGATGATGCTGAGCGAGCGGGTATATTTCGACCTGACCCTCGAGGAAGGCCGAACGTTGTCGCGCAATTTTACCGCTCTGGCCTATGACTGGCGCCGGGCCGACATCATCTATCTGAGCCCGGTCGGCGGCGATGTCGAATTCTCGGCGACCGTCGGGCAGGATGGCGTTCTCGTGGAAACGGTGGAGGGACGCCACCTTTTGACCTGGGACGATGTGTCCGAGCTCGCCGAGCGGCTGGCGGTGGAGTGAGGCCGCGCGCATTGTCCCGTAAGGCGGCGAGACGCGGCTATCGGCTCGCGCCGAGGGGCGCGATAAGTCCTCTCGCCTTTCGAGCAGCCGGCGCTTCGGCAGCCGAGCCGCGTCGCGCCGATCGGGCGAGCATTTGGCGCGGTTGCCTAAACCTTCGCGTCGAGAGCATCCTCCACCATCTTCGACGCCTGCGCCAGATCGCCGTAACGCAGCTCATAGGCTGGAGTGGACAGGATGAAGCGGCAAATCTCGGCGATCTTCGCTTCGGTGACGGGAGCCTCGATATCCATCGCCGATTCGAGCAATCGCGTGATCGTCTGCAGAGGCGTGAGCTTCGCGAGCGTCGCGGGCTCTTCGGGCGTGTAAGACGGAAAGAGAATGATCGCCGGCGCGCAGGAAGAGCGCTCTCTCGCGCGCGGCGCCACATAGCGCACGTCGCGCCCTTGGCGGCATAGGGTCGGACGGTCGGACAGCTCGGGAAAGAGCCCTTCCAATATGTTCCAGGATTCGGATTTCAGCGAGAGGAGCGTCGGCAAAGGCCGTAGAGACCAGTCATGCGCCGACAGGGCGACGAGGTCGTCGCCGAGATAGGAAAATCCGTGGTCGCAAAGATAGCCGACGAGCGTCGAATTGCCGGCGCCGCTCGCGCCCGGAAGAAGGACGGCGCGCGCGTTGCGGCTCACCGCCGCCGCGTGAAAATAAGCGAGAAGCTCCACATCGGGATGCTCCCATCCGAGGAAGAGCTCGTTAAGTCGCGCGATCAGCTCCGGCAATGTGTCGCCGATCCATCTGCTCTCGCCCTCCAGCGTCAGCCGATAGCCGTCGCCGGCTGTCGATAATCGCAGCTGCGCGGCCTTTGCGCTCGGCGGCGCGATCTCATGCGCGAAGCGCGCGAAATAATCTCGGGTCAGCTCCGGCACGCTCGACACGATGTGGACGGCCTGGTCGCCGAAGCGCCATTCGCCGCAGTCGATTTCGTCGCCTTCGATGGAAGGAGAAGCCGATGCGTCGCATGCAACATCGCTCGCGGCGTCATCCAGCGGCAGGTCGAAATGCTCTGTGAAAGCGCCTGCGATCTCCTCACGCGTCACGCCTGCCCGCAGCAGGTCCAGCACGAGCTTCGCAGTCGCGTTGATGATGACGAGGCGATCCGTGGCGGGCGGGTGGAGACCCCAGCCGTCGCCCAATGGAAGCGAGAGGTTTGTTTCGATTTCCACTTTCATCGCTTCGCGATTCGAGATTCGACGCCAGTCGTGGCCAGACTCGTCATTGACGCGCCGATAATTGTTTTGATCGCCGTCATTCGAGCCCCCCCGCGACTAGGTCGCGAACTGCTCGCGACACGAGGCGGATGACGAGAATCCGTTTATCGACGCTTCCGCAGAGTCGCCATTCGGGTGTTCACTTATCCTCGCCGGCGATCACGATTCGCTAAAAGCCATTGGCGATGGCGGAGTGGGCGCGCGCGATGACAAGCCGTGAGCTCGGCTTCCGGCGACGGCGCGAAAGCTTTGCGGGGTATGGCGCGCCCACGCTTTTAGGACGCCTCCGTTGCGTCGCGCGTATGAGCGACATCGGCGCGTGGCAGACGAGCGCCCATGACGAGCGCATAGATCGCCGGAATGACGATGAGCGTCAACGCCGTCGAGGAGACCATGCCGCCGATCATGGGCGCCGCTATGCGCTGCATGACCTCCGAGCCGGCGCCGGAGCTCCAGAGGATCGGCAGCAGGCCGGCGATGATGGCCGTCACCGTCATCATCTTCGGGCGCACGCGCTCGACGGCGCCGAGCATGATGGCCTCATGAAGATCGGCGCGCGTGAGCGCGCAGCCCTGCGCGGCGCGTGCGGCGGCGATCTCACGTAGCGCCTGATCGAGATAGATCAGCATGACGACGCCGGTCTCGGCGGCGACGCCGGCGAGGGCGATGAAGCCGACCGCTGCGGCGACCGACATGTCGAAGCTCATGAGCCACATCGCCCATACGCCGCCGACGAGCGCGAAAGGCAGCGACGCCATCACGATCAATGTATCGGTCAGGCGGCGGAAGTTGAGATAGAGCAGCAGAAAGATGATGGCGAGCGTCAGCGGCACGACGATCCGCATCCGCGCCTCGGCGCGCTGCATATATTCGAACTGCCCGCTCCAGGTGAGATAGGAGCCGGCGGGCAGAGCGATCGATTGCGCGACGGTCTTCTGCGCCTCGGCGACATAGGAGGCGAGATCGCGATCACGCACATCGACGAAGACATAGACGGCGAGCTGGCCGTTCTCGGTGCGGATCGACGTCGGTCCGCGCGTCAGCTCGATCGTGGCCACCTCCCCCAGCGGCGCGGCGCCGCCGCGCGGCAGCGGCACGAGCACTTCCCTGCCGATCGTCTGCGGATCGGAGCGGAACTCGCGCGGATAGCGAATATTGACGCCATAGCGCTCGCGCCCTTCCACTGTCGTCGTCACTGTCTCGCCGCCGAGCGCGGTGGCGATCACCTCCTGCACATCGCCGATCATCAGATTATAGCGCGCGAGCGCCGGATGATCGGGCACGATATCGAGAAAATAGCCGCCATTGACGCGCTCGGCATAGGCGCTCGCCGTGCCGGGCACGCGCTTCAGCGCCGCCTCCACCTGACGCGCGAGACCTTCCATCTGCGCGAGATCGCGGCCGAAGATCTTCACGCCGATCGGCGTGCGTATGCCCGTCGCCAGCATGTCGACGCGCGCCTTGATCGGCATGGTCCAGGCGTTGGAGACGCCGGGAAATTGCAGGGCCGCGTCGAGCTCGGCGATGAGCTTGCTCGTCGTCAGCCCCGCGCGCCATTGCGCCTTGGGCTTCAGCGCGATGATGGTCTCGAACATTTCGAGCGGCGCCGGATCGGTCGCCGTCGCCGCGCGGCCCGCCTTGCCATAGACAGATGCGACCTCGGGAAAGCTCTTGATGATGCGATCCTGCGTCTGCAGCAATTCGGCGGCCTTGGTGACGGAGAGGCCGGGCAGCGTCGTCGGCATATAGAGCAAGGCGCCCTCATCCAGTGTCGGCATGAATTCGCCGCCGAGCCGGCCCGCCGGGACGATCGTCACGAGGATCGCGACGATGGCGACGAGGATCGTCGCCGTCTTCGCTCTCAGGACGCGCGCGATGATCGGACGATAGAGAAAGATCAAGGCGCGATTGATCGGATTCTTCGCTTCCGGCACGATCTTCCCGCGCACGAAGACGACCATCAGCGCCGGAACCAGCGTCACCGAGAGCAGCGCCGCCGCCGCCATGGCGAAGGTCTTGGTATAGGCGAGCGGCGCAAACAGCCGTCCCTCTTGCGCCTCGAGCGTGAAGATCGGCAGGAAGGAGACGGTGATGACGAGCAGGCTGACGAATAGCGCCGGCCCTACTTCGCTCGCCGCCTCGATCAATATGTCGAGGCGCGGCTTCTGCGGCGGCGCGCGCTCCAAATGCTTATGCGCATTCTCGATCATGACGATCGCCGCATCGACCATCGCGCCAATGGCGATGGCGACGCCGCCGAGACTCATGATGTTGGAGCCGACGCCGATCGCCTTCATCGCTGCAAAGGCGATGAGCACGCCGATCGGCAGCATGACGATCGCGACGATTGCGCTGCGCATATGCATCAGAAAGGCGGCGCAGACGATCGCGACGATCAGGCTCTCCTCGACGAGCGCCTTGCGCAATGTCTCGATCGCCGCGTGAATGAGCGGCGAGCGATCATAGACGGTCGTGATCTCGACGCCTTTCGGCAGTCCGGGCATGAGCCGCGCGAGCGCCGCCTTCACATTCTCGACGACGCTCAGCGCATTGACGCCGTAACGTTGCAGCGCGATTCCGCTGGCGACCTCGCCTTCGCCGTCGAGCTCGGCGACGCCGCGGCGCTCGTCTGGCCCCAGCTCGACGCGCGCGACATCGCGCAGCAGCAGAGGCGTGCCATTCTCCGCGCGCAAGCCGATATGCTCTATGTCGGCGGCGCTCTTCAGATAGCCGCGGCCACGCACGATGAACTCGAATTCGGAGAGCTCCACCGTGCGTCCGCCGACATCCGTGTTGCTGGCGCGGATCGCTTCGCGTAGCTGCTTCAGCGAAACGCCCAGCGCGCGCAGCCGGTTGGGATCGACGACGACATTATATTGCTTGACGAAACCGCCGACGCTCGCGATCTCGGCGACGCCCTCCGCCTTGGAGAGGCCGTAGCGCAGCGTCCAATCCTGCAGCGAGCGCAGCTCGGCGAGCGTCATCTCCTTGGCGATGAGCGCATATTGATAGACCCAGCCGACGCCGGTGGCGTCCGGGCCGAGCGTCGGCGTCACGCCTTGCGGCAGCTTCTTGCCGGCGGCGCTCAAATATTCCAGCACGCGCGAGCGCGCCCAATAGAGATCGACGCCATCCTCGAAGATCACATAGACGAAGGAGACGCCGAAGAAGGAGAAGCCGCGCACCACTTTCGAGCGCGGCACGGTCAGCATGGCGCTGGTCAGCGGATAAGTGACCTGATCCTCCACCACTTGCGGCGCCTGCCCCGGATATTCCGTGTAGACGATCGCCTGCACGTCGGAGAGATCGGGAAGCGCGTCGAGCGGCAAAGTGCGCAGCGCATAGAGTCCCGCCGCCGCGGCGAAGGCGGCTCCGATGAAAACGAGAACGAGATTGCGCGCCGACCAGGCGATCAGCCGGCCGATCATCGCGCTGTCTCCGCGCCGGCGAGAGTCTGCAGCGCCGCGCGCAGATTGCTCTCCGAATCGATGAGAAAATTGGCCGCCGTCACCACGCGGTCGGTTTCGGCGAGCCCGCTCCTCACCTCGACATAGCCTTCGCCACGCCGGCCGAGCGTCACCGCGCGCGGCTCGAAACGGCCATCGCCCTTGTCGAGCAGAACGAGCGCGCGCTTGCCGGTCTCGATCACCGCGCTTTCCGGCGCGGCGATGACGGCGTCGTGATCGCCGGAGCCGATCTGCGCCTCCACATACATGTCGGGCCGCAAGGTCAGATCGGGATTTGGCAGCTCTATGCGCACGCGCGCCGTGCGCGTCTCGCGATTGATCTGCGGATAAATGGCCGTCACATGGCCGGAGAAGATGCGATCGGGAAGGCCGCGCGCTCTGATCTCGACCGGCTGGCCGAGGCGCAGCCGCGCATAATCATGCTCGGAGACATCCACCAGCGCCCAGACGACAGAGAGATCGGCGATGCGGAACAGCACCTGGCCGGCCTCGGCCTTCATCCCTTCGACGGCGTTGCGCTCGAGAATGAGTCCGTCGCGCGGCGCGGGCCAGGAGACGCTCGCCGGCACGCGCCGGCTCCTGGCGATCTCGGCGATGAATTCCGCTGGCGCGTTCAGCGTCTCGAGCTTGCGGCGCACGCCCTCGAGCAGGCTGGGATCGCCGCTGTTGCGCGCGCCGGAGAAGGCGAGATAATCGGCAGCCGCCGCCGCAATGGCCGGCGAATAGAGCCGCGCCAACGGCTGGCCCTTGGCGACGCGCGCGCCGGTCGTCGCCTCGAAGACCTTCTCGATGAAGGCTTCCGAGCGCGTCGCGACGACGGCGACGCGGCGCTCGTCGACCTGCACGGCGCCGGGCGCGCGAATCTCGGTGACGATCGGCTGACGGCGCACCAGTTCCGAGCGCACGCCGGCGCGCTGGATTTTCCCAGGTGCGATGCGTAGCGCGCCATCGGCCTCGACATCGTCGCCCTCATAGACGGGCGTGTAATCCATGCCCATCGAATCCTTCTTCGGAACGGCCGACACATCCGGCAGCCCCATCGGATTGCGGTAGTAGAGGATGCGTTTCCTGCGCGGCGCGGCGGCGAGCTTCGTCAGTATGGCGCGCAGATCGGCGGGACGGACCGGCAGAAAGTCCATCCCCATGCCGTCCTTGCGCGGCGTGGCGGAAATCGCGTCACCGCCCATGGGATCGCGGTAGAAGAGCGGCTCCTCGCTCGCGGCGACTGGCGGATCGGGGAGCTTTGCGACGAAAGGCGCGAGCTGCGAGCGGCGCACGGGCAGGAAATCCATTCCCATCTCATCCTTGCGCGGCTGGCGCACGATCTCCGTCCCACCCATCGGATCGCGATAGAACAAGATGGGATCATCGAGCGCGGCGGCCCGCGTCGAATGTTCGGACCCCGCGGCGTCGCTATGGGAAGCGTCGGAATGGGAGGCGTGAAGCACGGATGCGGTCACGCTCGCGGCGAGCGCGAGCGCGCCGAAAATAGGCGCGTAAGGAGGCATGATCTCGATCTCCGGCCGCTACAGCGGCGGATGGCGTTGAAGCGACATGGCCGTTCCGTCGCGCGAGCGGCGGAGCCGGCGATTGCGGCTTCAGGCGATCGGAGGTCGAAGCTCTGGAGAGCCGGTCAGAGAGGCGAAATCGGCGTCGCTCGCTGCGATGACCCTCCCCTTCGCCGTTACGGCGGGGATGAGGAAGGAGGATGCATTCGGCGCGGCGATGGGCGAAATCTGCGCGCAGGACACAGCCGCGCAATCATCCGCCGCGACCGAGCCGCGATCCCCCGCCGCCTTATGGCAATCCTCCATGGCGGCGGCGCTCATGCCCTCGCATCCGTGACCGGCGCGCGCCAGCGGCGCGGCTCCGAGGAGCAGCGAAGCCAATGCCAGCATGGGGATGAGCGCGCGGAACAAACGGATCATAAGTCATTCTATCATCGACAGACAAAGCGGTAAACCCGGCCCCCACGCGCGCATCGCGGACGATCGATCGTCGAGGCCCTCGTCGGTCTCGGCTGCATCGTCCGAGACCGACGAGCACGGCGTCGAGGGTCAGTTCGCTGTCTTTGGGCGAAGGCCTGCGGCGCGGCCGAGCAGGAGAAGAAGAACACGGATCTCCGTTCGAGGATCGACCTCATTATTGGGCATTTGGCGTGGGAGCCGAGTTCCTGCCGCCGTTGTCAAGATCGAAATGCTGGCCGTCGACTTCGATGCTGCGAATGCGCGCGCGATAATGAGCGCCCGGCGAGGAGACGTGGACCTTGTGAGGCCCGCTCGTCGTCGTCGAAGCATGCTGCGTATGCGTGCGGACCGCCGGCAGAGGCGTCTGCGTGGGCTCGCAGCCCTGTATGAGGGCGTCGACATCGGCCGAGGACACGGCCTCCACCGCCGCTCTGCCCGCCGTGGCGAGCAACCCGTTGGGAACAGTGGTCGGCGCCGTCGCCCGATTGGAGATCACATTGCCGGCGCCGCTCGCCGCATGTTGCGTCTGGGCCAGACGCGCGGCGGCGGCCGAGGCGGCTGCGGCGGCTTCTGCCGCTGCCGCGCGCGCGGCGAACACTTGGTTGATCGTGCCATTGATATAGAAGGGCGCGTCCTTGATTTGGGCGCTCGTCAAACCGCCGCCGCCAGTCACCTTGCCGGCGACGAGTTGACTTGCGAGGCCTGACGGAAAATTGGTCGCCGGCAAGCTGGGGTTGACCTCGGAGTTGTAATAGCTGTTGTTGATGACGCCGGTCGTCGTGTTGTTGGGATTGCCGCTATTGTTGAAATTCACGCCGGCGATCCCGCCCGTGTAGCCGCTCTGGCCCGTCACGGCGCCGGTGGCGTAGGAATTGGAGATTAGTCCAAAATTGGTTCCGACCAACCCGCCGGCGGAAGCCAGCGTGGCGTTGGTCGTCGTGCCGAGAGCGGTCACCGATCCGGTCGCGTGTGAGCCGGTGATCGTCCCGCCGGCGTTGGTTCCCACGAGGCCGCCGGCTTGCACATTGGCGACGACATTGCCCGTAGCGTAGGAATTGGTGATGGTCGCGCTGCTGGAGCCCGCGAGGCCGCCGGCGTTGTTGCCCCCGGTCACATTGCCGGTCGCATAGGAGTTGGTGATGTTGGTCGAGCCGCCTGTGCCAATAAGGCCGCCCGTGCCGGAGACGCCTGTGACATTGCCGGTGGCGTAAGAATTGGCGATGAGCCCGTTACCCTGCGTATAGCCGACGAGGCCGCCGGCCCCCGTGCCGAAGGCCCCCGTATAGGTCACATTGCCCGTGGCGTGAGAATTCGTGATCGTCACGATGTTGGAGCCAAAGCTGCTGGCCGCGCCGATCAGGCCGCCGATGCCGGGGGGCTGGCTGACATCTGTGTTCTGATAGCTGGTCACATTGCCCGTGGCGTAGCTATTCTCCAGGGTGAAGTTGGAAATCGACGATGAGACAGTGCCGACCAACCCTCCGAGATCGTAGAAACCCGTCGCATTGCCGGTGGCGAAGGAGTTCCTGATGAGGATCGGAGCGGAGCCGCTCGGCACATTTCCGATGAGGCCTCCGAGACCAACGCCGATCGTGCCGCCGAGGACATCACCGGTTGCGTAAGAATCGTAAACATTCGTATTGCTTGCGTAGCCGATCAATCCTCCGCTGTTTCCTCCGAGTGAAGAGTCGACGGTTCCGCTGGCGTGGGAACGATAGATCTTGAGATATTCGCTTCGGCCGATCAGTCCACCGACCGTTGCACCGGTCACATTCACTGTCGAGAAGCTGTCCGAGATGGTGTTGAACACGCCGGGTTGTGGGAAAATGCCGTTATAGCCGATCAGACCGCCGGAATTGCCTCCAACGACGGTTCCTGTGCTGTAGGCTTTGCTGATATTGGCCAAATTCGAGCCGACCAGCGCACCGAGGAAGTTGCCGTAAACTGTCTGCGGTCCGGACGAAAAGACAACTGTGGCCGAGGAGCTTATATTGGCGTTGACGACTCCGATATCGCGAACGAGGCCGCCAGCGGTCGTCTGGCCGATCAGAGCGAGATTGGAAACGGGATTATTGTTCACTAACGCCGTGGAGGTGATCGTCAGATTGCCGACCGTATGGTCGAGGCCGGCCGGCATTCCGGAAAATTTCTCGATCAACGCATCGGTGTAGGTCGTCCCTGACGCATCGATATTCTGCCCCAGCGCATAATTGCCGGAGACGCTCGCCGCCGTGGTTCCCGGCAGGACGGTGGCGTCATGGCTGTCGAGCGCGTCGAGCTGCGCGACAGTCTGGATGAGCGTGTAATTGGTTCCGTTGATCTTCAGGCCGGCGTTTGCGCCGCTCAGCGTCACGCTCGCGTATTGCGTGCTGGCGGGCGCCAGAAGCGGGATCGGGTAGCCATTGTGTGGTCTGCGCCGATGAATGCTGTCCAAATGACGATAATATAATGGTCGATATTCTGCTTCTGGATACGCCACTCCGCCTCCCGTTGAGCGCGAAATACTTTTCGATGTGCCGGCCATCGGCTCCAGGTATTAGACAAAAATGGGGTTATTCCATCTTGCTATCGTTCAGATTGGCGTGTGCTTTCCGTTACGATATGTAAATGATATAAAATAATATGGCATAGCTTTGTATTCGTCTGGCGCAAAGGAGTTCGCGGAATGCAGAGGGAATGTCTGTCGACAAGGTCGATTTTGCCGTGCTCTGGCTCTTTGTCACGCTCAGCATCATGGTGGAGCCGGGGCAGGGGCTGGTCCCATAGCGGCGTAGATTGAGGCAGTTTTCCTCACGCGTGAAGCGATAGATCGCCGCTCGCCCGCGGAACAAATATAAGCGTCTTGCTCCGGGGCCGAATTGCTTAAATAAAAAGCGCGGGGCGTGTTGCGCCGTTGAACGCCCAGAATTCGGAGAACGCCAGGCTCGGTCGCTACGTGGGAGCGACTGTCGGCGGCCTCCCTTGCCGCCGATCAGGGTATTGACCTGCCGCCCCTTCTCGGTCGCGTCAGCGCCGCTGAGAAGGCGGCTAGGTCGTCTCAGCGGCGCCTGCTGCCGCGGCAGGAGCTTTTTCGCTATACGTATGTCCGCACGGGAGCGGTGCGCTCATCGCGATTCGAGGGGACACAGTCGACGCTCGTCTGTCTCCTTCGGTTCGAGACCGCGGGCCGTGCCAATGCGGGTTGCGCGTTCATCGGCCGAGAGCCGAATCATTGAGGCGCTATGGGCGATGCATGCATTTGCGCGGACTGCGGCCGGTGGGCCGTTAGGACACCATTAACTCAATACGGCTTGCAACGAATCGAGAATCGGCCTCTAGTCACAGACGGAAATTGGCCGTTTAACGCTTAGGAACCGTTTTCTGTGACGAGCAACTTGGACGCCCTGCCCTATACGGCGCCGGAGAGCGCGCTGCAGCGAATGACCCGCCATGCGAAAGTCTTGTCGGGGCAGATGCAGGCGTTGAGCGCCACGCTGTTTCCGCCGGCGGCTCGAAAAACCCTTCGCTCTTTCTCGTCGGGCGAGGTCGCGCGATTCCTCGGCGTGTCCGACGGATATCTTCGGCAATTGTCGCTCGACGGGCTCGGCCCGACGCCCGCGGTGGCGGGCGGTGGACGGCGATCCTACACGCCGGCCCAGATCGGTGAGCTGCGCGTCTACCTCGCGGGCGCGCGTCCAAAGGAGGCGCTCGGATTCTTGCCGCATCGGCGCCCCGGCGACAAATTGCAGGTGATCGCGGTCGCCAATTTCAAGGGCGGGTCGGCCAAGACCACGACGTCGCTCTATCTCGCGCAGTTTCTCGCGCTCGAAGGTTATCGGGTGCTGGCCATAGACCTCGATCCGCAGGCCTCGCTTTCGGCCATGTTCGGCTATCAGCCGGAGTTCGATATTGGCGAGGGCGAAACCCTCTATGGCGCGATTCGCTATGACGAGGCGCGCCGGCCGATGCGGGACGTGGTGCGACCCACCTATTTCGCCGGGGTCTCGCTCGTCCCCGGCAATCTCGAGCTCATGGAATTCGAGCATCACACTCCGCGCGCCATGGCGGAGCGGTCACTGCGCGGCGGCGATTTGTTTTTTCGGCGGGTCGGTAGCGCGATCGCCGAGATCGCGGACGATTTCGACGTCGTCGTGATCGATTGCCCGCCCCAGCTCGGCTATCTCACCATGGGCGCGCTGAATGCGGCGACGGCCATGCTCGTGACCATTCATCCGCAGATGGTGGATGTGGCCTCGATGAATCAATTTCTGCTCATGACGTCGGACGTCATGACGGTCATCGAGGAGGCAGGCGGCCGGCTGGATTATGATTTCATCCGATATGTCGTGACACGGCACGATCCCAATGACGTGCCGGAAACGCAGATTGTCGCTCTTCTGCGCAATCTCTTCGGCCAGGATGTGCTGGGCGCGACGGTATGGAAGTCGACGGCCATCGCCAATGCCGGGCTCACCAAGCAATCGCTCTACGAACTCGAAAGGGGCTCGGTCGGCCGCGCCGCTTTCGAGCGCGGGCTCGAATCGGTCAATGGCGTCAATCGGGAAATCCTCAGCCTCATGGAAAAGGTCTGGCGGCGATGAGCAAGCGCACGGATACGATCCGCTCCCTCTTCGCGCAGCCCCCCGCCCCGATGTTGTCTGCTGACAACAATCCGGAGCCGCGCCGCGTCGCGGCCGGGGCGGTGCGCTCGATGAAGGAGACCTTCTCCGACATAGAGCGGGAAAACGAAATGCTGCGGGCACGCATCGCCGCGGGCGAGCAGGTGGTCGACATCGACCCGGGGTTGGTCGACCCCTCCCCTTTCGCCGATCGGTTCCCGCAGGAGGAGGACGCCTCCTTCGAGGCGCTGAAACAATCGATCGGCGATCGTGGGCAGGAAGTTCCCGTCCTGCTGCGCGTCAACCCTGCCCTGCCCGGTCGCTATCAGACGGCCTTCGGCCATCGCCGCATTCGCGCCGCGCTCCAACTCGGCCGTCCGGTGAAAGCGATCATTCGCGCGCTCGGCGATGATGATCTCATCATCGCGCAGGGCGTCGAAAATTCAGCGCGTGAGGATTTGAGCTTCATCGAACGCGCGGTCTTCGCTTGGCGGTTGGAGAGCGCCGGGCGCAGTCGCTCGGTCATTCAGCAGGCGCTCGCCATCGACAGGGCCGAGGCCTCCAAGCTCATATCGGTCGCCAAGGCGGTGCCGGAGGATGTCGTTCGAGCGATCGGAAGGGCGCCGAGGATCGGCCGCGGCCGCTGGCAGGAATTCGCCGAGTTGTTGCGTGACGCTCCGGCGCTGAGGCGGGCGAGGGCGGCGGCCGCCCTTCCCGCCTTCTCATCGCTCGATGGCGACACGCGTTTTGCACGGACGCTCGCCGCGGCGAAGCGGGCCGAGGCGGAGCCGCGCCCTGCCCGCCCGATCATAGAGATCAGGAACTCCGCGGGCCAATCGATCGCGGAAATTCGCGCCTCCGAGCGCGATGTCAGAGTGACGCTGGCAAAAGCGGATGGAAGCGCATTTGCGCAGTTTCTCGCCGCTCGCCTGCCCGAGTTGCTCGAGGAGTATCGTTCTTTCGACGCCGGCGACGGCGCATCGAAAGGCGCGTGAGAGGCGGCGAGAGGAGAACCCAGCAAAAGAAAAAGGCCCCCGAAACGATCACGCCCCGGAAGCCCTTCTCAATGTGTAGCAACTGAGAGAATCACACTTCCGCGAATCGCTGTCAAGCATTTTGGCGCCGTTTCGGTGAGCGGATTTCTTTTGCCTGAATGAGGCAAAGGAACATGCAGA